>JAKPSH010000124.1 GCA_029555385.1 Pseudomonadota bacterium
GAGATGCTGCTGAAGGAGGCGGGCGGAACGCGCACGCTGCTTACCGCATTGTACGGTCAGGACCCGCTGGCCGAGAAGGCCATGAAGCAGCTCGACTTCGATATCATGAACCTGGAAGGGGTCGTGACCCACTCCAAGCCGCTCAGCGACGAGCAGCTCAACGATATCGAGAAGCGGCTTGCCCGCGCCAGCAAGGTGGTGGATGCCCTCAAAGAGCTGAAGGCATTCTCTGGGGAAGACATCGAATACTTCATCTATTTCGAAGATGCGGATTATCTTCGTGAGCGGGCAAAGGAGCTGCTCGCCGAGATGGAAAAGATGCCGGTGCTCAAGCGCATGGATTCGCCGCTTTACCGCTTGACTCGCGCGCGGCTCGTGGAGATTGAGCAGTCGCTTGGCTCGGGCTCCCGGAGCGATCTGAAAGCGACGGCAGCGGATATCTATAATATCCGCCGCACCGTCAAGCGCTTCGGTACGCTGTCTGAAGCGGAGGCTATCGTCTCGCGCTTCAAGTATCTCGATCAGCTGCCAGGGACGCCGCCGAAAGAGAAACCGCCCGCGGACAAGCCGCCGGCTGAGGCCGAATGAGGTTTTCCAAACCTCCGCCGTGCAGGACAAGATGCACCGGAGGCTCAATCTGAGTCCCGGTGCATCGCCCACTTAACACCGGTTAACGATTGGTCGATCAACGTGAGTATAAGAAATAGCGGCAGCATCGCTCTGGGCGAAGCCTCTGGACCACGCCGAGGCAAAATTAATTCACTTATTTTCGACCTAGCCGCGTCTTTCCCCGTACAATGCGTGTTCCTTGATAAACTCGACCAGCGCTGGATGAGGCGGGTAGTTCCCGTTTCGCACCAGCGTCGAATGAGTATCAATTTCAATCGGGACGACGATTGTGGTGACGCCCAAGGTTTCCCAGTTTCGCCAATGTTGGATGGTGTGCGCGATATCCTCGCCGCAGGCCCAATAAAGCTTTCCCGGACGCAGCGCACGGAAGTAGCGCACCGCGTCTTCGGCGTAAATATATTCTTTGTCCGCGACGGCGATGCCGAAGTCGGTAAGATCGCGAATATGCGGCATTTCTTCGGCATCGAGCGCAAGCTGAATCATCGCGACGCGCAGCGCAAATGGCACCGGCTGTGCTTGGTCGAGCTTCCATGGATTCTGCGAAGTGGGCGCGACGATGACCAGGGGAAACAGCCTGGCGAGCCTTCGCACAGCATTAACATGCCCTTCGTGGATCGGGTCGAAAGTGCCGCCGAAAACAACATAGTCTTCCGGCTGGCGAGTGCTTGGATCGAAGTCAGCGATCTGAACTAAGGACGGCATCGGTAAAGGGCACTCCCCTCATGCCATGATGTGAAAGCACCAAGAATCCTTCCGCGGTGCCGACACCGGCCACGGCGGTAAGCTCGCTCAGTTGAAACTGCGTCAGCGCTGCACGCGAGCGCACCACCACCTCCACCAGCAAGTCATAGCGCCCCATTACTATTCCGACCCAGGATACTGCCGGGAGCGCTGCGATATTGCCGGCTACTTCGCGCATCCGGGCGCGATACTCTTGGGTAATCGTCACGCCGACTATCTCCGTAAGACAGTCGCGCAGCCTGTTCCCCGAAACGGAAGGCAGCACACGAAGCAGGCCCCTTTCGCGCAGGCGCGAAACACGGTTGCGCACAGTTTTTTCGTCCACTCCCACTTCTTTGGCGATTGTTTGGAACGGCTTTCGTCCGTCTTCATTCAAGCGGCGGATAATTTCTTTCTCCAGGTTATCGAGCGAGTATGCGCGTTCCGGAGTATCATCCGTTTTATCTGGGGACGGGAGGGCAGATTCGGCAAGCGGTGAGAAAACAGAAAAGTCAACAATCTCGGCCATGGTGTTTTGAACTCCTTGTTCTTTGAACCAAACGGCTGGGCAGACATCTTGCGTTAGGCGGAAAAGATTTGCAAGCGGCGGCATCTTTAGCAAGCAAACGGCAGACTTTTCAGACGTTGGTTCCGAAGGAAGCAGCAGCGGTTAATGACTCCCAGCCGCAATAGGCACAAACACTTTATTTTGCAGACGAAATCCCTGATGCTCGCCCACAAGGTCGCCAAATTCATCAAACTGCAGCTTCATTGAAATTCCGGAATATATTGAGGTAAGCAGATGCTGCCGCAACTGACGAATGTCTGCGCCATTCCCGAGTGTCCGCTGTGCAAGCAGCCGAGTGATGTCATAGAAGAGCGGCGCGCCGCTTTGCAGTCCGGGCCATGCTGCGCCGTAGGCTTCTAACCAGCGGCTTCGAAACGCGGCCTGAGTCAAATCGGGCAAGTCGAAGATGACCATGCCTTCGGCGGCTTCTCCCGCGTCACTCAAGAAATCGGGACTGTTCAAAGTACTGCAGCCGAAAAGCGGCAGAGAAAGCCCGAGTGCTTTGGCCTGACGGACGATGCGTGCGCTGTCCGGAATATAGCCGATAAGTATGAGAGCTTCCGGCTTCTTTGCTTTGATACGCAATAGCTGCCCGCGCAGGTCGTTGTCCTCCGGCAAATATTCCTCCTTGATGGAAACATGTCGTCCCAGCCGGGCAAATTCATCGGCAAAGATGCTGCTGAATGTTTCGCCGTAAGCGTTTTTTATGGAGAGAATCGCCGCCGTAAAATGTTTTGCCGATGCGCTGATGAAGCGCGCGAGACTGCGTGCTTGTCGTCCGTTTGGAATCCAGAGCCGGAATATATACTCGCCGGCATGCGAAAGAGAGTCGGCTTCAGCGAATGGGAAAAGCAAAACTTTGTGCTTTTCGGCAAGGGGAGCGACGGCTAAAGCTGCCGATGAGCATGACGGGCCAAGAATGATGCGCACGTTGTCGACGTTCACAAGCTTGTGGAAAGCCGATACCGCCCGTTTGGGATCGCACTGGTCATCTTCGTAAATGATGCGCAGATGCGCTTGTTCCGGAGCTTCTTGCTGGATGTCGCGCAGTGCGAGTTCAATCCCTCTTTTGGGATTTATTCCCCAAAAAGCGTTTTCGCCGCTCAGCGGCAGAATCGCGCCGATCGATAATTGGCGGTCGGTTTGAGCCTGTATGTAGGAGGGGGAAACGATTACCATTATGCTCAACCAACACAGATGTTTTAGTCTATTCATGCTAGAGGCCTGACAAAGTGGGACTATTTAGCGTAAACAGCTTGAATTATATATTTGGCATTGATCTTGTGTATGATAAATACCCTCGCGCTTTACCCTTCACGAAACAAACGCAAGTATTTGAACGATAAACCAATTACGGAAACTCAGGCACTATTCTTCAAAAGATGAATAACTTTACTCTGCTTTAAGCTTGGAGGTAAAAGAGAGTGTTGACAGAGAGTGATGATGCGAGTGATAGGGAGAAGGTCATGAGTCGGGCAAAGCAACCGCTCGCTGAGGTGTTCGGTTATCCCCCTGATAACCTTACGGAAAATGCTCGACGTTTTCGAGAAAATTGCCTGTGCCCATTCAACAATATCGTCCCAAATTGCACTAAGTCTCGGGTGGATAATCCACTCGGCGTATGTAGTATCCAGGCGGATGCTAATCCGGTGATTATTTGTCCTGTAAGATTTAGGGAAGGGTGGCGAGTAGCCAGCGATGCAGCTAAATTTTTCTTTCCGAGGAGTACGCGTTGGACTTCATTAACAGAAGTGCGCCTCGCCGATAAACATGGAGGTTCAGCCGGAAATATTGATGTCGTCCTTGTGTCCTATGACGCGCAAGGCCGGGTAACCGGGTACGGGGCACTGGAGGTTCAGGCCGTCTATATATCTGGCAATATAACGAATCCGTTTCAGTATTATATGGACGATCCCGAAAAACGACATGCGATGGACTGGAGCGGAAATGCGAAGTATCCAAGACCGGATTACCTGTCATCATCCAGAAAAAGACTCGCGCCACAGTTAATCTACAAGGGCGGGATACTGCACGCTTGGCAACGGAAAACCGCGGTTGCTTTGAATAAGACTTTCTTTGCAACACTGCCTTCGCTTGAGGAAGTTTCGGAGCAAGAAGGTGAGATGGCCTGGTTTATTTACGACCTTAAGCACGATGCCGGCGAAAATCGCTACCATTTAGTTCTCGATGATGTTCGCTATACCAAATTTCAAACTGCATTGCAGCGAATTACGCATGCCGAGCCCGGAGATGAAGCAGACTTTATCGCTCATCTGCAAGTGCAGCTAGATGACAAAATAGCCAACAAAATGCCGGCGGAGGTTGGTACTATTGATTTCCCAGGTAAATGAAGACTTCCCATAGACAACAACTTGCGTTTTTTGACTTTCCAGTTCAGCAGCAGGTGGTCAATGTCGCCAGCGTGCCGCAGAGAAGCCCTTTTCGCTATCCGGGAGGGAAAACATGGTTTGTGCCGACGCTGCGACAGTGGCTTGGATCCTTCGCTCGCAAACCACGAGAATTTGTCGAACCGTTTGTCGGTGGCGGTATAATTAGTCTTACCGTTGCATTCGAGAACCTCGCACATAAAGTATTGATGGCAGAACTAGATGATGAGATCGCCGCGGTTTGGACGACCATCCTTACAGGCGGTGCAAAAAATCTTGCTCAGCGTATCGTTGGTTTCGAGTTGAGCTGTGAGAGTGTTAAAGCGGAACTGGCGGTATCCCCTAGGAGCGCTGGACGCAAAGCATTTCAAACCATACTGAAGAATCGAACTTATCATGGTGGTATTTTGGCGCCGGGAAGCGGTTTGCTAAAGAACGGAGAGAATGGCAAGGGCATTCATTCTAGGTGGTATCCACAGACTCTTTACCGACGTATTCTTGCGATAGAAGGAGTGAGAGACCGCATTCAGTTTATTGAGGGAGATGGTCTTAAAGTGCTTGGCGAGTATAAGAACCGATCTTCTGCTGTCTTTTTTATTGATCCGCCTTATACCGTTGCGGGCAAACGAGCGGGGAACCGGCTGTATAAGTGCTTTGAGTTAGATCACGAACTTCTTTTTTCTATTTGTGAATCGCTGAAGGGTGATTTTTTAATGACCTATGATAATGAGGCGCAGGTTAGGAAACTGGCCAATAAACACGGCTTCGATATTCGAGAGATCCCAATGAAGAATACTCACCATGCAACCATGCGTGAGTTGGTGATTGGAAAGGACCTTTCCTGGCTTTAGGTTCGAACAACTGCGACCCGTTTGGCCAACACCTAAAGCGAACTGAAAACTGGTAGGCGCGGAGGGGATTGAACCCACGACCCTCTGCACGTCAAGCAGATGCTCTCCCACTGAGCTACGCGCCTGTTTTGACTCGCAAGACAGTTAGCAGGAGGTATCTGGGCCGTCAACAAGAAATAAGCGCACTAATAATATCGGGTAATTTAGCGTTTAATCGCTTAACCACTTGATTCTTGTCGAATTTAAATGCTATCAAGCCATGCACAATATGCTTCCCGGTGGTCCAGCGGTTATTCGCAGCGTTTGGCTAGCGAAATACCGGCAAAGCTGTTAAGTTGAGCCCCCTTGATTTTCTCACTTTGTTGTGGATTGTAGGGGTTGTCTTTTTTTTGGAAATAGAAGCGGTTTCAACCAATGCCGAAAGTAAAAACAAATCGTGGTGCTGCAAAACGGCTGAAAGTCACAGGCGGCGGAAAAGTTAAGCGTGCTTGCGCTTACCGCCGTCACATACTGACAAAGAAAACACGGAAGCAAAAGCGCAGGCTTCGCCAGGGTGGTTATGTTTCTTCAGCAAACAGCCGGGATGTAAGCCGCTTGCTGCCTAACGGCTGATACAGTGAATTCAGGATTAATGGAGCAGTAGAGAGCGATGAGAGTAAAGCGAGGAGTTAAAGCCAGGAGGCGCAGGAACAGTATCCTCGAACTTGCCAAAGGGTTTCGCGGACGGTCCAAGAATACTATCCGCCAAGCCCGGCAGCGTGTGGATAAATCCTTGCAGCATGCTTATTCGGGACGCAAGCACCGCAAACGTGATTTCCGCGCCCTTTGGATTGCACGCGTTAATGCCGCCTGCCGCTTAAACGGAGTATCTTACTCGCAGTTTATCAATGGCCTAAAGCGTTCAGGAATCGAGCTTGACCGGAAAGTCCTAGCCGAAATTGGTGCGGATCATCCGGCAGCATTTGCGGCAATCGCTGACATCGCCAAGAACGCGCAGGGCTAGTATTGGGCGAACTTTCACTCCGTGATCGACCTTGATGCCATCAGCGCACTGAAAAGCGAAGGTGCGGCCTTAATCCAGTCTGCTGGTGATGCAGCAGCGCTCGACCAGCACCGCATTGCGCTCTTGGGCAAGAAGGGCCGCTTGACCCTGCTTTTAAAGGACCTAAAAAGCGTTGCCCCTGACCGTCGCCGTGAAACCGGCGCGGCTCTTAATGAAGTCAAAGAACATTTAGAACAGCTCTTTGCGGCGCGGCAGCGGGAGCTTGCACGAAAAGATGCGGCGCTGAGGCTTGCCGGAGAATGGATAGATGTAACTTTGCCAGCCAGTGCGCTTTGCCCATCCTTTTCTCCCGGTTCCATTCATCCGCTTTCACGCGTGCAGCGCGAATTGGAGAGGATTTTTACCGGTTTGGGCTTTCAAGTCGTTGATGGCCCGGAAGTTGAATCCGAGTACTACAATTTCGAAGCACTGAATGTTCCTGCTACGCACCCGGCGCGTGATATGCAGGATACAATCTGGACCACCGGAGGAGCGCTCCTGCGCACGCAGACATCAGCGATGCAGGTGCGCGCCTTGGAGCAGCTCAAGCCCCCGCTGCGCATTGTCGCTCCCGGGCGATGTTTCCGCTACGAACGAATTGACGCGACGCACGAGCATACCTTCTATCAGATGGAGGGTATGATGGTTGATCGGGTGGTTACGGTTGGGCATCTTATTTACTTCATGAAGACGCTGCTCCGGGAAATCTTTGGGTTTCGCCCGACGATACGCCTCCGTCCCGGCTACTTTCCCTTCGTTGAACCGGGCTTTGAACTTGATATTTGGTTCCAAGGGCGCTGGCTTGAGCTTCTTCCCTGCGGTTTGGTTCATCCGCGTGTGTTGGAATACGGCGGCATTGACCCGAAGGAATGGCAAGGTTTTGCCTTCGGGTTGGGCTTAAGCCGTTTGGTAATGTCCCGTTATCAGATTGACGATATCCGGCATCTTCAGGGCTGCGACTTGCGCTTTCTGAAGCAATTTTCCTAGGTGTGAGCAGGCGATGAGAATTTCACGGAACTGGCTCAGCGACTACGTTGATTTTAGCGAACTCAGCGCAGACGATTTCTGCAGCCTAATTACCACGCGCGTTGCCGAGGTGGAAGAAATGATTACCACGGCATCGCCGCTTGCTAATGCCGTCTGCGCGCTGGTCAAGAAAGTAACGCCCCATCCGGTGAAAGCGCACCTCAAAATCGCAACTGTCGATATCGGAGGGACGGAGGTTCAGGTTGTCTGCGGTGCGCCGAACTGCCGGGAGGGGATGCTCAGTGCTTATGTGCCGTGCGGTGCAAAAGTAATTACCCCGGGTGCCGCAGCGGGTGAGGAGCAGAAATATGTGCTCGTAGAAGAACGGGAAATTTCGGGGGTGCGAAGCTCTGGCACGCTTGTTTCGGAAGCGGAACTGGGACTCTCCGGTGAGCATCTCGGAGTGATCGAGCTTACTGCACAAATGCTCCGTGAAGCGGATGCAGCAGGAGCCATGAGCGCCAACGAGTTGTGTCCGGGTGCCCAACTTGCCCTTTTCTTGGGCGCACCGGATACGATTCTAGAGATTGACAATAAGTCGCTTACGCACCGGCCGGATCTGTGGAGTCATTTCGGGTTCGCCCGGGAGATATCAGCAATTCTACAGAAACCGCGCAAGCTCGATGCCGATCGCTTTGCGGACGATGATGAACAAGGTGCGCGGATGCTTGCCGCTCTCGGTTCAGGCAAAAGTGATTTTTCGATCTCTATCGCGCCAGGCTGCGGCTGCCGGCGTTTTGCCGCGTTGGAATTGACGAACTTAAAGACCGTTACATCGCCGCTCTGGATGCGGCGGAGGCTGTTTGCCGTTGGCGCCGGAGTGCGAAATTTAATAGTCGACTTAAGTAATTACGTTATGCATGATATCGGCCAGCCAAATCATACATACGATGCCAATAAGCTTCACGGGTTCGTTGTCTATGTGCGGCTCGCCAGAGAAGGTGAGCAGTTCTTAGGGTTGGATAATGAAACGCGCACGCTTGCCGCAGAAGATATCGTCATTGCTGATCAAGAGGGAAGTGTCGCGCTGGGCGGAGTCATCGGCGGTGGTCCTTCCGCCGTGAGTGAATCAACTTCGCGGCTTCTTCTGGAGAGCGCGAATTTCGATCCGGTACGCATCCGCGCAACTACAAAACGCCATGCGCTGCGTACTGACGCATCGAACCGTTTTGAGAAAAGCGCTTCGCCTTATGCTGTGCCGCTGGCCGTGCACCGCTATACTTCCTTGTTATCGGGCATTTTCCCGGAGGCCCGGATCAAGGGCTCGGTGACCGAAGCTTTTGTCGAGCGTCCAAGGCCAATTTTTGTGCCGCTCAGATTCGATTATATCCGCACCCGTCTGGGCAGCGATAATTCCAACCAGCAAATCAGCGGCATCCTTTCCGCCCTGGGTTTTGCCGAGACTCAGTCGAACGGCGCGCCGGCGGTCAAGGTTCCTTATTACCGGGCAACGCGGGACGTAAGCATCGAAGACGATCTTGTTGAGGAAGTGGGCCGCATCCACGGTTACGAAAATATTCCCGAATGTGCGCCGAAAATCGAATCTGTCGCGGCGATGCCCCGGCCGGTTCCGGATTTCGAAAACAAGGTCCAGGATTTGCTCTGCGGCGCGGGTTTTTCCGAAGTGAGCAACTATTCATTCATGGGGGGCGAAAGAGCGCGCATGCTCGGATATGCCACGGAGCATGCGGTGGAGCTGCAGAATCCTATTGATGCCGAGCTCAACTTGGTGCGCACGACGCTTGTCCCCGGGATGCTGCAAGTGCTCGAGCGCAACCAGCGTAATTTTTCGTCGTTGTTATTCTTTGAAATCGGCCGCGGCTATGAAGCACAGCCCAGCGCGCGGCATGAAGCATTGACGCTCAGGCCTAAAGTGAACTCCCCGGCGGCGTTCGAAAGGCGCTTGCTGTGTCTGGGCCTTTCCAGCGGACGGGATGAAGGTGTTCTTGCGGGTGAGGTCATGCCACCGCTTAAGCAGGGAGCGGATTTTTTCGCTTTACTTGGTGCGGTGCGAAGAATTGTACGTTTGGTCAGCGCGAATGATGTGCAGGCGTCGCCGGTCGCTGCGGGCGGTAATGGGCAGGAGACGAGCGAGGCGGCGGCTTTTGCCCAGTATAAGGCATGGATGCATCCGTTTCGCGCGGCCAGCTTGTCTTTAAAGGACAAAGTTTTCGGCCACATTGCTGAGGTGCATCCGGGTGCTTTTGAAGATTGTGCGGCGCGGGCTGTTGTTGCTGAGTTAGACTTGGAGCTGCTGCTTGAAGCGGATGATGATGCGCTGCTTTTCAAAACTTTGCCAAAATACCCGGATTCTTTCTTCGAAATGTCAGTGGTTATGCCGAAGCGTGTTCACTATCAAAAGCTGCAAGAGCTTATTTGCGGCAATGTCGATGAAGCGCTGCTTCGCCGGCTTGAGGTCCTTGCCGTTTACGAAGGACCGCCGCTTAAGGAAGAAGAAAAAAGCGTTTCCGTTAAGCTTTTTCTGGGGGCAAACGATCGGACCCTTTCAGGGGATGAACTTCGTGCTGTACAAGATAAGCTTGTTAGCGCCGTGGAGAGCTCCGAATTTGCACTGCGCAAATAAACCTTTTGCCTAGCTCTCTTAAATAAGCGAATAAGTCCACCGCAGTTGCATGTCCGCCTGAAAGTCGTTGAATCGCGCAGGATTTGTGGCATCACCCCCGCCCCGGCGCATCAGGTTAAGCCTTCAGCGCCTGGCAGCGTCAAACGCTCCACCGGCGTCAAACCGGAGCAGGTACGCTGCTGCCTCTCCTGGTTTTATTCCACTTTTCTGGATACCTGGATGTTCTGCACTGCTTTAAGTGCGGGAAAAAGTGCAAACGCGTCCAGGCCGCCTTTTCGCCGCAGCACGTCTTTCAGAACAGATCAAAAACCCGGCACAACCCTTTGCCAACCGCAGCGCGTCGCCCGCATTGGTCTGGACCACTGGACGCCCGACAGCGAAGGGAGGCAAAGGGTTGTGCCGGGTAAAAAAGATCACGCTTTCAGCACCCGGCAGCATCGCTCTGGGCGAAGCCTCTGGAACGCACAGCCAAGGCAAAGTTTATTCGCTTATTTTAATCCTAATTCGCCGGCGGCGGTTCTTCGCTGAGAGGCGGTGAGCCTGCTCCCGCTCCGTGAGCATCGCTGGTGCCGATGGTACCGCCGCCGACTTCGTTCGCGACGGTTTGGTAGCTTTCGAGCGAGGCGTTGGAGAGCACAGCGGAGCCAAGAAAGAGGCAAGCGGCGAGCACGGCGATGCCCGTGACGTATTCGATAAAAGTAGCGCCTCGTTCATCTTGATGGAAGCGCCGAAACCTGAAGCTGCCTTGATACATAGCGCCTGTTTTCCTTGTTTATCCGCAACAATGTCGTTATGACGAAGATTTCATGGATGTTGCTTGTTTTTATTCTTTCCTTTTCTTAAATCATGCGCGGGCGCCGGCAGCGGCGATGTTAAGCTGAAAGTGCCGAAAACGACCCGTGCGCCCGCGTCAGCAACGCGCTGAGGCTGAAGATCCTTATCGTATTTAGCTAAAAGAGTGCGCACCTGGCGGTGAAGTTTGGTTCCAATATCGAGCAGTTTGCTTCTGATCTCAGGCAGGTCTTCGACAAAGATATTGTCGTATTCCGTACGCAAATGCAGGTTTCGGATTTCCGGGCTCTGGCAGGCGTTTTCTTCAACCGCATCAATCAGCGCATCAATATCGCCGGACAGAATGCCCATTGCCTGAGCTGGAGAGTCTTTAACAGAGTGAAAATCCTTAACCCGTTTTACTTGATTATTTGAGCACTCTACAGCTTGAGTGCGTTCCAATTCGCGAAGGACAGATGAAGGATTAACATCCTTGCTTACTGAAGATACTAGTTCGTAAAAGCTGGGACTTGGGCCGTTGACTGTTAGAATCTGCGGTGCTCCGTGTTCATCGCAGAATCGCCGGTCTTGTCCCCATTGGCCCAGCACGCGTGCGGCGAGGCTCAGCCGCGGCTCTTTTTGCACTGATTCGCCAGTGCTTAGGCGTGTTACTTCCCGGCGATTCAGTCCGGTCATCACGCTGAGCTGGCTTATCGTCATTCGTTTCCCTGTGGCATGCGCCGATTCCTGCGCCAGTGATAAGTATTCAACTTTTGCAGCTTCCAGTACCTCAGCAAAAGAAAAAGAATTGCGTAGACAACAGCGCAGCGCTGGCCGGAGCAGGGCGCGAATCAGAGGGAACCATTGCGAACGTGAAAAAGCCATCTCTTTATTCTGTGCTATATACACATTATAGCACTTGCACAGAATAAGAGCGCTTTATATTTTATAAACTATTGATATGGCAGTAGATTTTACAGGCCTACGCGAGATAATATGTGCATATTGCACATTTATAGGTCACGGATCTTGTGTGAGGCCCATAACGTAAGTATTGAGTCGCTGCTGCGGCCGCTGGTTAAGCAAATAAATGGCGAGGAGGAAGGTTATGAAGAATAGGTTTTGGATTCTTATTGGTGCGGCGTTTCTAGTTTTAATGTCTAAACCCGCTCTTGCTCTCTCGCTCGGCAGTTTGGATGGTGGGCTGATTGTTGAAAAGCCAATAGGCAATTACCGCCACATAACATTCGAGGACCTTAGGCCCGGGACTACTTATTACACAGCTACGCCATGGGACTCGCCGTATAACCCGCGATTCGTCAGCGGCGGCGTCCCGATTTCCATTTCCACACTTCACCACTGGGCTATGCCGAATCCCGGACAGCCTTCAATCCAGGGGTGGCCGGTTGGTTCGGTGACAGTCAACGGATGGAATGATTATGGCACAGGCAACGTGCTCCAGCTAAACAACGCCGTACTGGACTTTGAATTTGATGCGCCTCTTGTCGCGTTGGAGATGGAATTTGACACTATGCTTTCTCCATATAGTCAAGAGTACTTTATTAGCATCAACGGAGAATCGTTTCGCACAAATAACATTAACGACCTGGCACACCGTATGATCGGGGGTGTTCAAGTATGGATCGCGGAGAGGGCGTTTGGCGCTGAGGCCGCTGCGCCGTGCGTGTCTGGATCCGGCGGCTGTGTCATCCCCTGGCCGATGACATCAACGCTTGTGCTTAATGGTGTAATTAATGATTTCCGGTTCGGGGCTTCCGGGCTGATCCTGGATAATGTCATAGCACACACCGGATCAACTGAAGTGCCGGAGCCGATGACTATGCTGCTTTTTGGTTCTGGTTTGCTTGGAATTATTATGAAGAGAAAAACAAAGGAGAATCAGGTTCGGATAAATTAAGCACTTACTTATCTCACCATCAGCCCAATATAAATGCTGTCGGCGCTGCGCATGTTCCATACCCCCATGCGCAGCGCCTTTTTTGCTTTTTGGGAACTTACAGCTCAGCTAACCGCGATATCTCACAAGGCGATATCGCGGCTAGGTAATTTACGCGAAAAGGCCCATCCTTGGGCCTTTTCGCGCTGCTCCAAACTGTGTCGCAGCGAATTGCTTCGCTGCGCTCGAAGTTCGGCAACGCCGTCCGGGCGTTGCGCTAGCCGTGAGTCCCCAAATAGGCTCAATTCACCGTAACGGTCTCCTCGGTTTTTGCATGTGTGCGATTCTTCGCGGCGAAAGCGGATGCGGCTAGACAACTACTCCCGGTGCACGTGTAATTTTATCCCGGATTATGCAATCTTTATGAGCAACAAGCTCCGGGAGGTCACCAATCATTCCGAACTTATCGTCTTTGATGATAATCGCACCGCGGATTCCGGAGACTTGCATTATCCGTGCGAGAACCCCTTCAATATCGTCTGATGATTTTACCGAGTTGCAGGCCATGGTCGCCGCGGCATCGGCCAAAGCACCGTCTTCTGAAAGCACTGTAGCTAAATCGCAGCTGCCGAAGCTCAGAGAATGACCCATGGTGCTTGAAGATGAACATATTGCCAGGGGCGTTTGCTCGGGTTTAACCGCCAAAGCGAGAGAGCCGCTTAGCGGACTCTTACCCGCATAAAGCGCAATCGTGGCGGGAGCAGCCAGTGCAAGGTAGATATCGCCGCCGTTTTCGACTATGGCTTCTTTCGCTGCTCCGGCGGGTGAAGGATCTGCGCGAAGAATCGCTGTTGCTGTTTTTTGCGCTACGGCGCCGGCAACGGCGGCCATCGGGCCGACCCCGGTTCTGAATGATGCCTGGTGCATGTGCACAACAATCTCCGGTGCGCCAGGCAGCAGTTTCAGCGGAACAAGGGAACTGCAAAACTCCGGACACCGCTCAATATAATTGCCGAGCAATTCCCTTTGCTGCCTAATCTCGGCTGCCGCGGCTTCAAAGTCATGCGCTGCGATACGAAAGTTCGCTTCTTTCCATGAGAATATGTGAAAAGTCCGCATTGGCGCGACTAAAAAACTGACTTTACTGCACTAAAGGGGCAGTTTTCAATGCAGCTCAGGCACTGAATGCAGAGGTTTTCGTTGAACGAGATGCGCATTGTCTGCCGGTCGATAACTGAAAGTGCGTCCGTGGGGCAGTGCGGAACACAGTTTCCGCAGTGAACGCACTTTTCTTCTTCCCAGCGCAGGCCTTTGCTTTGTTCGTTGACCTCGACATTGAGCGAGCGGATATACTCTATACCGGACTCAATATTCTCATCATCGCCCGTTACATCGAGAACAAGAAAGCCGTTTTCGTCGGGAGTGACCTTTGCGCGAAAAATGTTGACCGTCAAATTATGCTCTTTGACCAAATGATAAACAATCGGCGCGTCAATCTTGGTCGGCGGAAAATAGAGAAAGAGCTTCTTTGTCGTCATTGCTTTTTCCCCTTAATCACAAGCGGCTTTACGGTTCCTTCAGCGGGAAGAGGTGCAATCGGACGGGTGACAAGGAATTCGCCGCGTTGAATTTCTTCTTTAAGCAACTGTGCAACTTCCAGTGCCTGGGCGTAAGAAGACAGTGAGCCGACTTCGACGGTTTTCCCGCCGAGCTGCACTTCGCCCTGTTTGAGCTGCTCATAGGTGAGCGTGCCCAGAATTTTTCCCGTCTTATTCGGATAATCGGAGCTATAATCAACAACTGGAGCCGAAATATCGCAGTCGCGCACAGTGGTGCGCCGGAGAATCTCTGGACTGAGAATGGGGATCGGGACGCCGATGCCGAGAGCCAGTGATGTGCCATAGCCCTTGAAACTTGCTCCACGGACGAACTTTGCTTTCATCTGCTTCATATCTGCGGTCAGAGCAAGGGTTCCAGCACCTTCCGTAGGTACTCCCAGGGATGTGCGGTTTACGCTCGGTGCGTGCTGCGTGCCTTCGGCATACACGTGCCCCTGCGCACCGGCGAGCCAGACTCTTGTCCCGATGCCGATAGTCTCATACAACGGGTCATTCAGCAGAGGTGAGAGCTGTCCTGCCGAAGAATAGACGAGATTTTTCATCTTGGGCTTCAACATGCCCAGATAAGTGTAAATCGGTTTTTCGGAACAATTGGCGGCGATATTGTAATTTTGATAGCAGTTTCGCGGATTAACCATGATTGCTTGGTTGAGGTCTTTCATTTCAAACCAAGTGCGCACCTCCCGCCGGGGATACTCGTCGGTTCCATAGGACAATGCGAAAAGCTGGACTTTGCGTCCCGCGACAAGGTCTTCAATCACGTGTCCGCCACCGTAGCGGAATTCCCCGGGGTAATACATGTTGGCCGGGTCGTTGTGGCGAAGCTCCGTTGCGCCAAGATAAACATCTACCGCAGCGATGCCGGTGTACACCCGGACATCATTCAGCCAGGCCTCCGACATCCGGATTCGCGGTTTGCTGTGCCCGAAATTTAAAAAGCAACCAGAGGAGCACATCGCGCCAAACGTTGCCGTGGTTACAACGTCGACTTCTTTTGCCGCCTGTTCCAAGCCCTTGCGCTCGACATAGCCGATTACTTCCTCGGCGGTCAGCACGAGAGCTTTTTTTGCCTCAATTCTGGCGTTAATTTCCTCGTAAGTCTTCATGAGTTTGCCAGCCGGAAAGGTTATCCTCAACAGACCCTGTAGACTACGGTTCTATACTGCTGTTCTCGATTGGTAAAGTCCAGACTTAATGCACGCGGTTCGGTACGGCAAGTGCGATCAAATGCTGGTCAGCGACCATTGTTCAACCAGATCCTCAAATGACTCAACGTCGCGTAAAAACCGCGAGGGCTCGGAAAAGGCAAATCCATCGGTCGACCAGGAGTAGCTTCGCGAGTAGTGCAGCTCCGGACACAGGAGATACAAATTACGCTTGGCGCGGGTGCAGGCGACATAAAAGAGGCGCCGTTCCTCCTCAATTTCAGCGGGGGTGCGCAGCGATTTTGCCGATGGCAAAAATCCATCAATGAGGCTGATCAAAAAAACACTGTGCCATTCAAGTCCTTTGGCCGAATGAATTGTCGAAAGGACAAACTTCTCCTCGTCGAGATCGGTTGATTCGGCTCCGACTTGGCTGTGTTCCAGCGGGGCGAGGGTTAGATCGTCAAGAAAATCCTTAAGAGAGCTGTAACGGCCCGCCATGCGAGCGAGTGAGACGAGATCGTCTTCGCGCTTGCGGTAATCGTCATAGTTCTCGCTGAGCAGCTTGCGATAATATTGCATCGCTTCTTCGGCGATATCGGAAGGGGCAAGCGAGCTTCCGCAAAGCGAATCGACTAATTTGTGCAGACTGCCCAATGCCTCACCGTAACTTTTCTTGACGATTTGCGCATCAATAAGTGTGCCTAATCCTTGTTCCGGTTGAACGATTCTTTCGGCCAGTGTGCGTGCAGTTTTCGGTCCGATCCCTTCGTGCAGCAGGAGCAGGCGGTACCAGGCGATACCATCATGAGGATTTTGAATCACCCGGAGCAGTGCCAGCGAATCCTTCACGTGTGCGGACTCAATGAATTTGAGCCCGCCGAACTTGACAAAAGGTATATTTGCGCTGTTTAACGCCACCTCCAGTTCATTGGAGTGCCAGCCGGCGCGAAAAAGCACGGCCATGTCATCCAAAACCACGCCGTCTTCACGCAGTTCAAGCACGCGCTGGCAGATGAAGTCGGCCTGTTCGTAAAAACTCTGCGGGCGCAAAAACACCGGGCGGTTTGACGCGGGAATATCGGAAAAAAGCACCTTGGAATATTTTTCTTTCGCGGACTCAATGATTTTATTGGTGAACTCAAGTATCGGCTGTGTGCTGCGATAGTTCTGTTCCAACGTCGTGATCGCGCAGTTTTCGAAGTAGTTCGGAAAATCCATAATATTGCGGAATTCTGCGCCGCGAAAAGAGTAGATGCTCTGCGAATCATCACCGACAGCAAGGATGTTTTTATGTTCCGAGGCAAGCAGCAGCCCGATCTCCGCCTGGATCTTGTTTGTGTCCTGAAATTCATCAATCATGATGAACTCGCTTTCCAGGGACAACTTCCGCCGCAGTTCAGGGTGCTCGCTGAGCAGTCGTTTATGGTTGACGAGCAAGTCGTCGTAGTCCATGACCGACCGGCGGATTTTGTCCTGCTGGAATTTCGCGGCCAGTTCTTGAAACTTATCGGCGAAACAGAGAAATTGCGGGTATTCGTCGCTTAAGATTTGCTCGTGCGATCTTCCGGTATTGACTGCCTTGGAAATGACCTCATGGATTGTTGCTTTTTTGGGAAAGCGTTTGTCTTTGGCAATTCCGCCGAGTTCGGAGCGCAGCAAATCGATCATATCTTCGGCATCGCTGCGATCGATAATCGTAAAATTCATATTATAACCGAGCAGCGCGCCGTAACGGCGCAGGGTCAAGTTCGCGAACGCATGAAACGTGCCTCCCCTGATCCGGCTGCATCGCTCATCGAGCAGCGCTGAGGCGCGGCGCATCATTTCCTGTGCGGCTTTTTTGGTGAAAGTCAGCAGCAGAATTGCTTCGGGCCGGATATCATGCTCAATCAAGTATGCCACGCGGTAAATCAACGTCCGGGTTTTTCCGCTGCCCGCACCGGCGATTACAAGCTGCGGTCCATAAATGCTTTGCACGGCCTTGAGCTGAGCTTCGTTCAGCTCGGTCTGATAGTTTATTGTAAATTTCCGTGCCGGGTGTTCTGTAGTGCTGTGCAGTACGTATTCTTTCATGGTTGTTTGAGCGGTCTGATTAATGTTTCCCGGCAGGCAAGACTTTCTTTGCTGCGCGCAGAACGCCGATAATTGTCATCGCATCATGAATTTCGCCGGAATCAACCATCGCGAGGCATTCAGAGAAAGGTACGCGCTTTACTTCCAGGACCTCAGTGCCATCCGGGTCAGGTTGGGTCTGGGATAGCCCCTGGGCAAGGAAAAAAAATCCGCGTTCGGCTGAATGACAGTTGGTTAAATGCACTTCTGGTCCTAACTGCCGCCAAGAATCAGCGGCCAGACCTGCTTCTTCACGAAGCTCGCGTTTTGCGGCATCGAGCGGAGTTTCGCCCTTGTCCGCTCCGCCTTCGATGATTTCCCAGGAATATACTCCCGTCGCATAGCGGAATTGTCCGACAAGATAGACGTTTTGTGCAGAGTCCAGCGCAATGACTCCTGTGGCAATGCGGGTTTCAACTACACTGTATATTCCTTCTTTTCCGTCAGGGCGAAGGACCTGATCTTCGCGGACCCGGATCCAAGGGTTTTCGTAGACAGTGCGGCTGCTTAGAGTCGTCCAGGGATTGCGGTGCTTCATGCTCAATACGGATAAAAACCCGCGCGCCGGGTGGGCGGGTATGGTATTCAAAAGGACAGGAAAGAAACTACGATGCCTTCATTCTTTATGCAACAAGCTGACCATGGCGCAGTGCAAGTTCGTTTGCGAAGAAGCCGTATCGGCTTTTTTGTGATATTTCTAACACTTTATGCAGCAAGCGCGGTGCAAGCTCAGCCATCCCGGACGTTGAGGGACCAGGCAGCATTCGCGCTGATCGAGTATTTTACCTCAACTAACTGTGTGCACTGCGTTGATGCTGAAGACAGCTTGACAGCGCTTCGGGAAGATGCTGAGAGAAAAGGCCGGAATGTACATATCTTAGCGTTCCATATCGACTATCTGAATAACGCGCGAGAGCGGGATCCCTTCAGCCGGCTCAGCTTTTCCGAGCGTCATTTCCGTTATGGTGAGCATTTTCACTCCGCACGTGCTCAAGCTGGAGAAGTAATAATTAATGGTCAGTTTGCGGCATCCGGAAAGTCTCCCGCGGGCATCGAGCGGGCATTGTATCGGGCGTTGGCGCTTCCCGCGCGCACCAGCGTCAAGCTGATGCATCGCTATGTGCCGCAGAGCAAGACCATTCAGATAGATTTTACGGTCAAGGGATTGGAGCGGGTGCGAAGGGAATTTTATTACCTGCATACGGCTCTTGTTGAGGATGGTGTAGAGTTGTTGGTGCATAACGCTGCGGCGGGCGAACCGCGGAGGCTGGATAACGTCGTGCGGGCTTTGGAAACTACCCGGTTTGACGGGCGAAGCGGGGAGGGAACACTTCAGCTTGTGCTGGGGGATAATATCGTGCATGCGCAAGCAAGAGTGGTGTGTTTTGTGCAGGACCCGCAAAATCTACATATTCTTGGAGTGTCAACCTTTGCTCTTGTTCCGGCCACTAAGTAGTGATTGACGTGTCGCGTTATGCGCCGATTAAGGAGGGTATTTTTAATCTAGTGCAGAGTTATGGCAAAAGAGTTGCTAAATTATTTGGTTGATGCTGCGGCATTTGTTGTCTTTGTTCTGCTTATTTCTACCGGGTTTGTGCTCGAAGAAGCGCTGCCGCGAGGCAGCGGCGGCAAGGCTGTGCTGTGGGGTCTTGGCCGCCACGACTGGGGTGAGGTGCATTTTGTACTGGCCTTGATTCTTATCCTACTTATTGCGGTTCATCTGCTGCTGCACTGGCGTTGGATTATATGCGTGACAAAAGGTCATGACTGCAAGAATCGTTGTTGGCGGACTGTCTTGGCGAGTGTCATTCTTGCGGCGGTTGCCGCTCTCGCGGCTGCGCCGTTTTTCAGCCCGGTGGTGCTTACGGGTGAGCGCGGTGACCATTATGGGCAGCGGCAAAAGGTAGAACTTTACGGTAGCGAGGATATTCGAGGAAGCAGCTCTCTTGCTGAGGCGGCGCAGCTTGCGGGGATTCCAGAGGGGGATCTTATTCGCGAACTAAATCTTCCCCCCGGTGTGAGCAGTCAAGAGCGGCTGGGCCGGCTGCGCAGGGAATACAACTTTTCCATGACAGACGTCCGGGAAGCAGTCCGCCGGTATCGTGCGCGGGAAGAATAGGGCTATGGCTTGTCTGCCAGCGTTACCTCAACAACAAACTTCCCTTCGGGAGTGCGAAACGGAAGAGATATCACCGGTGCTTTTGTTAGCTGCGTAATCTCCACGTCTTTGCCGACCATGACCAGCGGAGTCGCCATCTCAAAAGCGAATCCTTTATCGCTTAGTTTCGCTTTTGCGCCGCCAGAGACCATATTGGTAATTTCGCCCACAGCATCAACCACCTGCTCACTGATATAGGTATAGTTTTCCATCAGCATACGGTTGACGATAGCGACAATCGACGCCTGGTCGAAGCTAATCAGCAAGTTGCCGACTACCTTCGGCCCGGCCATGCCGATAATACCGGTAACAGCGCCCCAGGTGCGAGTGCCAATCTTGGCGCCAGGTTTGCCCGGTGTGAGCCGCGTTGCTGCCATGGTCTCGATGACGTTCGTCGTCGCATCGACAAAAGGATTGATGTACTCGACGTTCATGTTTGCGATAACCGCCTTTCTCTTTCTCTGTTTGCCAGGATACTTGCTAAACGAAGCAAGCAACAAACTAAATATTTGATTCCTGCTCTCAGGGCAATACTCCTTTTGGCACGTGTTCACTCCGGCTTAACGTGGGGGACATGCTGCTTGGCGGATTGTTGTGCTTTATCTGTTCAAGGCGGTCGACGCGCTCCATTAACCGGGCTATTTGCCGGCTTACCAGCTCTGTGCTTTGCGCAAAATGATCGATTGCGGTGTTTACCCGGTCTCGATGCGTGTTAAATTCCTCGCTCGTTTTGCGGATCATCTCCAGAAGCTCTTTGTGCTTGACTTTCTCCGCTTCAATTTCATCTCGTAAAGCGTACAATTCCGGCTGGCTGGTTCGTGCAGACAATGGGTATCGCTGAAATGCCCGCCAGATAACCAGAACGAACATAAGCACCGCGCAAGCAAGCAGCAAAAGCCCAGCGTACCCAGCTCCGTATTCTTTTTTTGTCATTGTTTCTGCGCTCCCAGCGGCCCGATTTAACACGGGGCGGCCAAAATTGCTGCTGCCTGCTGCTGGATATAGCTGAAAAGAGCAGCTTTTTGCAATTTTGTTACATTTTATAGCTTCTCTTTTACAGCGGCGTGACAATTACCGCAGGATGTTTTGCTAGAAAGTACACAGTTGTTGGAAGTGCCGTGGTTAATGATTTCAGCAGCAAACAGTATACGGCTCATGAGTGCATGTTCTTATCCTTTGGCGTCCAATGCGGTTTCGGGGACTTATACTGCATTCGACAGGCTGCTGCAGCGCGACGAACGAAGTATTTACGCGGCAGCGCTTAGTCTGACGGGAACCAGCAGAGATGCCGAACAAGTTTTAAGCGAGGTTCTTGCGTTCTTCGCAGGCAGTAAGGACCTTTCGGAGCAAAACCTGCCGCCGTTTACGGATGTCGTCCGGGAAGCGATTTACTCTTGCGGCAAAATTCTGGAAGGGCGCGCTTATTGTGAGCTCTGTGTGAGCAATGATACGGACAGTCAGGGACAGGGGTATACGGAAGAACGCCGCTTAGGGGGCGCAATTCGCAACACTTTGGTCAAGCTGCCGTTTGAATACCGAAAAGTTTTTGTTCTTCGCGATGTATTGGGTTTGTCAATTGGTGATACGTGCGAGGTTTTGGCGATTTCTCTTGAGGATTGCCGCGCGCGGCTTGGGCGGGCACGTTTGATGCTCCGCCGCAGTTTGCTGCGTGATCAGGTGCAAATACAGGCGACGAATGCGATCAATGCTGGCGAAGACTGCGGCATCAAGCCGGAGGTCTTTGTTTAGCAGGTTAATGAAGGTTACAAAACGGGGCGAAACCCCAGGTTCTCAAAGACCGCTTACAGCGGTCTTTTTTTTAACACGCTGCGAAAGCGGAAGAACTGAGAGTTTAACTTTTCGCGTAACTTACCTAACAGGGTGCTGAAAAACTAATTTTTGGTACCCTGTTAGCCGCAATATCGTTTTGTGCGATATCGCGGTCAGTTTCCTGTGCGCGTTCCGAGAGAACTGCCGCAGCCGGTGCAAATGTAGTCGTAAAGGTCTCCCTGCGGCAGAGCAAGCAGCAGCTTTTGACGCACCGGCATAGCCTGACGGCACTTTGCACAATATAGCTGCGATGCCGAGAACTCGCGGAAGGCGTCCGGCGGGCTGGACTGTGTATAACGTCCGGCCATTGCCTGGCGTGCGGCGATTCTTCGAAGCTCTTTCTGGTTCATCGAGGACTATCTAAATGATAATTTAGCGCGTGAAATTAACTGATAATCTGGTATATTGCAAGCGTCCAGGCAGTCGGAAGCATTTGCGGAAAGGTGAAAAGTTTAATGATTTCAAAACGTGCACAATCCATTGACGCATCGGGAATACGAAGAGTGTTCGACCTTGCGGCAAAGCTCAAGAATCCAGTGGATCTGAGCATAGGGCAGCCTGATTTCGATGCCTTTGATGCGGTGAAGCAGCGGGTGAAACAGGCGATTGATGCCGGCAAGAATCGTTATACGGTTACACAGGGCATACCGGAACTTCGCCAGCGGATTAAAGAACGGTATTTAGCAAACTGTCCGGAGGCAGGTGGTAGAACCGAGGTTTTTGTTACTGCCGGTGTTAGCGGCGGACTGTTGTTAAGCTACCTTTCGCTGCTTGATCCGGGAGATGAGATACTTATTCCCGATCCATACTTTGTAATCTACCACGATCTGGCGCTGCTGTTGGGCATCGTGCCGCGCTGTTATGATACTTACCCGGATTTCCGGCCGCGTGCAGAGCGCATCGAGGAAGCGCTTACCCCAAGGTCAAAAGTAATTTTGGTTAATAGCCCATCTAATCCCACTGGATATGCTTGTGCTCAAGAAGAACTGAACCAAATAGTTGAACTTGCGCGGCGCAATAACCTGGTGCTGATCTATGACGAGATTTATGAAAGTTTCTGCTATGACAAGCCGCACGCGCGGTGCTTCGGGCAGTACGAGCAGACGGTGATTTTGAATGGCTTTTCCAAGTCCGCGGGCGTTCCGGGCTGGCGAATGGGTTATGTGGTGGCACCCGAAGAAGTGGTCTCGCAGATGCTCAAGATTCAGCAGTATACTATTGTTTGCGCACATTCGGCTTCCCAGTGGGCGATGCTTGACGCCATGGATATTGATTTCTCACAGGTGCTCGCCGAATACCGGGGGAAACGGGACTTTATTTGCGACGCTCTTGCGGAGCGTTACGAACTCGAAACCCCAGGGGGAGCGTTTTACCTTTTTCCGAAAGCGCCGGGGGGAAGCGGTCAGAGATTTGTCGAGCGATGCATTGAAAACAATTTGCTTGCAGTGCCGGGGAATGTTTTTTCTAAACGCGATACACACTTCCGGCTTTCGTTCTCTGCGCCGATGGCGACGCTTGAACGCGGAGTAGAGATCCTGAACAGGCTCGCTTCGTAGCTGCGGCATGCCGTCGAGAAGTGTGGTCATAATATCCGGGTATCAACGGAAGATCCCCCGGAACATTATTTGACTCATCTTACGCATCAGGGCGGAAGACTGCATAATATTCATCATCCAGGTTTCTGCGGCGCGCTTATTCAGAAACGACATTGATGGAAAAGAATGCTGGAGGAAAAGCAATTTATGCATCCGCACCTTCTCCTGTACGGCGAGACCCCATTCGTTAATCATGTCGCTTGAACCTTCGCCTACCACGGTGGCGCCATAGATTTTTCCCCAGCGGCTGGTAAGGACTTTGACAAAACCCGTGTCAACCTTTTCTGCAATGGCTGCGCCATAATCCGCATACGGAACAGTGATTGTCTCGAATTTTAGTCCGCGCTTGCGGAGTTCGTGCTCCGATGCACCGACACGCGATATCTGCGGATCGGTAAAAATTGTGCTAGGAACAACAAATTTGCGGAAGTCGATTCTCATCGGACGCGGCATCATGCAGTTGCATAACGCGACCATCCCCTGATGCATTGCTGCGTGCGAGAACAAGTGATGCCCGTTGCAGTCTCCGGGGGCGTAAATGTGCGGCTGGCTTGTGCGCAAGTAAGCGTCCACCTTAATGCCCTTTTCGGAGTAAGCAATTCCTGCCCGTTCAAGCTGCAGCGCGGAGAATTCCATCCGCCGGCCGGCGGCGACAAGCACTTTGTCGGTCACTAGTTCGCCATTTTGCCCGGTAGCTACGATGATATTTTCGCCGCGAACTGAAAAACGCTGAGGTGTTTCGTTATGCAGAATCTGGATGCCCTCATCAGTGAATGTCTTTTCCAGGCAAATGGCGGCGTCCGGATCCTCGCGTTTTAGAAGACGCGGCCCCCGGTAGAGGATTGTAACTTTTGAACCAAGGCGTGAGAACGCTTGGGCCATCTCGCAGGCGATAGCGCCGCCGCCGATGACGATAAGCTTTTCTGGAATCCGGTCCAAGCTAAACATTGTTTCGTTGGTCAAGGGATGAACTTGCTCAATTCCGGGGAAGGGCGGGATCTCGGGGCGGGTTCCGGTACAGATAAAAATCTTGTCCGCTGTAATTTCCCGCCCGCCGGCCTCAACGGTATGTTCATTAACGAATGATGCTTTGCCTTGATTGAGAATGAGATCTACCCGTTTGAACATCCCCATGGTCTTCTTTTCGCGAATGAAATCGAGGTCGTTTTGGATCCGTTGGAATGGCGAAAGAACAAGCGGGAAATCAGTGCTAGAGAGCTCAAGCGACTGGAGCTTGGAGTGAAGATGGCGGGCTTTTGCCATGCGCAAGAGAGCTTTGCTTGGGATACAGCCGACGTTCATACACTCTCCGCCGACCCGGTGGCTTTCCACGGCGCACACTTTGAGCCCCATTTCCGACGCCATAATTGAAACCGCCATGCCGGCAGGTCCCAGCCCGATTACCAAGACGTCATAATCGAATGCCATAAATCCCCCTTTTGTTCCGGAAATCTAAGTTGATTCTAAGTTTCTACCCCCGGCGTGTCCGGCAAATGCGCCCTCGGCAAATGTGCTCGGCAAATGTGTCTGCTCGGCAAATGTGTCACCCTTATTTGGAAGTGCTTGGTATTGTGGGAGATTTTACGGCTGAAAGCAAGATTTATCTCTGACTCAATAATAGCAATTAAGGACGCGCGCCAAGGGGATAGAACGCTACTAATAATGGAAGGTCCCTTGGCGGCGTCCCCGGCGAATTGGCTGTGGGTCGTTTTTTCTCCTGGAGCAGGCAACAAAGAGAAGCGGCGCTGCCTTTCATCCCGCGGCTTTGGAAACAGCCATGACGACCAATACAAGGACCACCATTCCAGCGGCCCAGTAGAAGTCTTCGCTCTTCATGAACTGCTCCACAGCGGCTTTTGCCTTTTCCGTCGCGCTTAGCGGCGGAGGCGGTGGAGCCGGCCGGAAGTAGTCAATCAGGTAGCGAGGCTGCTCGACTGCCGGAGGCTGGGTTTCGCCGATCAAGCTGGGGACCGGGATCCAGCCTTTGCCGAGGGCGAACGCCCCGGCAAGAAGTAACAACACAACCAAAGTTCGTGCCACTCGTCTCACCTCCTGTGAAAACGGTCTGCAGCAGCAGTCGGCTGCTGCGGTCAAAAAAACCGCGCCCTTGGCGCACGGCAAATACAATGTGCTGGAAAGAAAAGAACAATTTTGCAGGAGCAAACAGTATGGCGATCCCTATCAAATTTGTCAAGAAGGCGGTTACCGTGGCGCTCCGGCGGCCCCGGGGCGGCCAATAAGATAACGCTGGACGTGCGACTGGGGCATGGGGTCGGTCTGCACAAGCAGATAGCCCGGGATGCGAATTTCCTGCTCGAAGCGCAAAACATTAGGGTTCTCGATGCCGTTGATCCGTGCAATACGGCCAGCGTTCTCCGGAGAATCCGTGTACCATGCGGCTATCATCCGTAAAGTTTCTTTTGGATAAGTTACCCGGTGAAGTACGTCGCTTGGGAAAGACTCGTTAAATTCACTTGACGATAATTCGGTCTTAGCTGAAGGGATTCCGGTTGTAGTTGCCGGAGAAGTTTTCGGCATCTCCGCACCTCGGGGGTTCGCCCGTCTGAGAATTACGGGGGGCGAGGCCGAGCCAGCGGCGGCGGAAGATTGCCCGGCGTGAAATGCTTCAGCCGGCATGCTGGATGACGCGCGGCGGTTCTGACTGCCCCATGGCGCTAACTGCGCAGCGGAAGACGAGAACGCTTTTTCATTTGGTTCCAGCGCATAGTCGCCGCCGTTTGCCCGCTCCCGAGACGCGCGATTTCGTGCTAGTGGAGCTGTGCCTCCCGGCGCTGGACCAAAACGCCCCATCACATCAT
>JAKPSH010000131.1 GCA_029555385.1 Pseudomonadota bacterium
GTTCGGTGAAACTGACTCGTCCTCCAACCCAGAAAGGGGCGGCTAAAGCGAGGAGACATATGAGCAAAATGCCCATAAAAAAGAGAAGGGCGATTTTAGCTCAAGCGGTTCATAAATTCTTGGAACAGGATGAAACATGTATAACCAAAACAGCGTAAAGGTATTCAGGATGCGGAGAAGCAAATCGCCGAATGAGTCAGTGGGATAGTAGCGCATGGGTAATGCTATCATCGCAGCAGTGTCGATACCAGAAGACTTTGCATCTAGCGGGTAACTGCGCTAGTGCTGGACCATCGCCCCGGCTGCTGCCAGTTTTCCGGAGGGAACTTGTCTTCAAAGAAAAGTTCCTGCCGAACGAGGTCCGGTTAACTTATTTTGGAATTCGAGTCAGATCGGCTTACGGTTTCCTCCCCCCGAATATCACCTTCGCGTTAAAACACCTATTAATTTAAAGCCGAGATGGTTGTCTTGCAGGGCGTGCGCAATTTTCACTGCCGCGCTGGGATATATAAGTTTTGAAATATAACGCGAAGGGAGGGCGTCCAAGACTCCTTGGCCTGCTCCTTATCCTGCCCCTGCTCCAAGAGAAAATTTATTTAAGCAGAAGCAGGCCAAGGGGCAAGAGCAGGAGTATTGTTGTTTTCTTCCTTCGCGTCCTTTACTCCTTCGCGTTAAAACTCTTTTTGATTTAAAATTGAGATGCCCACGAGATCCGGGAATTAGGCAACTGGATCTAGCCGCAGCGCACGATCATGAAGCCGGCTCAGCAGCAGCAGCGCAGCGTTGGCGCCGATTAGCGCGCAAGCCATGTCCCACTGCGTGTCCCAGATATCGCCTTGAGTGCCAAGAAAGGAATCCGCTTTGTTGCCGATAGCCAAATCGATCCACCACTCGATAAGTTCATAAAAGGCGCTGATTGCCAAGCAAATGCAGACAACGATGAAGTAAAGCAGTTTGCCCCTCTCTAATGGCGACTTCCTCAGCAAGATTTCCCGTGCGATGATTGCGGGGACAAAGCCCTGAACGAAATGACCGAGCCGATCATAGTGATTTCTGCTTAACCCCAATTCATCGCGCAGATAATTGAAAAAGGGAACTTCGGCGTACGTATAATGCCCGCCAATGAGCAATACGGCAGCATGAAGGGTGAGCAAAGCATAAAGAAAGGTGCTTAAGGGAAATCGTTTATAAGACACGCCGACAATTCCCAATCCAATGATGACCGGCAGAACTTCAAGCCACCACGTAAACCGGTCTGCTGGGCTGATCGCTGACCAAAAGAAAAAAACAGCGAGAACGAGCAACAAAAAGCAATTTGTGCATTTAGACGTTGTTTTCATATCACGCGCAAGGGGCCAAGAGCGGCAGGACTGCTGCCGGAATTTCACTAATGCAGGCATTCATCAACCTGCCGATTCAGCGTATTTTATTGCGGAAGTTGAGGCAGCGAAAGAGTATTTTATGTTTGTTGCTTTTCGGCCATTAAACAGAGTAATTAGAAATCTAAACATTATAAGCGAGATAAGGTCATTTTTTGGAAAGAGCCGGTTTTTTCGCGGCCTAGAATGCGAGTATGAAAATGATGATGTCAGAAAAGATCCAGAAGATGTTTGACGGTCTGCGGCTTGATCCCAGCGAGCTTGCCGTGCTCGAAACTCAGGATGCCGCCAGCGATTATGTTTATGCCGCCAATTCACCGTTCCCAGCGCTCAGCCGTTACCGCAAATATATCCAATTCCTGGACGGTTTGACGTCTCTGAAAGCGCTGTATAGGTACCGCCTCGAAGTTGTCATTGAGTATTTCATTGCGCTTGCGGAAACGATGGCGAATTACAGCGGCTCGTTCAGCAAAGATAAAATCATCCCCGTGGCACTCACCGAAGAAGCAAAAGCAAAATTGCGCGCGATACCGCGCAACTTGTCGCACCAACAGATGAAGCAGATTGAGCTTATTGAAGCGCGTTCAGATCATGACACTGCCGCAATTACCGACTGGCTGAAGTTTGCCATTGATCAAAGTGATCTCCTTGGTCTTGCGCAAACATCCAGCGCCGAAGAGCGCAAAGCGTTGGAGAACTGCCTTGATGGTGTGCATTTTGGCCGGACATCGGAAGACGTGAATTCTCCGGTGTTTGCGATGATCAACCGCGATTTGTTTTTCGGCCATGTTCTTCCGGAGATTGCGGCCTTGCAGCACGCGTTGCTCGATTTCGCCCGGCGCAATGACCGGGTATGTGCGGCACTGACGCATGGTCAGCCTGCGGAGCCGACCACTATGGGCAAACAGATTGCCAATACAGTTGCCGCGATTGATGCCATTTTGCGTAAGGTGTTTTTGCCCTACGATGAAGCAGGAAAGCAAACTACTGTATCCTTTCCTGTAAAAACATTCGGTGCGGTAGGGAACCATAGCGATTTGCGGGCCGCTTATCCGGATATTGACTGGTGCGAAAACGATCGGCGTTTTGTCCGAGCGCTTGGCCCCGGTTTGCATCTTGATTTAATGACGACCCAGGCCGGGCTCTACGGGGAATACAAATACGTTTATGATGCCGTGTGTACAATTTCCCGCCACATTCTCAAATTATCACAAGACTTCTGGGGCTGGACAAGTTTCCAGTGGCTGAAAAAGCGCAAGAAGGAAGGAGTGAAGGGGTCTTCGGTTATGCCGAACAAGTACAATCCATGGCGTATCGAAGGGGCGGTGAAAATTCTGGAGAAGTTTATTGCACAGCTTGAATGTTCGGCCAAAGCGCTGATGGATTATCCGTATGAGGGTGATATGGGCCGTTCGATAGTCATGCGCGATATCGGCGACGATTTTGCCAAGTTTTTTATCGCTGCCGGGCGTATTCGAGAAGAGCTTGCCCTTTACGAGCTGAACGATGAGCGGATTGATCAATTTTTGCAGATGAATCCGGGGTTGACCGGAGGCGCTGCGCAGACAATGCTCAAGCGTGCCCGCGCAGAGGGCGATGCGTACCGGCAAATTCAGCAAATAATGATCAATCCTGACGGGACGTATTGTTCTCAGCAGGAATTCGTCGAGCGTATTTCCTCGCACAGGCAAATTCGAGCTGAACTCAAGCAGGAAATTCTGCAGAGAGCCGACCCGAAGAATAATACCGGTTATGCTGATGAGCTTGCGCAAGCTGCTTTTGCGCGCGCCGAAGAAACGTTGCAGCGTTTTACAGAGCTGGGTTATCTGCGGAAATGACTCTGGGCCTGCCGTCTTGGATTTGCTTCAGTGAAACGGCGAAATCAAAAGCCTTGCCTGACTGCGGGGTCTGCATAAATTCTGCTGCGCCTACTGCGCTTTCCGGGCCGAGACGCAAGCGGCTGATCTGCTCAATAAGTCCGCCGGGTGCGGCATCCGCACCGCGGTTTTGCGCAGCTTGCGCGGCGAGCTTCGCAAACTCATAGGCAAAGGCGGCAAAAGTTATCTGGCTCGTGGTGCCGAAATGCGCCTGGTAGCGCGCTGTAAAATCATCGCGCACGATATTGTTGGCGTAAACGGCGTTCTCCATTGTCCCGCCCGCGGCCTGAATTTCGCTTTCGGTTTCAAACCAGTTGGTGCCGATTGTCGGCAGAGTGACTTCTTGCTCGGCAAGTTGGCGGTAAAATGAGGCAATTTGTCCGGCATTGAGCAGCACGGCAATGGCATCATACTGGCTGTGCTTGATCTTTGTAATGGCGGCGCGAAAATCCGTATCTTCAGCTTGGTAGCGTGCGATGGTTGTGATCTCCTGTGAGGGCAAGGCGTTTTCGATGAGCGCACGCAGCATCTCCTCAACATATGTATTGCCGGCAATGACGACGCCGAGACGGTTTAGGCCTTGCGCTTTCAGATAATAAATTACCGCTTGAGCGTATTTGTCGGCCGGGCTGAAAAAGCGAAGGACAAAGTTTCGCCCTGCTGTTACCGAACGCTGCACGCATTGAGCGATCATTGGCAGCTTTGCGCTTTCCGCAAGCGGCGCTACGGCGTCGCAGAACGAAACGCCCATAACGTAGACAGCATCAACGCGGTCAGCCGTGCGCAGCTTCTGAAAAGACGAAACCGCAGCTTTTGACGCATATGGTGTGTCCTCAAACAGAAATTCGATGCGTTCATGCACCGCAGGAAGTTCAGCTTGAGCAAGTGTGATGCCATTGCTGATTGCCGCGCCATACTCGGCTGCGACACCGGAAAGCGGTGCGATGACGCCTATTCTTAGCTTTTCTTTTTGATCTGCTCCGTCGCCGACGAAAGCGCCCATAAGCGCCACGAAGACCAGCAGCATAAAGAGCAGGGCCGGCATCAGGGCGGTGTTTATTCTCATTGCGTGGTCTTTCCTATTCTTGATTCATCATTCAATGATAAATCTATACGAAAAACAGAAAGAATGTCGGATATTTCGACGAACTGTTGTAGACAAGAGGTAAGTGTTTGGTATAGCATGATAAAAATGATGACGAACTATTCGACAAAATTGCGGTCCTGGGGGTTCTCTGGCAGCAACTAAAGCAAAACTTCTGCGTGCTCTCGGAGAGTTGGGCCTGAGCGCAAATGAGGCGGAAGTCTATCTTGGCGCGCTGAGCTGCTCAAGGGCGAGCGTGCAGCAGCTTGCGCGGGCAAGCGGCGTCAAGCGCACCACTGTTTACTACGTGGTAGAGCAGCTCAAAAAGAAGGGGCTGCTTAACATCCAGGTTAAGGGGCTTAAAGAATTCGTTGTCGCAGAAACGCCGGAGAAGCTGGATTCCATGCTGGACGAGCGCAAACGCCTTGCGCAGAGCGTTCTGCCGGAGCTGCTTGCATTGTATAATTTTCAGGGAAGCGACAGCTTCATCAAGTACTACGAGGGCCCCGAAGCAATGAAGTCGGTTTATGAGGGGCTGCTCCGCGATGCGCTTCCTGGAGATGATTATCTTGTCTTATCGGATTTCGACCGCTGGTATAAACTGGCTCCTGATTACTTTCAGGGATTTCTTGAGCGGCGCGCGCGAATGGATTTAAACATCCGGGTGCTCAGCACAGATAGTGCGTGGGCCCGAGAACATCTGAAGATCCAGCCGCGTTATAACTGGAAAATCAAGCTTCTGCCGCCGGGCACTGTTATTACGACAAACGTCGTGATTATCCCCAAGAAAGTTGTCGTGCACCAGCTTGTGCCTCCCATTATTGCGCTGGTCATTGAGAACTCGAGCATCGTACAGTACCACCGTGAAATGTTCGAGATTATTTGGGGCCGGTAAATGCAAAAAACGCGGCAAATTATCGTTCTTACATTAAGGTGAAAATTTAACGGCAGGCTCCCTCGAGATTGCAGTGCGAAAGAAAATAGGGCAGTTGTCTCTGCCACCAGGGCCAATCGTGG
>JAKPSH010000140.1 GCA_029555385.1 Pseudomonadota bacterium
TCTAAGCGGGAAGCCCACCCCAAGATTAGTTTTCCCTTCCTCTTCGGAGGACTAAAGGCTCGTTGTAGACCACAACGTTGATAGGCCGGGTGTGGAAGTGCAGCAATGCATGCAGCTAACCGGTACTAATAAGCCGTGAGACTTAATCTTCCCTTTTTCTCTGTATTCTCTTGAGTTGTACAACTTGAGAAACTCAGCGGATACTCTTACTCAGTGCCCGTCTTTCGGTACCAGATTGGATTTTCCGCCTTCGCTTAAAAGCTACGGCGGGACAAGGATCTCAAAAAACAAGCTAGGTTTTTCAGTGGTAGGCGACGCTATGAGCAGTCAGTGAGACCAGAGCTTCGCAAGGAGCTGTGGTTTCTCTGGTGATCATAGCGGAGGGGAAACACCTGATCCCATTCCGAACTCAGCCGTTAAGCCCTCCCACGCCGATGATACTGCTACTGGTGGGAAAGTAGGTCATTGCCAGGGATTTTTAACCTCCTTGTTTGCGAAAGCGGCAAGGGGGTTTTTTTATGTACTCTCCGCCTTCGCGCCTTGGGGGGTAAGTGTCCGCCCGCGCCCATGCTTGACGGCAGCGGACGGAGAACCCGGTGCGAGTTTCACAATGGTTCATCGGGATGACGGACTTGAACATCAACAACGAAGACTTCCGGCTCCTCTTGTGCATTTCGTTGAAATGGCATCATCGTAACGTAATAGACGGCCTTTTCAGCGGATAGAATCTTATCACCAACCGATTTGAGTTGAAGACCGGTGGCAAGTCGAACCCGGACCATGTCAAAGTCTGATAGTTTCTCGACTTTGCTGAGCTGTCCGTTGCTTATCAAGAGAGTTTGGGATCGCTTTGTGTCCAAGATAGTGCGCAATTCGGATGCAAGAAATTCTTGATAGCTGTTTCTTTTCTCTTCCAGTTCGGCCTGCTCCTTTGCCGGAAGCAGCGGCCGTTGAAACTGTGTTAAGGGCGGGTTCCACCAAAGCGATTTAGCAATTTCGAACTGCGCCTGAGCGGTGTCCGGCCGATAGTTCGCTGTAAGTTGTATGAGAGAATTGGCGACATTCATGAACTTCAGATTCGGGTCCTCGTTCGGTATGGAGAACTGTGTTGGTTGTGGGTTTATGCGACTCCAAACAAAAAGGGCGATAATGAGGAGAGCTGACGCAGCCCACACTCGTCGGTCGTTCACTAAAGATCTGGTTAACTGATCCTTTTTCGCCTCCGTCTGACACATTTTGAAAAGCTCCTTTGTAGCATCCCCTGACGCGGCACGTTTTATTCCCGCCGCCGCGACCCCAAAGGTTCCACGCGAATTTGTCGTAATCCGTCCTAAACCCGCTTTTGTTTTCCGGCTATGCCGTAGGCAAGCATATCATAGCGAGCTGCTTGAATTCCAACGAATCTCGCCCAACTGCACGAGAACTGGTTGACCGGGTCAGCGGAGGATGAGGAGGGAGAGTTTCCCGAAGTATGAGGTTGAGGGAAGTCTTTACTGGTCGCGAGGTGTCAATTGACCATACATGCTTATAATTAGATTCTAATGAAAATAACAATATGTGCTATGCAATGACGTGATTCGCATACTATCCGCGCGCCGGGCGACAAGACGTGAACGTGATTCATACCGGAGTCAGTTATGAGGAAGGAATACAATTTCGCCCGATCAAGCAAGAGCCCTTACGCGGCGAAACTTAAGAAGCAAGTCACTATTCGCCTCGATGTCGCGGCAATCGACTATTTCAAATCTCTTGCAGCGGAAACGGGCATTTCGTATCAGAACCTTGTAAACCTCTACTTGCGGGACTGCGCAGCCCGCGGGCGAAAACCGTCAATGGAATGGACCGCTGGCGCGGACGAAGCGGAGGCTCCGCGTACGGTGAAGCGGCGCAAGTCGGCGTAGGTTCTTAAATCAGGCGTGCCGACGCACTGCTTTAATGGCTTTCTTGATGGAGGATGAGTGTTAGAATAGGGCTTTAAGTCAAACGTAAGATGCAGCTGATTGCTCGATGAAACGGAAACGGAAAAGGAAAATAAAACATCAATGCAACGGCAGTAACGAGCAAGAGAGAGAAGACAGCTTCTTTGAGCGATTCATTCCGCGATTCGATGAGCTAGATGTTTTTCCCTAGGAACGGGTTCCAGGTTACCTTTCAAGAGGAGTTTTCTATATAAGAAATCCAGGCGACAAGGAAAAAGCGCAGGCGGCCCGAAGATTCCGGTTCCACCGGGACAGGCCGCATGCGCAGGAAATGCAGGACGGTAATTAGATTTTTCTTAATTTCCCCAAACCTTTTCGCCGCATAGCCGCAAGTCCTGTTCCAAGTGCGAATAAGGCAGCGCTTGCGGGTTCGGGCACTTCCGTACCCCCGCCCTCCGTCTCTTTGACAACCGACAAGTATGTTGTATGACCGCCCCAAAGCACCGAATAGTTTTCCCAGTCTTCATTGCCGTCCGCACCATAAATCAGCTCGCTGGTTACCCAGTGCCAAACGCCGTTATCCCACGCGTAAACCTGCATCCCCGGGACACCGTTGGCTGCTTCCAGCGACGGATCATAGAGATACATATAAGACTGGTTCCAGGATCCGCCGATCCATTCGATGCCTAATTCGGCCAGGCTCGCCGTTTCCGGGCCGACAATCATCTCCGTTGCCACGTAATCAAAATTCCCATTGCCGTCATCCATGTAGACGTTAAGAGTGCGATCCGCTTCTACAGCGGAATAAAGATAGGTCCCCGCCAACGGACCGCCGCCTACGTGACTTAGCGCGATTGAGTCAGGATTAATATTGTCAGGACCACCGCTTACCGTTCCCGTAGCGATCCATTCAGTGGAGTGGTTGTCAAAAGTGTGGGAAATATAAAGTTCACTCGTCGATCCGGCGGCAAAAGCGACGCCGTAGGTGTCGTTCGTTTGCCGCGACGCATAATTCAGCGACCCATGAGAATCAGGATCTACCTCAGCCGGCGCATCCCCCGAACCGGTTCCGTAGGCATGCCAAGCTCCGTTCGACCACGTGAAAATATCATATTCATACGGTGCAGCCTGCGCCGTTGAGCACAGGAACGCAAAACAGCACAGTGCAAAAATTCCAAAACATGAGACCGTAACACGTATTCTACCCATCGTATTTCTCTCCTTTCGAATCTTTCGCAATAGTCGACTATCCAAACCGGATAGAGCTGAGGTCTGTGAGCCGAAAAGCTTAAGCCGGCACCCTCATAGGCAGGCCCCTCCCCGCTCCCTCAAAAGTAAAGACCAAGATTTCAGACAAGAAGTGTCGTAATATCTTGGGAACAGGCTATTTTGGTGAAACAACTACCTTTTTCTGCAGCTCATTCAAGCAGCGGAGGGGGAGGGGGAGGCGGCGGAGGTATTCCCACCGTTTCCTTGACCATCTTTTCCATGCGTGCCCTGTGCTTGGCAGTCACTTCATCGAAACGTATCTGCTGCTCAGCAGTGAGGTGACTGCGGATCCGCGCTTGAGTCTCGCGGCGAATTCGCATTGCCCTAGGGGCGACCCTGAGGTGCAGCTCCAGCATTTTCTTTTCCGACTGGGCGAATTCAGCACGTACTTGTTTCTCTTGCTCGGAAGAAAGGTTAAAGAACGAGCAGAACTTGCTGACATACTCTTCCCGCATCTTTTCCCGCATTTCAGGAGAAGGAGGGGGCTTTGGCGCAAGTCCTGCAAAAACAAACTGATACAGGGCAGCGCTGAAGACGCCCGCGGCAAAAGCGAGAAAAACAAAGGTGATCAGATAACTCTTTCGCATAAGACTGTAATGCTTAATCAACGGCTATTAGTTCCAAGAGTCCGGCATCAAAGTTGGTTGTTGCCGCCGGCACAAAAGCCGAAAAATAACCATCTATCGTTGGTGGTGCTGCCGCTGTCCGGTTCAATGCGTGTGCACCGAAAAGCAGCAACATGCTGCACACAAAACCCAAACTTGGAAACATCCATTCTCTGACCGCCGGCGGCAAAAACGCCGGTTGTCTACTGCTCTCTTCTATCCTGGCAAGTTCAAGCCTGACACGATTGACGAACTCTTCGGATGGTTCAGGCCTCGGCAAACGCGAAAAAAGCTCCTTGCGCAACTGCCAGCGCTTCACTCTCGCTTCACATTCGGCGCAAACAGCAAGATGTTTTGCCGTTTCTTCTTTTTGCGCACCATGATCCGCATCGCAAAACGCTGAAAGCTCATCTGCTGAGGGGTGTTTCCAGGTCTTCTTAAACATGCCCATTAAAACTAGCAATTTACTCCTGTTTCCTGATACTTATGACCGCTGGCGGCTCTAGAAAGTGTCGCAGCTTCCGGTCAATTTTTTCCCGGACTCTGCGCAGACGCCCTTTTACGCTGTCGATTGAACAACTTAGTGTTGACGCAATTTCCTGGTAGGAAAGCCCTTCAAACTCGCACAAGAGCAGAATCTCCCGCTCTTTCACCGAAAGAGCTTGAAGCACCCTCCTCAATGCTTGCGCGTGTTCATGAGGCATAGACACATCTGTTGGAAGGGCTGAAAGACCTTCCAGAGCACCTGCGTTTTTATCGCGCAGTTCATCCCACGACACGGTTGGCTGTGCAAAACGGCGGTGACGAATGTCTTTGCAGACATTTATGGCAATCCGGCAGAGCCAGTGGACAAACGGGCAGTCGCCGCGGAAAGTTTGGATAGACCGGTAGGCGCGGATGAAAGCTTCTTGAGAAGCATCCTCTGCTGCGGCGCTATCGCACAGCATGTTGCAGCAAAGACCCCGGAGCCTTGCCTCGTAACGCCGCACAAGCTGAGCGAATTCGTTCTTCTCCCCCAGCTTTATGCGTTCGATAATCGCACGGTCGTCGTTATCGTGGTCAGTCAATTGACAAATACCTTTCTTGCTTTACCCCGAATCATGCCATGGTGACGAAAATGGTAACAGTCACGATTTTCTCGGCTCAATTCACGGCCGCCGCGTCTGCATCCCAACACCAATGTTGCCCTGGGGTGGCAAAGAGGATCGGAAATAAACGCTCCGGCTGTCTTCCGCTCCTTCGCGTCCTTTACTCCTTCGCGTTAGCACTCGCGTCCATTCAAAGCCGAAAGGTCCAGGCGGGTTGGTGATGATTATTTTGCCGGGTGTGCGCAGTGGCCGCTGCTGTGCCGGGATATATGTGTTTTAATTGTAACGCGGAGGACGCGATGGACGCGAAAGAAAGATTCGCCCGCCAAAAAGATATCCTGGATACCTTTTTCTGCAAGAATTAAGAAGCTTTTCGCGAAAAAACGTTGATGCTGTCGAATCAATCAAGAAAGTTAATCCAGAGCTTTTCAAACTGACTGGCGGAGAAAAGATTCCTATTCTAGAGCATTTTTGAGAACCTTGTAGCGCTTTTTGGCGCTGCAAGTTCTAGAAAAAGCTCCCACAGCCAAGTCACAGCCAAGTCCACAGCCAAGTCCTGTGGACTTGGGATGGGACTTGGGATGGGACTTGGGATCGGGAATTATCGAGTCACGAATCCCAGAGCAGAGCCGGTCTTGCAAGACAGGGTAGAACGAAGCGAACAGCACTGCTGCCGAAGGCGATAACGAAGAGTTGCTCAGAGAGCATCGTCTGCCACCCCAAGAGCAAGCCGCGCCGTCAATCCCATCACCATTGATGGAGGTGTGGGTCGAGTTTCCCCGAATAGAGGGGACAAAGTGGTTCAACGAACTGTGTCTCGAATTTCGCGATAAGAGTCTAGGACGTATTGCTCAAGTGAACCCCGAAGTTTTAAAAGCATATGGGCGCGAGGAACTCTGCCTCGAGGTGACAGACGATCTGGAAGGTTACTTTGACAAACTGGTTGAAGCGGGACTTCTCGTTCGCAAAGAACGTGAGCAGCTTCATCGTGCCATGGCTTCAAAGACAGTAACCGATACTCCTCTTCCAGCTATGCCATTTTTTGAGTACCTGGACCCGCGTAGATCTTTGGGCTCCACAATCTATTTGAGAGCCTGGGCGCTTTGGGATGCGACAAAATCACGCGAGTACAACGAGATGATGGCTTTAGCGATTATTCTCCATGAAGGTCACCATTTGCTGCAGCCAAATAACCCCCCGGAGAAAAAGCTCGTTTTCCCAGTAAGCCAAAGAGAAGCCGAATTCAAGGCATACAGCGGCGAAATTACCGACCTAAAAAAGTACCTCGAATTGCTTCGCGCCCAACCACAGGAGAATAGATTTTGGATTCAAGAGCTTGAAAAAGTGATAGAGCGCGAGCAAATGCACCTAGCGCTGTGGCGGCATCGATAACTCGCCCCCGACTTCCAGACGAAGCACGATCGATACACGACTCCTCTGATAACCGAAGCAGCCAAATCCTCAGGACTTGGTATGATTTGGGATGGGGAAAGTAAGGCGTCAGGCACTGATTAAAGAAAAGTGCCATTCGTGCCTGACGCGTGCATGTGTTTCTAGTCGTAGGTTACCGAATGTGTTCCAAACAAATAGACAATCACCAGCGGTGTGCTGCAATGAGTTACAAATGCGGCGGGATCACGTCTCATACTCCAGCTATCAGAGATGGAGTTCCCGACGAACACATCCACATTATGCACGCCGTTGATCCCTCGTACCGCGGTGAGCACTGCCTGGATAAGCGGATGGTGGACTTGCCCCACATTGGCGCCGGACACAACATTGACGTAGATCGACGCATTCTGTGTGTAAACATTGTAGGCGTAAGAAACGGCGAAACCACCGTATCTATTATGGAAGTCGCGAACCTGGGCGCTCAGTACATCAATTGTCGGCAGATGCAGAGCGGAAGCCAGCGAGCCCGTTCCCTCAATAAGGGAGAGGAGCTGATCGAGCCCTAAATTCGCCCCGCCAATCGACATTGTAAAGTTGTAGCGGCGCGAACCGCAGAATTTGAATTCGTAGGGATAGTAGACAGTCTGCGTCCAAAACGGTTTCAGCGAGCCAGGGCCTTGTCTTCCGAACAGGTAGTATCCGCCCCCGTCCTTTTGCAGCCAGCACCCGCCCATCGGATTTACCAAACCGTCTGAAACGGAGCCAATGATGAAAGACGCCACGCTTCCCACGATGCTGCACACCTCATTACCTATGCCGCGAGAGAGAGTGGAATAATCCCGGTTCATTGGCGCGGCAGCGAGACGCTGAGCATCAACGATAAACTCAGCTGTTCCTTCCGGGCGAACAGTGCCATCATGCGGCTTCGGTTCAACATCGACATCTCCGTCTTTGGGCGGGGCATAGTTTTCTCCTGTGCCCGTCATTTGGTCGGGACCTGTAAGTTCCAGATAAAGGCGGGCAGCGTCGTCTTGCTCCTCGTTTTCTTCTTGCTGAAAGACTGTAAGTTCGATTTCACGTCCGGAGATGTTTCCTTCAATGCGGTAGGCACTATCTTCGGCGGTGATCGTGTTGCCCTCCTGCAGGAAGGCGATCTCAAACGTGCTGGGTTGAGCGCCTGGGTCGAGTTCTAGTTCGCGCGCGGTCGGAGTAAGAGTTACAGACCACGTACCCGTTATATCGCCTGCGGGGGGTTCGCTTCCTCCGCCTCCTCCGCAGCCGGTGAGCGAAAGTGCGAATAGACAAAATACGACAGTTGAATTACGCAGCGTCATTGAAGCCTCCTTAAGTGCGTGGTCGACGAAAAAACACATGTTCGAATTTGAGATGCAATCTTGAACGAAGGGCTTCAGATTTTTGCGCATATTCAAGTTTGCGTATTATTCCGGGAGCCCTTCACCAAGTGCTGTGGATTCAATGATTAAGTGCAACACTCATTGATAAAAGCCTCATGAGGAGTAAGGAAGTTCAGGCACTTACGAGGCCGATGGTTAAGTAGCTGTT
>JAKPSH010000176.1 GCA_029555385.1 Pseudomonadota bacterium
AAGTCGTCAAGAGCATCCCATAGGCGCCGCAGATAGTGCACAGCATCGGTCCAAAGAATTTCATTGCCCCGCCAGTTTCTTAGGCAAAATACTCCGCCTGCCGCCTTTGTTATCCCCGACACTCTTCGCGGCGCAAACAGCTGCACTTCACAGCGCAGACCAAGTCGCCGCAAAACACACCGCAGCAGCGCATAATCGAGACGCGAAGGCGATTGCATAACAAAAAAACACGCATCATAATCTCCACTCGCCTCCCGCAGGAAACGCTGCAGAACGGCGCTGTCCTCAGCAGAAAGGCCAACCCACCGCGAAAGCCACGCGCAGAAACGCTGCCAAAGTCGTAATCTCATCATTACACCGCTTTTTAAAACCGATATTTTTCATTACGGCCTGGCGCAGGATCCGTGCATGATACACCAGGTGCGAAAATCCCGCGCATAAATGCCTGTGCCTGCGCCGCTGCCGCATGCTCCAGCGCGACAACCCAGTATCCATCATACCCATGCGGCGCGGGAAATGACGACCGGCAAACCGCCGCAAGAAGAGACTCATACCCCGTTCCAGCGGCATCTAGTAAACTGAACTCAAGTTCGAGCTCCATAAGGGCTGTTGCATCATCAGCGCCCGCTGCGGAAAACTTAAGCTGCTTTATCTTTGATTCCAACCGCCAAATAACCGCTTCGGCACTGTGCACTTGGGTAAACGGCCTTACTTCACCGAAAGATGATACGGGATTTAAGTCAGCCTCCGCCAACGCGCCGGCTATGCCGCGCTGCACAAGCCTCCCAACGGACGGTTCAGATAAGGGTGCCAGCTCGGAGAATCCATAGGATGAGGCAAGAGCCTTGCGCACTTCAACAGAAATTGCCTGCCCCGGGGCAGGCAAACTCACAAATGCCAACACAGTATTGGCGTCCCGGGGCAGAACCGTTTGCTCTGGCTGAACAGCAAAGAACCGGCGGCCTTGGTAAAGCTCGGTTGCTTGCTGCAGAGCTTGACGCAGCGAGTTTCTTAATTCTTTTTCGGCGAGCCGCGACAACACCGGGCCGTAACCATGTGCGCGATATTCGGTACGGCCAAACCGCTGCCTTGCACATGAAAAACGGTTGAACGTCTGATGCGCGGCGGGTTCAAGACAAACAAAGGCAAACTCGCCAGTTACCGACAAGATGCGAAAGAAAAAAGCGTCATAGGCATTGATCGACATCTCGTCGAGTTTAAGATCAATAATCAATGCGGGGTCAGCAGCCTCCACTACCTGCGCCAGAACGGTCTCATCCGCGACGTGGACTGCGTAACCCGCTTGAGCAAAGACGTCAATCGCAAGCTCAAGAACAGCACTCGACGGACCATGCTCGAAAAAAAGTCTGGTCAGCGGAATGAAGCCGAACAAGAACTGATGTCCCAACACATCGAGTCTCTTGTCCTTGACCGGGAGCAGCATTGATTTCTGCGCAGTCACAATAACAACGCTGCTCTGACGGATCTCCGCCGGAGGTGCATCAGAGAAGGCACGCCTTCCCGCCGGCTGCTCCGCGGCAAGCGGCTTCACCCCAAAGAAGTACTCCGGCAGTCCGTAGCGAAAGCACCCGGATAATCCTAAGACAGTGAAGGCTAACGAAAAAAGAACAGCGAGGCTGTTCTTCAAAGCGTGATCTGGCATATCGAACGCATCAGTTGCCAATCGCCCGGCAGACTTGCCGCCCTGGCCGCATAAAACAGAAGCAGCATAAAAAAGCCAGCTAGGCATAACAGTTGTATGCAAACGGAAAATTTTCAGGTTATTCTAGCGTCTAAATCACATAGATGAAGAGCATTTATTCCATAGTATCCCATGGATGAAAAGGCCGTAACGCCGCTTTTAGAGAAACTGGCGCAAAAATGCGCCGGCTCTACGCCCGATGGTGCGCCTGGCGCACCGTGTACTTTGCCGTGGACCGAAGCCGCAGGACGTGGTGATTACCAAACTGCGCTCTCCTTAGTTGAAAATGAACTCAACGAACATCCCGCCTCGCCCGGCGCAAAACTCTGGTGGGTGCGCTGCCAACTTGAGTTGAATCGCATTCCGATCACCGCTCTTAGCGCACCTCTGGAAGAAATAATTCCGATGATCCGGCAGAAACCGGAACTTGCCGATTTGGCGGCGTTTACCTTTTTGAAAACGGCTGCAGCTTTGCTTGAACGAGCGCAATCCCGTCTTGCTGTTGCGATGCTTGAGCGAGCCTTGGAATTCTGCAGTCTTTCGGAATCACTTTCCGAGAAAGAGGAACTCGATCTGGTCCAGTTTTACCGCACGGCATTAGAGGATGAGTCCACAAAGGCCCAGCAGCGCCGCGAGAGCAGAAAATATATTGAAGCGCTGAACGAGAAACTGCTCAGACTAAAGGACAATCCTCGCAAAACTAAACTGAATAACAGAATGCAACCGAGCCAAGCTCCGCTGCCGCGTCCAGAAGTAATCAGTGCAAAAACGATTATTACCGAAGCAGCCCGCGCGGACGAACCTGCGTTTGTGCTGGCAGCCCACGAGCAGGATGTCGAACTAAGCACATCTAGGCTAGAGCAAACAGGAACGGCTGTTGGGGCAGACTCGCCTGCCCCATTGCCGGCAACGCGGAGTTATCGCCCAGCACTGTTTTTTTTCGCGGGAATTTCTGCCCTGGCGCTGGCTGTGCTGCTGGTTCTTACGTTACCCCTCATTCGCAACCTTCTTGCGCCGGCAGGACCAAGAGCACTCTTGGCAATGGAAACCATGGTCCTTCCATCGGCAATGATGGAACTCCCAGGGCTGGCTGACACCGCAAACAATGGAGGGCTGGTTAACGCCGCCCTCGACGACGTAGGCAAAAGGCTGCAGCAGCTTAGTGTGAGTAAAACCAACGAAAACAAAGACCAGAAACAAGAGCCGATTGTGCCGGGAGCACCATCGGAAATCGACGAAAAGGCGTTGACTTCACCCAGCGCCAAGGCGCTCAGTACTTCGCCCCAAGAAGACGAATTGGAGCCTATTGGCAAACTTCCACCGGCGCGAAACGACATTCCCGCTAATCGAGTTCCCAAACCTAACGCTTCGCAGTTCGCCAATACTAAAGTTGAAGAAGTAGGCTCTTCGCCGAGAAAGGCTGCCTTGCCGCCCGGACTTGCCGGCAGCAGCTTAAAGACAGGACGGGATGGACGGCTTTATGGTCCGCCGCAAGTCAACGATCCGGCAGCTCATGCGGCAGACGGGAAAGCGCTTGATGGCTCACCGTTGCGTTCGTTTGAAGTTCAGCAGTTCAATCCTCCGCTTCGCTATCGCACGATTACCGCAACAGACGTGCTGTCGGCTCCATCGCTTTTGGCTTCAACCTATGCGCGTCTTGAAGCAGATATTCCAGTTGATGTTACGGCGCGTATGGGACAGTGGCTTGAGCTTCGTTCACAAAAGGGACAAGTGGGCTATATATACGCTCAGGACGCGGAGCAAAGCGCTTCCGCCCGTTAGGCCACGGCGTCACCGGCCCCTTCTTGTTTCTGCGCAACGGCACGTTTCCTGTGCAAATAGCCGGCTAAACCGCTGAAAGCATAAAAATTTGCACCAATCAGCAGCGCGGGACGGCTGAACCGCCAGGTTACTCCGGCAGCAACAGAAAGCAGCAGCAGATTCAGCGCTGGGTTGCCTTGCGTCAGCTTTAAATGCTTGATGCTGAAAAAAGGAAAGGTCGAAACCATAAGAACGGCGAGCACGGCCATATAGCCCAGCATGAAAAAGACAAAAGGATAAGACGTCACCGGTGCCGGAAAACAATAAACAACGGACGCCACACCTGCCGCAGCGCCCGGAATCGGCAGTCCGACAAAAGTCTGTTTCCCCTCACCCGGCTCAGCAATATTGAATCGCGCAAGACGCGTCGCCCCGCAAACGATAAACAAGAAACTAACAACAACACCGATCTCGTCGGCCAGATTTTGAAACGCCCAACAGTAACCAAGCAAGGCGGGCGCAACACCGAAAGCCACCATGTCGCTAAGCGAGTCGAACTCGCGGCCAAATGCGCTAGTCGCATTAAGCCGCCGGGCAATGCGCCCGTCGAGTCCGTCAAGAATGATCGCCATAGCTATACATTTAGCGGCGTACTCATAATGACCTTTTACAGCGCCGATAATGGCAAGAACGCCGCAAAAAATACCAACAACGGTAACAAAACTCGGTATCAAGAAAGTCTTGCCGCGAAGCTTCTCTCGAACCAGCTTCGACTTATCAGACAACAACACTGGCCTGCGCCGGTGGACCGGATGCCCTTCTGTTTTCTCCATAACCCCGCAATCCATTAAATCAATCGGGAATCGTATTCGAGATCCGACTATGCACCACATAGGAAATCAAGTCATCACGTAAAGATCCTGAACTTGGCTCCTCTTCAGCACCCCCTTTGGGTTCCATCCACAGCGACAGCACGCCAAATGCCTCTTCTCTCAAGCGGGCTTAAATTTATCCGAACTAATGTATCCAGGCTTTGAAAAATAATTTTTCTCACTTTCATCAGCCGTGCGTGAAGCATCAAAACTCAGCTACTGCACTACCGTGCCGGTAAGTGCCTTATAATATTTGATTTATGACCACCGCCGATGCGGGTATTGCTATTTTTTTTATATATCATTAAACTTTCCGGCGGGTTAGGAATCCCACATACCACGCAATGAATCTAATGGACTCATTCCTTCCTGTTTAGGAAGTTGTTGAAGTCTTTCAGTTTCCTGGAAAAAAACGAATTATGGCTCGAATTACTGTTGAAGACTGCTTAAATGAAGAACCTAACCGGTTCAACTTGGTCCGGCTTGCCGCACGGCGTGCCAAGCAACTTCTCACCGGCGCTCAACCGGTGACAAATACCCGGGGCAATAGGGCCGTTGTTTCGGCACTGCGCGAAATTGCCGATGGTAAAGTTAAATTCAAAGCGAAGAACGGAGCAGCCGAATAAGTTTGTCAGGAGCCGCATCTCCGCTCGTCGTGAATGAGAAAACTGCGTTTCGGCTTTGTGGGCCGCGCAGTGTTCTTGTTTTTGTGCGCCGGGGTTTTTGTGCGCAAGCGCTGTTGCGCCTGCGGCTTCAGCAGAATATTCATCGGGCTGGCTCTTTTTCCCCAGTGAGCAGGTAATTTCGTGGAACTGCAGAAGATAATAGCGGCGGTCCAAGAATATCATCCTCGTCCAGATATCGAATTGATTCGCAAGGCTCATGCCTTCGCTATTCGTTACCATAAGGGTCAAACCCGCGTATCGGGAGAACCCTATATAACTCATTTGCTTGAAGTTGCTTTTCTCGCGACGAAGTTAAAGCTTGATTCATCTTCAATCGCCACTTCGCTGCTGCACGACTCCGTAGAAGACACCTCCGCCACACTCGACGAAATAGAAAAGGAATTCGGCAAAGATGTATCACTGCTCGTCGATGGCGTCACAAAATTGAGCCAAATCCAATTCAGCTCCAGCGCCGAAGCTCAGGCTGAAAACTTCCGTAAAATGCTCTTAGCCATGGCCAAAGATATTCGCGTCCTCCTGGTCAAGCTTTGCGATCGCGTGCACAACATGCGCACCTTGGAGTTTCTCTCGGAGTCGCGCCGTTTTCGTATTGCACAAGAAACCCTCGACATTTATGCGCCGCTCGCGCACCGGCTGGGAATCTTCTGGATAAAATCCGAACTGGAGGATCTCTGCCTTAAGTATCTTAAGCCGGCAATATTTGAAAATATCGTCAAGCAAATCCATCAGTCAAAGCGGGAACGCGAGTATTATATCAAGGAAGTCGTCAAGTTGATCAACAAAGTGCTGGAGGAAAACTCGATTCAGGGCGATGTTTCTGGACGGCCGAAGCATATTTTCTCCATCTACGAAAAGATGGCCCGCCAGAATCTTCCCTTCAATGAAATTTACGATCTAATCGCGTTCCGCATCATCGTCCCGACAACGATGGATTGCTACGCTGCGCTGGGAGTCGTTCACGCCGCATGGAAGCCGATACCGGGCCGTTTCAAGGACTACATTGCCATGCCTAAGCCCAATCATTATCAGTCGCTCCATACTACGGTCATCGGTCCGGAGAACCATCGCGTTGAAATACAAATCCGCACACAAGCAATGCACGAGACTGCTGAGCGCGGCATCGCTGCACACTGGGCTTACAAGGAAACGGGCGACAGCAAAAGCGTAGATCCCTCGATGACGTTTCAATTTGGCTGGCTCAAGGATCTGATTGAATCCGAAAAGCTGCTGCGGGATCCCGTTGAATTTTTGTCAACAGTAAAGGCGGACCTGTTCCCGCAGGATGTTTTTGTATTTTCGCCCAAAGGCGATGTTATTGCCTTAACACAAGGCGCAACGCCGATCGACTTCGCCTTCGCCATTCACTCCGAGGTGGGCAAACACTGCGCCGGAGCTCGCGTTAATGGTCAGCAAGTTCCCTTAGCTTATAAACTGCAAAATGGCGACACCATCGAAATTGTCACTGCCGATTCGCAGGTTCCAAGTAAAGATTGGCTGAGCATCGTTGCCACCTCGAAAGCAAAACAACGCATCAGAAGCTGGCTTCGCGCGGAGGAACGCAGCCGGTCTATTTCGATCGGACGCGAACTACTAAGCAAAGATCTGCGTAAAGTCGGCCTATCGTTGTCCAAAGTAAGCAAAGATAACGCGTTAAAAAAGATTGCGTCCGATTTTGGTTTGCGCGACGAAGATCTGCTTCTGGCAGAGATCGGCTACGGAAAAATCTCAACCCGCAGCATCGTGGGGCGGCTGGTTCCCGATGCGTCTGACCTGGAAGCTAAGCTGCAGCAAGAAGAATCGGCCCTGCAGAAGATTTTCCAGAAAGCAGCGCGCGCCTTCCGCGATCGCAGCGGCATCAAAGTCAAGGGTATTGATGACGTCGTCTGCCGTTTCGCCAAGTGCTGCGAACCTTTGCCCGGCGACGAACTGGTCGGTTACGTCACCCGGGGCCGCGGCGTGGCCGTTCATGCGCGCGGCTGCCCGCAGACATTGGTTCTCGACCCGCGACGGATGATTGAGGTGACTTGGGATGACAAAGCGAAGACTCCGCGCGCCGTTAAGATTCGCGTCTACTGCCTGGACCAAGTCGGGATTCTCGCCGCTTTAACTCAGACAATCTCCAGCATCGGCTCGAATATCGTCAACGCCCATGTCTCATCAACGCTCGATGGCAGAGCGATGTGTTCATTTGAACTCACCGTAGACAGCGCCAGCCAGTTCCGCCTAATCACACGCAAGCTTGAAGATACTAAAGGTGTGATCAGGGTTGAGCGGCATAAACGCGGCATGGAGGAGCTGTGATTGAGGTGCTGCCGGAGCGGTAGAACCTCAATCGAATTAAACAAAGCGGCCACCCAGGGGCGCAGGAAGTAAGCAGGATAGAATCGGGTGACACCGTTTCGCTCCCCAGAACCTTCCGCACGCCCCGGGTGGACCAGCCCAGCTCCCAGGGGAGAGCCGAAATGAAGCCCTGGTCGAATGGATAAGTATACGAGGGCCCCCGCGTCCTGACATGGGCAGGGGCGGGGCACTCATGCCGGACGCGCTCCGGGGGCCCTCTTCGCCGCGTTATAATAAGCCCAGGCAGAACGGCTGCGCACAACACGCAAGGAACCGCTCCTGCAGCCGTCTGCCTGGAGATAAATGTTCAGCGTGATGGAGGGTGCTGCCGAAGAACTCCGACAACAACCCTCCCGGACGTTCGGTAACGTCCTCACGCCCAAGAACGGGGATCACGCATGAAAAAGTCCCGCTCCCCTTGGCATGGGGCTGCGGTGCGTGCCGTTCTTGAAACGAGCCGCTTCACGCTGGCACAACGCTTGAGCGTTCTACCAGCGTGAACCAGTCTTCGTTGACTATCCGGCACCAGACCGCAACAGCTGCTTCTTTCGACCACTCGACAAGAAACCAAAAAGAACAATGCTGCTCCGGCAGCAACCAACAAGTTGAGCAGATTACCCAGAAACCATGCGCGGCGTCAAATAGAGGTAATAATCGGTAATTCGCGTGCGAGACTTTTCGGAGAGAGGCTCTCGCACGCATCGGCCCCTGTTCATCAACCGCAAAAAACTTGCGTTAAGTCCTAAGATCCGGGGGTAATCCCCGCACGGCGCAGATCTTCCGGCGTGCCGTACTTGAGATAGAATTCCTCAAGCATTGCGCCACGCTTGAAGGGCTTCTCACGCGCGTGGCGGCGAGGTTCAGCGCCTAATCCGCCCCGCCCGAATCTTCCGCCCGGAACCACAGGCATGCGCAGCCCGGCATTCTCCTGCTCCTCATATACGCGAATATGAATCTGCCCCATGCCGCCCTGACGAGTTAAAGGCTCAACCCGTTCATCATTCGTCTCGCTCAGTCTGAACCGGACCGCATTTCCGGTTCCGTGGCGAAATCCCGGAATTACGCGATTATTATTTTCGCCGCGATCCACCAGATATCCCTGTTCATGGCCCGTTGTGCGTCTTCCGCTCGCAACATTTACACCATCGACTTCAATCACAAACTCGTATCGCGTCCATCCGTTGCTTTTCAGTGCAATGCCGAATTCGCGCCCCGGAGGTACAGCAACATAAAACTCTCCGTGGTGTTTATGCACGGTTAACGGACTAGACCATCGATCCGCACCTCCTCCTGCGCCCTCCAGAAGCTTAACGGCAATGGAAGCAGCATCACCGGAAAGGAACCCATCTTGGGTCACTGTATTGGTTTGGACACCGGTTCCCAGCGACACGAATACGGATGCAGCCGTCAACATCAGATGCGTCATCAGCAGACCCCTTCAATAGAAAGTCCCACTCAACGCCGCTATGCCTCAAACCTGATCTCCCGAGGCAGCAGCCATCCACAACATTAGGCCTGGGGGGCATGAGCCGCAGGCAGCAGCGAACTTGCGCCACATACTGCCCGCAACGGCATCTCTCACCCAAGACCGCCTCCAATAAATACATAAAAACCATCAAGAAGTAAAGGCGGCGCGACACCCTCTCACGATTACGATTTCCCAGACAACTCAGGGGAATTAAGTAATCATTTTAAGGTTAAATGTTCTGCAATAAAGAAAAACAGCAGGAAGCTTGAGCCGGTTGGTTACCCTGTGAGATCGGTGAACCGGACTGCTCGAATCTCGTAATCCTTGTTTCCAGCGGGAAGCTTTACTGTGACGCAGTCATCTATGCTCTTTCCAATTAGCGCCTTGGCCACTGGAGATTTATAACTTATCAGACCCCTCTCCACATCAGCTTCATCTTCCCCGACAATTGAAATTGTTTTCTCCTCGCCACTGTCAATATCGATAACAGTAACGGTCGCACCAAAAACAACTTTTTCACCAGAGAGACTTGCAACATCTACAACTTGGGCGGTAGCTAAGCGGCTTTCCAGATCCCGGATCTTCGCCTCCATCAACCCTTGCGCTTCCTTTGCCGCGTGATACTCAGCGTTTTCGGACAAATCACCATGCGCACGCGCTTCTTCAATTTGCTTAGACAGCTTTACTCTTTCAACAGTTTTTAAATTTTGCAGTTCAGCTTGAAGACGCTTATGACCGGCAACAGTCATGGGAGATCTAGTGACCATAGCAGAAAAACCTCATCCTCAATTAGAAATTGCGATCAAACTCAAATATTCTTGAATCGGACGCACTTCGAACTTCTTTCCGCGCTTAAGCTGCTCAATTGCCTCAACCGCGCTGACAGCCGCCGCCAAAGTTGTAAAGAGCGGCAGCGCAAGTTCGGTAGCCGTGCTGCGGATAGAACGTGAATCCAAAAGCGGCCCGGTTCCCTCGGGAGTATTAATGACCATATCAATACCACCGCTGAGCAGCCGGTCAACAATATGCGGCGAACCGTCCCGCACTTTGTTGATCTCCTCAATTTCCACCCCCCGTTTGCTTAAATAAGCAGCGGTTCCTCTTGTTCCTACGAGCTTGAACCCCAGCTTGTTCAGCTTCTTCGCCAAAAGAACGGCCCCATCCTTATCTGCATCCCGCACACTTAAAAATGCCGTTCCCCCGAGCGGCAATGATGTCCCTGCTGCAACTTGTGCCCGGTAGAACCCTCCGGCTGCCGTGTCCCCGACCCCCATCACTTCGCCAGTTGAACGCATCTCGGGTCCCAGCACAGTATCCACACCCCTGAATTTGGCAAATGGGAACACCGATTCCTTCACTGCGACGTAAGGAATCCTCGCCGCCGCGGCTGAATACTGCGCGAAGGCAAGCACCTTGCCGTATGTTCCCAAGGTATCCAGCTCGCGCAGGGTCTCCCCTGCCATGACACGAGCCGCAACTTTTGCCCAGGGAACTCCCGTTACTTTCGATACAAAAGGCACGCTGCGTGACGCCCGCGGGTTGACTTCCAGCACATACAACTCGCGGTTGCAGATCGCAAACTGCACATTCATTAACCCCTCGACGTTGCATGCGAGAGCCAGCGCCCGCGTCGCCCGCTCTATCTCGGCGATGATACCGAGCCCTAAGGACTGCGCGGGCAGCATAAAGGCGCTGTCGCCTGAATGTACTCCGGCCAGTTCAATATGCTCGACGACTCCGGCCACCACAACGTCCGTGCCATCGCAAACCGCATCGACATCGACTTCGGTTGCATTGTCCAAGAAGCGATCAAGCAGTACGGGCCGATCAAACGAGACACTCACGCTTTCCTGAATATACTTGTTCAGTTCTTGGTGATTGTGAATAATCGCCATGGCCCGTCCGCCGAGCACAAACGAAGGCCGCACAAGCAAAGGAAATCCGATTCGCTCCGCAACCGCCGCAGCTTCTTCCCCGGTAGCGGCAGTACCGCTTTCCGACTGGCGCAATCCGACGCGATCCAACAGATCGCTGAACTTTCGTCTGTCTTCCGTGAGATCGATCGCTGCTGGACTTGTGCCGATAATGGGAACTCCCTGCTCCTGCAGCGCCTCGGCAAGGCGCAGCGGGGTTTGTCCGCCGTATTGTACAATGACACCCCAGGGGTTTTCGCGATGAACGATTTCCAGGACATCTTCCAAAGTGAGCGGCTCAAAATAGAGGCGATCGCTCGTGTCATAGTCGGTAGATACGGTTTCGGGATTGCAGTTCACCATGATCGTCTCAAATCCCGCTTCGCGAAGCGCAAATGCCGCATGGACGCAGCAATAGTCGAATTCCAGACCCTGCCCAATGCGGTTTGGACCGCCGCCAAGGATAATAATTTTTTTTCGTGCGGTTGGCTCCGCATCAGAATCTCGTTCATAAGTGGAATACATATAAGGAGTGTCGGAGGAGAACTCCGCCGCGCAGGTATCAACGGTCTTGAATGCGGGACGAATGCCCGCCGCATGCCTGCGGCTTCGAACCAGCGCTTCATCAACCTCCAGCAGCCGCGCAAGGCGACGATCGCTACACCCTAAACGTTTAGCTGTTAAGAGCGCAAAATCATCCAATGCGTCCAACCCTGCGGCCCTGATTTCCGCTTCCATCTCAACAATGCGGCGCATCTCACCCGCAAACCAGGGATCATACCCGGCAAGCGAGTAAATTTCTTCAGGGGAACTCCCCAGTTCCAGCAACCTGGCGATTTGAAAGATGCGTGACGGATTAAGCGCAGCAGCCTTTTCCTTAAGCGCAGCAATGTTGGTTTCTCTTGACTCCGGTCCGCCCAAAAGTCCATCCCGATCCGTTTCCAGCGAACGGCATGCCTTCTGCAGCGCTTCGCAGAAAGTCCGCCCAATGGCCATCGCTTCTCCGACGGATTTCATTTGTGTTCCAAGCGTACGATCCGCTCCTTCAAATTTCTCGAAGGTAAACCGGGGAATCTTTACCACAACATAATCAATGCTTGGTTCAAATGATGCCGGTGTTTTCTTGGTGATATCGTTGGGCAATTCGTCGAGACTATACCCGGCAGCGAGCTTTGCGGCGATCTTCGCAATTGGAAAACCCGTGGCTTTAGACGCCAAAGCCGAGCTGCGCGACACCCGCGGGTTCATTTCAATCACGATCTGGCGCCCGGTCTTGGGGTCTACCGCAAACTGCACATTTGAACCGCCGGTATCCACGCCGATCGCTCCCATCAGCGTCAAAGCACCATCGCGCAGACGCTGATACTCCTTATCGGTCAGCGTCTGAACCGGCGCCACGGTAACCGAATCTCCCGTGTGCAAACCCATCGGATCAATATTTTCAATCCCACACACCACGACAGCATTATTGCGGCGATCGCGCATGATCTCCAGCTCGATTTCTTTCCAGCCAATGAGCGACTCCTCAAGAAGCACTTCGTGAATCGGGCTGCACTCAAAACCCCAGCGCACCTTATCTTCAAATTCTGCCGCACCGTAAACGATCGCGCTGCCGGTCCCGCCCAATGTCCGTGAAGGCCGGATAATTAACGGAAATCCCAAATAAGCCGCGGTAGCCCTGGCCTGGGGCATTGTCGATGCGATGCGGCTGCGCGCGCTCTCCAGACCGCACTTGGCCACCACCTCTTTGAACTTCTCGCGGTCTTCTGCGGCCTTGATCGCTTCCACGCTGGCCCCAATAAGCTCGACCGAGTATTTTTCCAGCACACCCGCTTCCGCCAGCTCCAAAGTGACATTCAATCCCGTTTGCCCGCCAATGGTGGGCAGCAGCGCATCGGGGCGTTCTTTCTCAATCACGCGAGTTACAAATTCACATGTGATCGGCTCAATATACGTGCGGTCGGCCAGATTCTGATCAGTCATGATCGTCGCCGGATTGGAATTGACAAGGATTACTCTGTAACCCTCCTCCTTCAGCGCTTTGACCGCTTGCGTGCCTGAATAATCAAACTCGCAAGCCTGACCGATCACGATCGGACCGGACCCTATGAGCAAGATACTCTTAATATCCGTGCGCCGCGGCATTACCTTCCCGTCCTCCAGCTTTCAACCAATTCACGAAACTCTCGAAATAAATAGCGCGCATCGCTCGGACCCGGAGAAGATTCAGGGTGATACTGGACAGAGAATGCCCCTGCCTCTTTCAGGCGTAAGCCCTCAACTGTCTGGTCATTGAGATTGAGATGAGTAAGCTCAACTCCTTGCGGCATTTTAGATGCGACTGTAGCGAAACCATGGTTTTGCACAGTGATCTCCACAAAACCGGTCAGCTCATTGCGCACAGGATGATTTCCTCCCCGGTGGCCAAATTTGAGCTTATAAGTGGGAGCCCCGAGGGCTAAGCCAAGAATCTGATGCCCCAGACATATACCGAAGATGGGAATCTTCCCGATAAGTTTGCGCACGGCTTCGACCCCATACTTCACCGCTGCCGGGTCGCCTGGACCATTGGAAAGGAACAGCGCGTCAGGCGACATGCGCAGCACGTCATCCACCGAAGTCTGGGCCGGCACTACACGCACGCGAAATCCATGCTCAACAAGCAGCCGGAGAATGTTGTATTTGACGCCGTAATCGAAAGCCACACACAATGGACGCCCATTCAACTCCTCATCGGGAAACGTCCGGTATCCTTCGTGAGGACGCCATACTCCTTGACGCCAATCATACGCCCGGTCCGTAGAAACATCCTTGGCCAGATCCAAACCCTCCATTGAAGGAAGAGCTCGCGCCTTATCAACCAGTTCGCCAGCAGAACAGTCCGCCGTGCTGATCACGCCCATTTGCGCTCCATAATTGCGCAGATGCAGGACCAAGGCACGCGTGTCAATGCCAGAAATGCCGACAATATTATTCTGCCTGAGGTAATCGCCGAGCGACGACCTCGCGCGAAAGTTCGCATAATGCCCGGAGAACTGCCGGACGATTAGACCCGCAACTTGAACACGTGCTGATTCCACATCTTCGTCGTTCACGCCGACATTTCCGATATGCGGGCAGGTGAACGTCAGGATCTGGAAAGCATAGGATGGATCAGTCAGTATCTCCTGGTACCCGGACATGGAAGTATTAAACACAACTTCTCCGCCCGTCTCGCCGTCTGCGCCAATCGCTTCACCCTGAAAAATGGAGCCATCGGCAAGCGCAAGCACCGCCTTTTTTTTCTTCCCTTTCACTCGCCCCTACCCATCCTTCACGCCGCTTGCTTTCATTATGCTCCATCACCTCAGCATTCAATTGCGGCAATATCGAAAACCTGCCGCCCGCCGACAAAAGTCTTGACCGCCAAACCTTGCAGCTCTCGACCCAAAAACATACTGTTTTTGCTCTTGGACTTAATCATCTTTTCTGTAAACTTCATCTTGCGTTCGGGATCGATAATGACCAAATCCGCCAACTGGCCTGCGGCCAAGGTGTTTGGCGTGATGCCAAAACATTTTGCCGGAGCAACCGTTAACGCTTCGATCGCCCGTTTGAGACTAATCTTGCCTTCACGCACTTGCTCGAGCGAAATAGGCAGGGTTGTCTGCAAACCCATCGTACCAAACGACGCTTTCTCGAATTCCACCGCCTTAGAGTCCGATTCATGCGGAGCGTGGTCACTAGCGATACAGTCGATAACACCGGCGCGAAGCGCTTCGAGCAGCGCCTCAGAATCTTCACGCTTGCGCAAAGGCGGCATCATTTTCGCCTGCGTATTGAACCCCTTCACTTCTGACTCGTCAGCAGCAAAGTGGTGCGGCATGATCTCCGCAGTCACGGGGATACCGTCTTCTTTAGCCCGCTTAATCAGCAGAGCACCGCGCGCCGTACTTACATGACAAAAGTGAACCCGGGCGCGGGTAAGGCGCGCCAGTTCAATATCACGGGCAATCATCACATTTTCTGCCGCTTCAGGTATGCCGCGCAGCCCCATTTTCACACTCATTGCGGATTCGTTCATCGAGCCGCCTTCACAAAGCGAAGGATCCTCCTCATGCACGGCAAGCACTGTATCGAGCATCAAACTGTACTCCAGAGCCCGCCGCATAATCTGCGCGTTAGCCACGCCGACGCCGTCATCGGAAAAGGCAATACAGCCTTCCTCGCGAAGCTCAAGCATCGGCGCAAGTGCCTTTCCCTCACGATTCATGGTAATCGCGCCAATCGGCAGCACCCGGCACGAACCAACCGCCTGCGCACGCTGCAAAATATAACGGGTCACCGACGCAGAATCGTTCGCTGGATGCGTGTTGGGCATGCAGCAGACCGCAGTAAATCCCCCCGCAGCCGCAGCAGCCGTTCCGGTTTCTATTGTCTCTTTCCATTCCTGGCCAGGATCGCGAAGGTGCACATGAACATCGATTAAACCCGGCACCACCAAGCAGCCCTTAGCCTGTACTTTCTCAGCGCCATCCACTCCAGTGAAAGCCCCCGGCTTGTCCACCCCGATGATGCGGTCATCCTCAATCAGCACATCCATCAAGTCATCATAATTGCGCTGCGCATCAATAACCCGGCCGCCGCAAATCAGCTTTTTCCCGTTACCCTTTGTCATGCTCCAGACTCCTTAGGCTGCTGCTTGTTCTTTAGCCGCGGCAACATCCACATCTTCCCAATGCGCTCCCCGGCCAACACACAGTAAAAAGAGAACCGCCATCCGCACGGCGACACCGTTTGTCACCTGCTTCATAATCAGAGAACGCGGCCCGTCCGCCACTTCTGACGTAATTTCCGTACCGCGAATAATCGGCCCAGGTGCAAGGACAATGCAATCCGGGCAGTACTGCTTTAGTACGGGCTCAGACACGATAAAACGCCGCGAGTACTCATCTAGATTCGGCACAAAGAAATCTTTAAGATATTCGTGCTTCATGCGCAGCGACATGACCACGTCCGCCCCTTTCAGCGCCGGGCCCATTTCATGAAACACTTCAACACCGAGTTCTTCGAACTCCCGCACAGCCAGAGTCGGCGGGGCGACGAGCCGAATCTTATTGCCGTAAAGACGGTGCAGAAGAATATTTGAACGCGCCACGCGTGCCCGCAACGAGTCGCCAACAATCGTCATCGTGAGCCCCTCCAGCCGCCCAAGCCGCTGCTTAATCGAAAGGGCGTCAAGCAGCGCCTGGCTCGGGTGTTCGTGGAGGCCATCGCCGGCGTTGACTACTGCCGCATTTTTCAGGTGCTTGGCAATCAGATGCGGCGCACCAGCGGCGGGGTGACGAATCACCACAATATCCGGCCTCATTGAATGAAGATTCATTGCGGTATCAACCAGCGTTTCACCCTTAGTCGTGCTGCTGGACGAACCGGAAACATTGATCACATCGGCGCTCAGCCGCTTGCCGGCTATTTCAAAACTGCTCCGCGTACGCGTCGACGGCTCAAGAAACAAGTTGATTACCGTTTTGCCGCGAAGCGTCGGCACTTTCTTCACGTTGCGCTCGCTCACTTCAACAAACTGCTCCGCTGTTTCCAGCACAAAGTCAACTTGTCCTCTAGTTAACCCGTCGATTCCCAACAGATGCGGTCCAATCTCTGGCATTTTTCTAATCTCCGGCTTTAGGTCTGACCATCCAGTTAGCTACTTTTGTTTCTTCCGCGGTTTACGCTCGTGCAAATAAACCGAATCCTCCGCGTCGCTTTCCGAAAGACATACTTCAACTTCCTCATCACGCGATGTCGGCAGGCTCTTTCCCACGTAATCAGCGCGAATTGGCAGTTCCCTGTGGCCGCGGTCACACAATACGGCAAGCTGCACGGAGAGCGGACGTCCAAAATCAATAATCGCGTCCAGAGCTGCGCGAATTGTCCGTCCGGTATACAAGACGTCATCAACGAGGATAATGATATGCCTGTCGACATTAAAGGGCAGATCTGTGCCGCGCACCAGTGGCTGCTCTGCGCTGTGCGCAATATCGTCCCTGTAAAGGGTAATATCCACAACGCCCATCGGAATGCTTACTTTCTCAATTTCGTTTATCTGATCCACAATGCGCTTTGCCAGAAACTCACCCCGGGTGCGAATCCCGACCACTGCCAATTTTTGTGCACCACGGTTTTTTTCAAGGATTTCATGCGCAATCCTGATTACGGAACGGCGTATCTGGTCCGCATCAAGAACTTTATTCCAAGTGCTCTTATCGCTTGCTGCCGCCTGTCCGGCATTTGCCGGTTCTTGCTCTTTCTTGCCAGTTGTCAAGGTCTTATCTCCGTTATGAACAAACACATACGTCGAAACAATACTTCTCCCAGCCGCCGCGCACGGAAACATACACGGAACTCCTCACCTCCCGCGGCCAAAAAAAATTCGATCACCCGAATATAAGGAAGAACGCTGAAGATACTGTCAGCGTGAAGAGAAATCAGAAGTGAATACACCACACTACCTTTCCTGGCCTCACCGGACCGATTCCTTAAAAGGTATTTATTACTATGAACCGTTACCAGCGCTGTAGCGTAGCAGGAACTTCAACCGATTTCAAGTACGAAGCGTCAAACTAATAAAAATTCACCTGAGCATTTTCAGCTCACCCATTTCAGCACATTGTTTTTGCGGGCCAAGCTCGGCAATACCTATAGCCATCAAGATCGCCACGACAACAACAGACGCTGCGTATGTTCCATATATTGCGCTCGCCGGTGAAAGCAGGATCAAGCCGAAAGCCGTATCGCTTGCTTGTGTGCTTAGCCGCCGCAGTCCCTCGATTAGAAGTTCCCCTGCCGCAAGCACTGTGTGCAGCAGCAAAAACGCACCGGGGACTTTTACCCAAATCAACAAAACAGCGATACAGCCACCCGCGATAAAAACCAAAGAGAAAACCGGTATGATAAAGAAGTTAAAAACAGGCGCCAAGAAGGTGAAAGACTTGAACCAGTATATCTGCGCCGGCAGCGTGAAAAGCCACGGGAAACAGCAGAAAGCAAATGTTTTTGCCGCACCATTCATGCTCCGCCGGATAATCCCCGGTTCTATCCCCAAACGGCGATTAAGGCTCCGGTTTTCGTTCGATCTTTGCGCCGCTGTTTGCATACAATAGCTGCCGGTGAGCAGTCCAAGCACAGCAAGAAAAGTTAGCTGACAGCCTGGCTCAAAGACTGAACCTGGCCAAACAATTTGGGACAAAACAAAAGCTGCAAGCAAACTGCGCAGCGGCTGCGATTTTCTGGCAAGCACCTCCCCCCCGGCGAATACGGCAATGACAAAAACAGCACGGACTGCGGGCAGCTCCGCGCCGGAGATCACCGTAAATGCCGCCGCGCCGGCCAGTCCTACACTAGCCGCAAATGCATGAAAAGACCGCAAGAGAAGGAGCGCCTCGCTTTTCATCCACATCCATCGAACGGTTCGAAACAGGAGAAAGAAGATCATACTCACATGGAAGCCGGAAATGACGATCAAATGCGTCGTGCCGGTTTGTCTGAAGAGGGACAATAGATGCTCTCCCGGCAAATCCCGTGCACCGATTGTAGAAGCAAGGAGGACACTGGCAGCATCTTCCGCAATGGATTCGCTCAATAAGCGCCGAATGAACTGTTCCCGGTAATTTGGCCCGGCGCTGCTCTCCTGTTCAATGACTGCAGTCACCCTGCCTTGCGCAGCGATGCCGCGGCGGCGCAAGTACCGCGCATAAGAAAAACAGTCCGCTGCCGCATCGAGCAGACGAATCCGCGCACGCACGCGCAGTTGATCTCCTGCGCGTACCGGCGGCGCACTCGACCAGGGAAGCATGGGCAGTTGCAGCAATACGCGGCCGGGAATGCGCGAGGCGATCACTCCTTGAACAACGATCCGCAGCTCACCTTGCCGCACCCAGCGCACCGGAGCCAGCACTCGTCCGCTTATTTCAGCTTCAAGGAACTGACCGCGGCCATATTGAAAGGATGTTCCGGCCCTGGCCTTGTGCGGGGCTAACGACAGTTCGCGCAGCTCTTTCTCCGCATCTGAGCTGGGCACTGTTTGCATCGCTCGAACTGCGCAAAGCAGCACGATCACCGCCCACACCGCAGCCCGGTACAGGGCCTCCGGTTTTCCCAGATAGCGAACAAGCAAACCATAAAAGAGCAACAGATATGAACCCGCCGCACACCAAAACGAAAGGGAGGCACTGCTCAGGACGAAATCCTGAACCAAAACAGCAGCCAGCAGGCCCAGCGAGTAAACGAGATAACCCCATGCGATGAATCCCGCTTGCTCAGCAGCCACAATCTCGCTATTGTCTTTCTTATCCTGGAGTTGAAAACCGTTCTTTCCTTGCATGAGACGAAGTATCATGTGTCACTCGCACAAAAAATTGAGTGTCCAGTTCGCTGACGCGGTGCGTTATTTAGTGCTTTTCAGCGCATTCACTGCCGCAGCATCTTGCGCGAGCAGCCAAGCAAGTTTGGGGCGTCAGGCGGAAGCATCAGCAAATACTCTGGCCTGGCTTAATGAGCATCATGGCTTTGTCCATTTCATCTCTCTTGAGCGTCTGCTTGGGCGGGTGACAGCGCAGCTTTCCGGAAGCATTTTCCGTGCCGCCTTGGAACGTAAGTTTGATCGCGGCAGCACTGAGTATTTTCGCTCTTTTCCCTGGCAGGTGTTCGTCCTCGAAGAAGAAACTCCTAACGCCTTTTCACTCGGTGCAGGCGTAATTGTTATAACCCGTGGGATGCTCGAACGAGCCAGTTCTGAAGCCGCGTTAGCGGCTGTTATCGCCCACGAAATGTCCCACCAGATGCTCGGCCATACCGCCGAAGCTCTTGACGCTGCCGCCCCCGGCGAACCAGTCCCACACGGACATTACAGTCTGGAACAGGAGATTGCCGCCGACACCCTCAGTATCAAGATGCTCCACGTCGCCGGATATTCACTTAACTCCAGCGCCGAAGCCCTCACCATTGATTATCGCATCGCCGGGACTGATGTTTCTCCGGTGCCGCCGCGTTGGCTGGAGCTGCGAATGGCAAACATAGCCCAGGAAATACGCACGTATCCGCCGCACCTGCCGGGACTCACCAGCTCCAGAGAGTTCGCTTATGTCCAGCAAAGACTTGCCGGACTGTAAAAGATCTCAATAAATCAGTATGTTGCAAAAGAGCCTGGCACATTGCCGTTGGGGCGCCCCCCTCCAAGCACAGCTCATTTTCCCACCGCCCTTGACCGGCGGACAAACGCAAACGCTGCCGGGATTACGCGCATAACAAGCAAAAAGGAACTGTCGAATGGCGGATCGATTCGTGGCGCCGAATAATGCTCAGCCGGTCATGCCGGCGCTGCCGGTGAAGAACCCGCAGCTTGCTTTGCCTATCGAGTTAGACTTCCGCACGCTGACTCATGACTCCACCGGCCACCTGGCTGCGGATTCCAGACGTTTTTTGCTCGAGCTGCGCCAGATTCGCGCTATGGGGCATCACGTCGAACTTTCACCCAGGGTATTCTGTGACCCCACTGCCGATGAGGCGGAGTTTTGGCAGCTCATGCCTGACGAACGCCTCGGACAGGATCCAATGGAGGCTCTGCCGCGCACGCTCTGCGGCCTTAAGGAAGTTCTGCCTCAGCTTTCCGGCGGTTGGGAGCGGGAACCGGTTTTAACTTTTTGTCTGCGCAGCTACCGCGAGGGCAATCAGATCCGCGTTAAAGTCGTAGATTACTTTAATAACGGCGAAACTGTTTTTGAGCAAAGTTTCAGTGCTGAAAACTTCAGCAAAGAGCGGCATACAATACTCAGCACGATTGAGGCCTCGCTAATTCCGAGAGTCAAAGCAAACCAGGAAAGACTTGATGCTCTTCGACCGGAGGAAACGCAGCAGCGCAGCAGCGTGTATACCATTGACACCACACCTGTCAGCGCACAAGAGCGCAGCGCGCGCCAGGCACTCCTTGCCCATTATCCTGACTTGATGGTCCTCGGTGTAAAACACGGCGGATGCCTTGACCGTGCACGGGATGGCTTCACACCCAAGGTGCGCATGAACCGTGAGGCCTTTGAACAAAGCGGATGCCGCTCGATTTCGATACGCGGCCAGGCTCTTTCCTTCGTGCTGCTCAGAACCATACCACGCGCACAAGCCGGACAGGAAGGCGCTACCGGAAACATAACAGCATCTCCTTTTCAGGACCGATTCGGCAATACGATTGCATGCAGCCGGGCGCTGGACGAGCAGCGCGGAAGCGTGACGGAAGCACTGGTGATTACACCACCGCTTGCGCTTCTTCCCGTCGGTCCAAACGCCGCTGGACAACGCAGCATTGACATCGATTTAACCCGCTTTGGGCTTGGCACGATCCGAGGAATGTTCAAAGACGAACCGCTCTCCCCTCTGGAGCTTCCCGGCAGGCCCGCAGTCTACTGCAACATGAGTCCTATCGAAGCTGCGCGCACCTTCCGCACAGAAATCCCGGTAGTGCAGAAAGCCGCGACTGACGCCGGGCGTTACTTCGGCAACTCTGCGCAAGTGAAAAAAATAATGATCTTCAATGCTCACGAACAGAACGGATACTACCAACCCAACAATCCTGACACAATTACGCTGACTGACCAGTTCCTGCGCAGTCCCAGCCTAGACGTCCTAAACGCCGGCACCGCCCATGAAGTATTTCATCTGATTGACGGCGCATCCGGCTTTGTGCTGAGCGGCGGCAAATTCGGGGCGCATTTTGCCTCCCTCCAAGCGGCAGGAGATAAATTTCTTTCGCAAATCAACGAAAGGCACTTCCGGGGCAGTGCCGTTGCCTTATTCAACAATACGTATGCATTCGGCCACGCCGAAGACAGTGCGGTCGAGTTCTTTGCAAGCTTTCTTAATTCAATGCAGCATCCGCAATGGGAACAGCGGCTGCAAAGCTCCGCACCGGAGTTCCAAAAGACTTACCGGCAAACTCTCTCTGTGCTCAAGCAGCAGCTTGCCGCAAGCAACACAGTACCGGAGAATGCACCAGTCATGCTGGACATCGAGCGCAAAATTGCGTTTCTCGACAATCTCCTAACGGCTCTGCCAGCGCCCTGCTAGACTTGAAATAAGCGAATAAATATTATCTCGGCTGCACTCCAGAGACTTCGCCCAGAGCGATGCTGCCGGGTTGCGCAGCGGTCATTTTTTCTCCTCATCCCGAGCGCAGAGGTTTAGCGCTATTGCATCGCCTGTATTTTAACCGTCATCCCGCGCCCACCGGTTGTTCCTCAAGGCAGCAGTCACCGCGCGAGGGATCTCAAAGTTCCCCGGTGCAGGGTCAACCCTGGGTGGAGACGCAATTGATGGCACAGCAGCGATAAAAATCACTTAATTATTAAT
>JAKPSH010000161.1 GCA_029555385.1 Pseudomonadota bacterium
TAAACAGTCGCTACCCCCTGCTCTCTGCAACCCCCTTCGGCTCGGGATGTACTCCTTCACCTACAAGGGGCCTGCCTTCTCCCGAAGTTACGGCAGTAATTTGCCTAGTTCCTTAACTACGGTTCTCTCAAGCGCCTTAGTATACTCTACTCGCCCACCTGTGTTGGTTTGCAGTACGGTCACAGTCTCACTGACTTAGAGGCTTTTCTCGGAAGCCTGGGATTAACTGCTTCTCCTTGAGCAAGCTCGCGGATCGTCATCACGCCTCAGCATTGACAAGACGGATTTTCCTGTCTCGCCTGCCTACACGCTTAAACCGGTTACCCATTATCCGGCCAGTCTACCCTTCTCCGTCCCCCCATCGTACGATGTAAAACTGTGGTACAGGAATATTAGCCTGTTTCCCATCACCTACGCCTTTCGACCTCGGCTTAGGGGCCGACTAACCCTGAGCGGATGACCCTGGCTCAGGAAACCTTGGGCTTACGGCGACAGAACTCTTCCTTCTGTTTAACGTTACTTATGCCAGCATAATCACTTGTTAACAGTCCACACGTCCTTTCGATCGTGCTTCTGCCCGATAACAACGCTCCCCTACCGCGCATGACCCCGAAGAGTCACGCACCCGTAGCTTCGGTATGATGCTTGAGCCCCGTTACATTTTCGGCCCGAGACCGCTTGACCAGTGAGCTGTTACGCTTTCTTTAAAGGGTGGCTGCTTCTAAGCCAACCTCCTGGTTGTCTGAGCGTTCTCAGATCCTTAAACACTTAGCATCAATTTTGGGACCTTAGCTGACGGTCCGGGTTATTCCCCTTTCGTCCGCGGACCTTGTCACCCGCAGGCTGACTGCCGTGCTCGACTGCACAGGTATTCAGAGGCTAGCTGGGTTTGGTAGGCTGGTAGGCCCCCTAGCCCAATCAGTGCTTTACCCCCTGTGCATATACACGACGCTATACCTAAATATATTTCGGGGAGAACCAGCTATCTCCAGGTTTGATTAGCCTTTCACTCCGATCCACAGTTCATCCGATAACTTTTCAACGTTACCCGGTTCGGTCCTCCACTCGGTGTTACCCGAGCTTCAACCTGACCATGGATAGATCACCTGGCTTCGGGTCTGCCCCCAGCGACTGAACGCCCCATTCAGACTCGCTTTCGCTTCGGCTACGCCTATCGGCTTAACCTTGCCGCTGAGGAGCAACTCACTGGCCCATGATACAAGAGGTACATGGTTGTACTGATGTCCGAAGACAAAATAGTACTTCCATTGCTTGTAAACACACGGTTTCAGGATCTTTTCATTCCCCTCTCGGGGTTCTTTTCACCTTTCCCTCACGGAACTAGTCCACTATCGGTCGTTCAGTAGTATTTAGCCTTGGATGATGGTCCACCCAGATTCCGGCAGGGTTCCACGTGTCCCGCCGTACTCAGGAACATACTCACCGCCATCGCTGATTTTGCTTACAGGGCTATCACCTTCTCTGGCCAAGCTTTCAAACTTGGTTCAGCTATCAACTTTGGTCGGCTTTATTGCATGCCCTACAACCCCACAAGAACCGAAGTTATTGTGGTTTAGGCTCATCCCAGTTCGCTCACCGCTACTATGGGAATCTCAATTGATTTCTCTTCCTCAGGGTACGAAGATGTTTCAACTCCCCTGGTTTGCTCTCCTTGCGGAGTAACAGGCTTACGCCTGTTGGGTTTCCCCATTCGGAAATCCCCGGATCAGAGCTCGGTTAGCAGCTCCCCGAGGCTTATCGCAGCTATCCCGCGTCCTTCGTCGCCTCTGAACGCCAAGGCATCCCCCGTGTGCTCTTAGTAACTTAATCTTCCCAAAAAAGCTTTGTTCTGCTCGTTCGCTTATGGTTTTACTTCTAGCTCACGAGACTATTCTAGAGTCTCTTGAGCATACACGCTTGAGATTTTCTCAGCTTCATCAGCTTCTTGCTCTTCGGATGCATTCGCACCCTAAAGCTTGAAGCTTCTTACTCGATATGCCCGTCTACCCGTACCAGATTTTCAATGACCAAGGTCTCTCAAAACTAGGCTGGCTCCCCAAACGGGGACAAAAGAGAAGCAGTGACGCGGGAACAGCAGCACTTGCGCAGCAAGCACACAGAATTTCTTTCTCAGTACATCGTGCGCCCCTTGCAGGGGAGCACAACTGTAAATCCGCCTAACACTTGAAGTCGTGAGGAAGTTCTTCAACACCGGTTCAATTAAGAACCAGCTCCAAACTTCGCTCGGATTGACTCTTTAAAGGAGGTGATCCAGCCACTGCTTCCGCAACGGCTACCTTGTTACGACTTCACCCCAGTCATTGACCATACCATAAACGCCTGCCTCCTTGCGGTTAGCTCAACGTTTTCCGGTACAACCAACTCCCATGGTGTGACGGGCGGTGTGTTCAAGGCCCGGGAACGTATTCACCGCGGCATGCTGATCCGCGATTACTAGCGATTCCAACTTCATGGAGTCGAGTTGCAGACTCCAATCTGAACTGAGGACGGATTTTTGCGATATTCATCTTCTCGCGAAGTAGCAGCGCTTTGTGCCGTCCATTGTAGCACGTGTGTAGCCCCAGACATAAAGGCCATGAGGACTTGACGTCATCCCCACCTTCCTCTGACTTATAGTCCAGCGGTCTCGCTAGAGTGCCCAACTTAATGCTGGCAACTAACGACGAGGGTTGCGCTCGTTGCGGGACTTAACCCAACATCTCACAACACGAGCTGACGACAGCCATGCAGCACCTGTCACCGGGTCCAATAAAGGAACCCCTGCTTTCACAGGGTAGCCCGGGATGTCAAGTCTGGGTAAGGTTTTTCGCGTAGCATCGAATTGAACCACATGCTCCACCGCTTGTGCGGGCCCCCGTCAATTCCTTTGAGTTTTAATCTTGCGACCGTACTCCCCAGGCGGGATACTTAATGCGTTAGCTGCGTCACCGAAACTATTAGGAATTCCGACGACTAGTATCCATCGTTTAGGGCGTGGACTACCAGGGTATCTAATCCTGTTTGCTACCCACGCTTTCGCGTCTCAGCGTCAGGTACGAGCCAGGAAGCCGCCTTCGCCACCGATGTTCCTCCTGATATCTACGGATTTCACCCCTACACCAGGAATTCCGCTTCCCTCTCTCGTCCTCTAGCCACCCAGTATCCAATGCACTTCCGGGGTTGAGCCCCGGGATTTCACACCAGACTTAAGTGACCGCCTACACGCGCTTTACGCCCAATGATTCCGAACAACGCTTGCACCCTCCGTATTACCGCGGCTGCTGGCACGGAGTTAGCCGGTGCTTCTTCTGCAGGTACCGTCAAGTTTCCCTTCGTCCCTGCTGAAAGAACTTTACGACCCGAAGGCCTTCATCATTCACGCGGCATTGCTGGATCAGGCTTTCGCCCATTGTCCAATATTCCCAACTGCTGCCTCCCGTGGGAGTCTGGACCGTGTTCCAGTTCCAGTGTGGCTGATCATCCTCTCAGACCAGCTATCCATCGTCGCCTTGGTAAGCTCTTACCTCACCAACTAGCTAATGGAGCGCAGCCCGATCCTTTCGCGCCTTACGGCTTTACCGACAAAGCCCGCAGGCTCTGTCAGATTATTCGGTATTAGCCTCGGTTTCCCGAGGTTATCCCCAGCGAAAGGGTACGTTAGCTACGTGTTACTCACCCGTGCGCCACTTTACTCGCCCCCGAAGGGACTTTCTCGTACGACTTGCATGTTTGAAGCATGCCGCTAGCGTTCGTTCTGAGCCAGGATCAAACTCTTCAATTAAAAAAAGCTGCTGTTTTTTTAGAATCCGCTCTGCAGCGGACTCCATCAAACAAATCTATTTTCGAATTTACAGCTTTGTTGACAGAGGCGCTTTCGCACCCATGTAACATTAATGCACGCTCAGAAATTCTGCTGTTTGCAGCGTCCAACCGGACTCTGCTTCTCTTCTATTCCAGCCTAGTTTTCAAAGACCATTCCCCATCCACCGCACAACCACTTCGCGAAAAAGCCCCTCAAACCAGCTCCGGCAACACAATCACGCCGGCTCTTGTTCATGCCTCTTGGCGAAAAGGTCGTTATTGGATTCCGCCCTGACTCTAGATATGCCGCTCAGGGGGCGCTCCAGTCTGCCTCAATCCGATTCTAAAGACAAGCGCCCTTGCGGGGATGCCATTATACCACGAATAATCCCAGCACAAACTTATGGGGCCGGATTGAGCGGGCTTAAACTTACTCAAATCCGGGAAATGATCAAGAGCAAACAAGCTAAGATAGAAAAAAAACTGGGCTTATCCACAGGTTTTTTTTTGCGCTCGATAACTGACCATCTTGGACGGGAATACCCGTCTGGTGATTCACCCAGGATCCTTTTTCCCTTCAATCCGCTTAGGCTCTGATAATCCTTAGTAAAACTTTAACACTCTAACCCGCCCTTTATTCCGTTGCACAAAAGGCAGCTTAAGCCTCCGGTTTCTCCAGGCTGCGGCGCAGATCTCGCACAATCTCAAAGCGCTGATGTCCTTTCAGCTCCTGCTCCAGCCGGTCAAGTGCCAGACTGATCACATCACGGTGGTGGAGCTTTGCACCGAACTCTTCATTTTCAGCCAAATCGAGCCAGAGCTGATGCACGCGATTAACATCCTGCGGGCGCAAGCGCGGCGTATGTGGGCCAAGAATAACTTGATGCACTGTGCCATCACGGCGCATAACGGCAAGCGAAAACGAGTGGCGCGGCTCGGGCAGCTCTTCCCAAGCCTGACCGATACGCCGCGCCAGTTCTTCGGCAGACATGTGCGCCGAGACACCGGTAACCAAATAAGCACTGCGCAAGTTCGCCGCCGCCTGCACCATCGCTTCAAACGGATTGGCCGCCGGCACTACGAGCAAACTGACCTTCTTGCCTTCTTTTTCTGCAAGCTGCACCACACGGCTGAACAGCTCTTTCTCGTAGTCGGCGAAGACCTGCTCTGTTGTCAGCCCGTGCTCACCGTCGCCCGCGGCAGTAAGACGCACAGTGGCGACAATTACATTGCGCCGCCCGGCCTGGGTGCGATCCAGCGCCCACTTCAAATGAGACAGCGTGTTATAATCACGCACCGCAACCAGCATGCCGCCAGGCTGCACGTTGACGATGTCGGTCGTTATTTCCTGCTGATGATCAAGGTTGAACTCCTCCAACGCCCCGCCTTTCCGCTTTTGATGTTTGCGCGCGTTAATCCGTTCGGAAATAGTGAAAACAATAAAAAGGACCAACGTAAAAATAATGCCGTATATTGTCGCGATGCGCTTGGAAAACAAATTGACCAGCGCTACCGTAAGCAGCGTCAGAGTAATCAGACCCAGTCCGATTGGCAGCTCAATACCCCTGATGCGGATATTTAACGGCACTTTGTATTCCTGGTCGCTGCGCTGGTAACGAAGCACCATCACACCGCAAGACTTCAGAAAGAAGCTCCAGACAACACCAAAAGCGTAGGCTTCACCGAGCAGATAAACATCGCCGCGGCTGATTAAAATCGTAAAAAGCTGCAGTCCAACGATAAGATTAATCAGACGATAAGTCGTGCCGTACTTGCGGTGCGGCTTACGGAACCATGGAAACAAAATACCGTCTTCAGCAACACGGTTCAGCACCGAGTTTGCGCCAATAATCGCGGTGTTTACCGCGCCGGCCAGAATAAGCGCACCAACAACCACGACAAATGTGTGAAACACCAGCCGCAGCAGATACGGACCGGCGAGGTTCATCGCCAGGCCGCCAATCAAGTTGTCCGCATACTGCGCACGGACAGCATCCGGGATAATCATCGCCGCAAACATCGTGATCAACCCTGTAGAAACAACCGCATAGCAGCAGACAATCAAGCCTGTGCGTTTAAGATTCTTCAGTTTCGGATAGGCAAGCTCGCGATACACCTGCGCCAGAGTCTCGAAGCCGCTCATGGACAAGAAGGCGTGACCAAAGGCGATCATGATGCCTACCGCACCGATACCCGGCCAAAAGGTCCCATGAAACCAGCCGAGAGACTCGTGCGTGAACGCCAGGTTCGAAGGCAGCGGCAGCGGGGGAAGTGCGAAATTCCCGCGCATGAGCAGCGTAAGCGGCGACCATACCAAGAGGATTAGCACCATCACCGTGGTAATCTGAATGATCCGCAGAGCCTTCGTGCTTGACTCGTGAATGCCGATAGTATTGGAGCGCCAAAAGTAAAGCGTGATCAGCACCGCAAAAAACACGGCGAAAGACGCCGGATGGCAACGAAACGAAACTCCCGCCATTTCCAGGAACTCATTAACAAGATGGCCCAGGTAATGGCCGGCGCTGACACTCGATATCGGACCGGTAAGCAAGTAATCGAAAATCAGCGCCGAAACAGACACCCGCGCGGCAAAAGGACCCATGCTGTTTCGCACTACCGCGAACACCCCGCCGCGGACGAACATGCTGCAGCCTTCCATATAGACTGCGCGCACGGCAAAACTAAAAAGCATGACGCCGAGCACCAGCCATGGAGCGGACCGTCCAACGGCCTGCTCGGCGATGCCGCCGACATAAAACACAGTAGAGGCCAGGTCGCTAAGAACTATTGCGCCGCCGCGCCAAAAAGAAATGAAAGAAAGAGCGACGGTTGTGGCAACAACAACTTTAGGAGCAATCGGTTGAGCTTCGGTATCTTCGGCCATCTGGCGGTGGATCAGCCCTCCTTACAGGACGAGTTAACGGAATTTGCCGCTCGTTTAACACAAGATACACCGCTTCGTCATCAAATTCGTTGCAAAGCACGCCTGCTGCGCAAGAACTGTTTACGATTCCTCTTATCTGTGGTTTCGAGATCCTCCTTCGCTAAAGCTACGGAGGATATGGCTTTTTTTGAACATGACCTAAGCTGAACGAAGCTCGACTTCGCCCCCCTCGCCAAGTTCCACCACGAAATCACTCAAGGCCGCGGCAAAATGATCGTGTGTCGAGAAAAAAATGCTCCCGCCCTGTCTGGCTATCTTGTGGAGCTGCGGCATACAGACCTCCACATCCGCCCGGCTCAGCCCGGCAAGCGGCTGATCCAGCAGATACAACACGCCGTTTGGACGGCACGAGACGAACAAGCGCGCAAGTTCAAGCCGCTGCTGCACGGACTGCGCAAGCCGGCTTGCGCGTTCACCAAGCCGCAGGCCGCTTAATCCCAACGCATCGAAGACAAGCAAGATCTGCAAAATTTCCAGACGCGCGCTGAAAAGCTGCAGCGCTGTCTTGACCTCGCTCTCCAACACATCGCTGATCGAAGCTTCTTTGTAATTCACGGCATCAAGCTCAGGCGCATAACGGCGGCCATGACAAACAGCGCACTGCTCGCCAGCGGAGCCGCCAACATCGAATTCAGTTTCAATCACGCCGCTTCCCGCGCAAGCACGACAGCTCCCTCCGCCGCCGAGCAAGAACATCTCCCGCGTATATCCGTTTTTCCGGGCGGCGGGCAGTTCACTGAAAAACTGGGCAATGCGCTCATTCAAACGGCAGGTATCCCATACGAGTTTTGTGCGCTGCAAACGCCGCCGGCTAAAACTAATCTGCCCGAGATACACAGCGCGCCGGATGCTGCCCCAGCCTGCACCGCCGCTTTTTAGAGCAGCTTCCCGGCCCTGCTGATAGCGCCGGAAGCCGCCGAGCAGCGTCTCGCTAAGCAGTCTTGTTTTGCCCGCGCCGGAGCGCCCGCAAACAGCAACTACGCTGCGCAGCGGAAGTTTAATCTTCTGCTCCGGGAACCGGGAAGCATCGAGGCTAATGCACAATCCATGCATCAAGCGTTTCGCGGGCTTTAGCTTGCGCTTGCACAACACTTCCGTATCGGCTGCCGTATCCGGGCGCGGCCAGCTCGCAGCATTTCCAGAGAAGCATACGCTGCGCTTGCCGTCCGGCGAAGCGCCGAGTTCGATTAGCCAATCGGCGGAAGCGATGCCGGCCAAACCGCTTTGTTCGGCAACAACCACCGTATTCCCCCGATCAACCAGCTCCCTCAGCGCCGCAGAAAGCAGGTGCAAATCCGCTTGGTGCAGCACACGGGATGGCTCATCCAGAACGAACAAAGTTTCGGCAACCTGCGCCAGGAGAAACCTTGCGGTTTGCACGCGCAGGCGTTCTCCCGAAGAAAGCGTCTTGGCTGGGAGTGAAAGCGCAAGATGGTCAAGTCCCAACCGGCAGAGCGAAGAAAGAGCTGCCGTCAGCCGGGCCGCACAAGCTGCCGCAGGGGTATCGGAGGCATCGCCTCTGCCGCGCTGTCCAGATTCAACTAATTCATGCAAACTGCTTAAAGGCTCTGCGAGAATCTCCGCCAGATTCTTCTTAAAAAGGCGGAGCTCCACATGGCGCTTCTTACCCGGGCGCCGCGCAAGCACCCCGGCTCGCACCTCCCGCTGCAGGACAGACACAGATTGACTGAAACGCTGTCCACATTCCGGACAACAGCATCCGGCGAACGAACGCCAGCATATTGGCGAAAGATCGAGAGCCGCCGCGCTCTGCGCGGCACTCGTGCGGAGTGCCGGGCGCAGCACAGCGATTCCTTCTCCCGCTGCTTGCGCCGCGTAAACCGCATCAAGAAATCTCTCTTTTTCCTGTACGCGAAAAACAATCGAATCAACAACGACCGCGAAATAAGATATGCTGCCGGCGCTCGAAATTGCGTCAATGAAGTTTTTCCTCGCCTCATCAACCGCTTGCGCTGCTTCACCGCGCAGCGCAGGATCGCCAAACGGCGGCAGGGTATAAAGGCTTGCGTTTATCACGAAACGGCGATACCCGCGTTTCTGAAAAGTCACTACCTGCTGCACGAGAGTTTCCAGCGTGGGAGCTTCGGGATTTACTCCGGCAGCCTCGTAGATAACCGCTTCGGCTAATAGATTCAGCGTGCCGCCTCGAGCCGCATCTTTACCGCTTGCGCTCTCTGTCTTCGCAAACTCGCTGACCTGGCAAAACACCTGCGCCGCGGATGCATCTTCAATTACAGCTCCGTCTCTTGCGCAGTGCAAATTACCATAATGATACAAGACAGAGGACAACATCCCATCCAGACCCAAAAGACTAAGCACAGGGCCGCTGCCCTGCGCTTCCCCGGCGAGATCAGAAATATTGACTGCCGGAAGAAGTCCGTTTACTGCGTCGAACTCCGCCGCGGGATAATACCGCAACGGCCAAACGCGATCCTCGCCTAAACCCAAAGCGAGCCGTCTTCGTGCTTCCGCGTAAGCTGTATAAACCACTAGCGCGGTCTTCCCCGCGCCCGGCGGACCAGCAACAACAGTGAGCTTCCTGTGCGGAAAAGCACAAGAAATGCTATTCAAACCGCAAGTTCGCACGCCGGACAGGCTAAGCTCCGGCAGTCCACTTTGTGTCAGAAAATCGTTGTCCATTACGCCTCAAGTCTAGCAAAATTTCCCACAGCGCATAATCCAATCAGTGTGAATAAATTGCCCAAAACACCTGCGGTCAGGTATGTTAAGCAACAACGGATTCAACTGACTGCGCGGTTCTAAGGAGAGCAAAATAAATGCCTGCTGTCCGGTCAAATGTACAGATGCACAAGCCGCCGTCCGGAATTATTTTTGTTTTCGGGCTGGCCTTCACTGCTTTTAGCTGCCTGTTCTTCCATTTCTTTTTTAAAGACGCCAAAAGCTTTTTTGATGCCAAGAACTGGACTGCCGTGCCGGCAGTGGTCGAAGCCAGTGAAGTAAAGAGTCACGCAGGGGACGACAGCACAACGTACAGTGTCCATATTACTTACAGGTACAGCTTGGGCGGCAAGACCTACCGGTCAGAGCGCTACAGCTTCTTCGGCGGCTCATCGAGCGGTTATGGCAGCAAAAGAGCAATTGTTGACGCGCACCCGCCTGGAGCGGAGTTTACATGTTACGTCAACCCGAAGGACCCTGCTCAAGCTGTAATTGAGCGAGGCGTGACAAAGGATGCCATAATTATTTCCATCTTTATCGCTATTTTCTTCGGCATTGGCCTGCTGATGCTGCTTGGCGGACTGTCCGCACTGCTGCGCCGCGGCAAAAAAGGGGGAGAGCTTTCCGGAGCCGTCCCCGAGCAGGGAACGGCGTCTTCGAGAGTGACTTTCGGGGAGGATGGCTCGCTTGATGAGTTTCAGATTTCCCGCTACGCGCAGCTACCCTCCGGCGAAGTCATGATGAAGGCCGCCGTTTCCCCCCGGATGAAGGCCGCGGGATTGCTGCTTATCGCGTTGTTTTGGAATGGCATCGTCTCCATTTTTGTGATGGAGGCGGTGGATAGCTGGCGCAGCGGTCACCCGGAGATTTTTCTGACCTTGTTTATGATACCGTTTGTCCTCATCGGTTTGGGGATGCTGGGCGGAGTTGGCTACTTCTACCTGCAGGGCTTCAACGCGGTGCCGCAGGTGTATCTCGATCGCGCAGAAGCGGCTCTTGGCGAAACGCTGAACTTGCGCTGGGAATTCAGCGGAGACACGGACAAAATCAGCGAGTTTATTGTCACGCTTACGGGCACGGAGGAGGCAACCTACCGGCGCGGCACGGACACGCATACTGACCGGGAAATATTCTACAAGAAGGAATTAGCCAAAGTAGGCAAGTACGGGGGGATCCGCTCCGGCACGGCGCGTGTGCCGATCCCGGCAAACACGATGCACTCTTTTAGCTGTCCGAACAACGCAGTCCGCTGGAGAATCGGCATTCAGGGCGTCATCGAGAACTGGCCGGATATCAGCGAGGAGTTTCCTATTGTCGTGTTGCCCAAGAAACTTGCCGCAGACCAGGTTGCGGCGGCGGCGGTTGAAGAGGAGAAGCCATGGAACAGCTTGTAATCGAAATTGAAGGGAGAAAGAAGGTCTTTTTGCCGGGCGATATGTTGCGCGGAAGAATCCGGTGGAGTTGCGCCGAAACCCCAAAAACGGCTGAGCTGCGTTTGTTCTGGTATACCCGCGGCAAGGGCACGGCGCACTCGGAGCTTGTCGAAGGTCTGCGCTACGACCGCGCCGGTCCGAGCGAGTCGCACAACTTCGACTTTAAGCTTCCTCTTGCACCTTACAGTTTTTCCGGCAAGCTGATTACGCTGACCTGGGCTTTAGAACTTGACATTGAGGGATGCAGCGATCCGGCTGTTGAAGAGTTTGTTGTTTCGCCCTTCGGCAAGGAAGTGCAGCTAAACGCTTCGCTGTAAACCTATGCGTGCTCATGACAATCCTTTTTCGACGGACCGGCTGCTTAAGCTCCGTTATCTCCCGCAAAATGAAACGTGGGACGGAATTTACCGGCGGCTTGAAGCACTGCGTTTTCACGCGGCGATAGTCGGACCGGAGGGATCCGGGAAGACCACGCTGCTTGAAGATTTGCAGCCGTTTCTGCGCGCATCCGGATTTGCACCGCACCTTATTTACTTGAGCACCGAAGCAAGGCCGATTAAGCTTCAACGGTTAGCAGCAATTCTTCCTCAAGCCAACCCATCCTGTGCGGTACTGCTGGACAGCGCTGAGCTGCTGGGACGTGCGGCATGGGCGTATTGCCGGTGGCGTCTGCGAAACGCTGGGGGCGTAATCATCACTGCGCACTGTGCCGGACGGCTGCCCATTCTCGTTAAATGCTCTACGTCTCCCGAGTTGCTCAGACTTTTGCTTGATAAACTGTGTGTCGCAGACCATAGCCGAGCTTGCTTCGCTGAAGATGTTTTCTTGAAGCACGCCGGCAATATTCGGGCCGCGCTTCTTGATTATTACGACCAGTTTGCGAGAGTATGAATTTATGAAACGGACGCGAGCAATTGAGATCCTGGATACCGCACAGGCTAAGTACGAACTGGGATCTTTTGAGGCCGAAGATTTTACCGCTGAGGAGGTCGCCGAGAAACTGAACATCCCATTGGAGAGTGTTTACAAAACGCTTGTCGCGCGCGGCGAGCACGCAGGGGTGGTGATGGCGGTCGTGCCTGGTGATAAGGAGCTAAGTCTGAAGAAGCTTGCCCAGGCGATCGGCGATAAACGCACGGAGCTGGTGAAGCTTAATGAACTCGAGCGGCTTACTGGGTATTTGAAAGGCGGCTGCTCACCGCTTGGCGGCAAGAAAGAGTATCCTGTCTACCTGGACGAGAACGCGCTGCTTCAGGAGCGGCTGAGCATCAGCGCAGGGCTTCGTGGTCTGCAAATGCTCATTTCACCAGACGAATTCCTGCGTGTTTCTCACGCAACCGTGGCGGAGCTTTCTGATTAAATACCGTTGCTTCTGCTTAATTGCGGCCTAAACGCTGGTCCGAAAGTGCGTTAAAATGTGTCAGCCTCTTTTGCAAACTGCCTTCGGCATTAGGTATTTTATGCAATAAGCGATTAGTCTACTCAACAATCACCGAATGTTGCTGTATTTCGCTGGATGATATAATTACCTAGTCTCCACCTAAGTTGTTTCTCAATTTTCCCATCTTATCGGGTAGAAATCAGGCAGATTAACGAAGGTTAACCAACATAAGGAGCACGATCGTGCGTTCGGTCCAAAATCCCAACTGCCGCATTGTAATCACTGGAGCTGGTGGAGGACGGCCACGAGGCCTGAACCTCCCTGGCCTGCTCGAACCCACGCCGGAGAACGACCTCATTGCGCGTACGCTCTCGGGGGAAGTCGGCCTGGGTCCCGTCCCGTATGATACGGAGAACCTCGACATTCACATCTACGGCCTGCTCCCCAAGCTGCCGCCGGAAGTGCTGAAGAAGGCGGCCGGCAAACGCGCCCGCCGGGCCTCCCGTTGGATGAATCCGACGGCGCAGGCGTTCTTGTGCTCCGGCACGGCAGCGTGCCGGGAATCCGGAATCCTCGACAGCGAAGGCGAGCTGACGGTCGACCCGGCACTTGGATCGATTGTCTCGGCAGCGGATGTGCATGACTTTGCTTACGCGGAACTCCAGAAAGTCTCGCTCGACTCGATGATGAGCGCGATGGATGACCCCGAGCTGCTTAAGGGAATCATTCGACTGCTGCATGCTGTCCGCCGCAACGAGCCGGGGGCTAAGCAACTGCTGAGGGAACTCTACAAGACCACAGGCAGTGAGCCGAGATACATCAAAGCATTGCTTGACTCCGATCTTGGCCAGGTTGACGCCATGCTGCGGTCGGTCTCGATCGGCGGTCCGATGGCGCTCGGCATGGCCACAGGGCTGACCGGCGGGATGGTAAACATCACCACCGCCTGCGAAGCAGGCTTCGCTGCACTGCAAACCGCGTGCGATGTCATCCGCCTTGGCCGCTCGAAGTACGTGCTCACCGGCTCTTGGTGGAGGCGGCTTGGCGCGAATTCGCTCTTCGGGCTTTTGGCCTGGCGAAGCATCGTTTCGCCGGGAAAAACGCCGGACTGCTGCAGGCCGTTTGACGTGAATCGCAACGGCCTCAGCCCCTCGGAAGGGGGAGCGATGTTCGTCATTGAAGAGCTGCAGCATGCGCTTCAGCGCGGCGCACCTATCCTGGCCGAGGTCGCCGGCATGGGCGCCGCAACGGCACCGCAGTGCCTGGTCGAGCCAAACAAGGACGCTTTTGTCAGGGCGATGAGCGAAGCACTGACTGATGCGGGCATCAATCCGAAGCAGATTGCTTACATGAGTACGCACGCAACCGGCACAGTTGAAGGGGACGGGGCCGAGGCCGCAGCCATCCTCGAAGTCTTAGGCGAAGAGGCGAAGAGGATTCCCATCACCGCATCGAAAGGCGGCGATGGACATCACATCCTCGGAAGCGCATCCGCCGAAATGCTGATGACGATCCGGTGTGCTATCGAGCGCGGACTGGCGCCGTGTAATCCCACGCTTTACGATCAAGACCCCAATATCCGTCTCCGGCTGCCTCGCAGCACTGTGGAGATTCTGGATGGCCGGGATTACTTCCTCGTTTCAGCGGCGGGTTTCGGCGGCACACACCGCGCACTTGTTCTTCGCAAGCCGAATCGCTGAGCGCATCTCCCGCTCCGCGCAAAAACTCGTTGCGATAAATGACGAGGATCTGTTCCGCTGGAAGAGCGTTCGCGAAGGGCCGGGTTTTATCAGGAATAGCGCCTGGTTTCACCCGCCCTTTTTTCAGCTTTTTACGCAAAATTATGATTCTTTGGTCGAAGTCCCTATGGTTAGGTATCTCAAGGGCCTGCTGCAAAATTAGCTTCGTAGCAAGAAACGAGGTTTTGAGGCGAAACACAAGGAAGACGGCAACTGCTTCGCCCTATCCCCTTCGCGTCCCTCGCGTCCTTCGCGTTATTTAATATAAAGCGATTCTAACGCGAAGGACGCGAGAGACACGAAGATGTTTTGTAGCCGTAATGCGAAATTAGCATAAAAAAAGGAAGGGTTGCGAGGCGGACTCCGTAATGGAGCACGGAACTCGCACCCCCTTCCTTCGAACAGCAGCGTTGCCAAAGTTGCAGAGACAAGCTGCTGCCGAAGCAGAGGACGGTGCTAAACCTTTTTCAGCACACAGGCAACATCCGTGTTGCCGAACCCGAGAGCGAGAACAAGGGCCGCCTGAACGTCCGCCTCGACAGCGCTGCCCATGGTGTAACGCAGGTTGCAGGCCGGATCGAGAGTATCGGGCGTGAGATTGACGTTCGGCGGGATAACCCCGCGATACAGGGCCAGCACGGCAGGCGCCACACTGGCGAAGCCGGCGGGAACGATCCAGTGACCCACGCCGCCCTTGGAGTTGTACGCCCACGGCTTATCCGCGTCAGCGCCAAGCGCCTGGCGGATGCCGGAGACTTCGCGCCAATCCCCGCTGGGCGTGGAGGTCGCATGCGGGGAGAACATGCCAATCTGATCGTAATTGATCCGGGCATCGCGGCACGCTTCGCGAACCGTACGGGCAACGGCATCGGGATCGGTTTCGACGATTCCGGCGCCGCAAGCAGCGCCGAAGCCCGACACCTCGGCGTAGATCTTCGCATTGCGGGCTTTGGCGTCTGCCAAGCGTTCGAGGATAAAGCACGCCGCACCTTCGCCCGTGACCATGCCGTCGCGGTGCTTCGAGCACGGTGCGCACGCCTCCTCCGGGGCGCACCTGCGCGTGCTCGCGGCAGTCAGGCCGAGAAATCCGGCGATGTCCCACGCCGAGAGTTTCGAATCCGCGCCGCCGACGACGGCTGCCTTAATCCGCCCCTCCTTAAGGTTGCGGTAAGCCTCCCAGAGGACAAACAGGCCAGCGGCACAGGCCGAACTGGTAGTGTTGTTCGGCCCCAGGAAGTCGAACAGGAGTGCAACGTTCGCTGCCGCCGAATTGGTCATCACGTAAAACGGCCACATCGGATCCAGTTCCTGCTTGCAGGCCTTGACCGTCATCCAGTAGTCCGGCCGGCCGCCAATGATGCTCCTGCGGCCGACGGTCTCCCAGTCTTTCATGGGCAGCGCGCCGCGATCAGCGGCGAAGAAAACGCCGACATCCTGGGGCTGAAAGCCGCTGGTCAGACCAGCGTCATCCACCGCGTATGCGGTCGCCATGACGCCTAGTTGAGCCGGGCGGCCCGACGCAAACTTCAGCTTCTTGCGGCGCTGCCTGCCGAGCCGTTCCTGGAGGTCGAAATAGGAGCAGCCCGGGACCAGTCCCACCGCGTTGATGGGAACGTCATCAGGGGAAGCGAGCGGGTAAAGTTGATCCACGTCGGTCAAGAACTGCGCCAGTTCCGTTTTCGACGTGAGCGACATCTCCGCAAGGAACCGCGGGAGACCAACCGGGGAGACCATTCCCGACTCGCCTTTCAGCATCCGCCCGATGTAGTCGGGTTTGCCGGGTACAGGTTCGAACCCCTGAGAATGCCCTAACGGGGTGACCGCACCGAACCCAGTGATCACGATCGCGTCGTCGTTCATACTGCACCTCTTTCTTTTCTATCTCGAGTCAACAAGTTGGGATTTGAATCGAACGCAGGTCAGAGACGAATTAAGCGGTGACTACAAAACCATCAAGAACCTTTCCGCCTCTTAACCCATATGATTTTCAACGGACGATAAAGAACAGCTTGCAATTAACAGCATGTAAAAGATTGGAATAACTAAAATACATCAAAAAAATATCTTGTCCAACGTAGTGCGGAAAAATAACAATACCGTGATAATCTATCGAATTGGTCGCAAATTCGCTTTTTTTCTAACCACCGGAAAAAGAAAAAGCTTCCCGCCCCGGATCCGGATGCGGGAAGCAATTGTCGACAACCTTACTGCGGGAATGGTCAGGTACGGCTTGACTCAGGTACGGAGTCCACCGTTGACCTCGTACACCACACCGGTGCTGTACGACGCACCACACGCGAAGTGAGCAATTGCCTCGGCCACTTCCTCGGGCGTTCCCATCCGGCGCATGGGACTCTGCTCCAGAATAGCCGCGTTGATCACGGGCCCAACACTTTCCATCATGTCGGTCTTGATAAACCCGGGGCAGACGCAGTTCACTGTGATATCCCACCAGCGCTTACTGTCCGACGGATTCTTGCACGCCAGCTCCAGCGCCAACGACTTGGTCACGGCGATGAGCCCGCCTTTGGCGGCGGCATACGCGACTTGGCCGGAAGCCCCATGGACACCGACCAGTGACGAGATGTTGATGATCCGCCCCCATTTCGCCTTCTTCATCCCAGGCACCGCCGCCTTGGCAAGGAATACCGGGGCCTCGAGATCGACAGCCAGTGTATGGCCCCAGGCTTCGTAAGAAAGCACGCTCAAGGGCTCGTCACGAAGGGTTCCCGCGTTGTTGACCAGGACTTGCACGGGCATGCCGAAGTCCTGAACGACCTGGGCAACGAACGGTTCGTACCGGTCACGCTGGCTGAGGTCGATGGGATAGGCCTTAGCTCTCACGCCCAGCGCCTCTGCCTGCTGCACGACCTCCGCTGCCTTCTCGGCCGCTGTGTTGTAGGTGATCGCCAAATGGGATCCCTCACCCGCCAAGCGAAGAGCAGCCGCCCGTCCAATGCCGCGCGAGCCCCCAGTAACGAGGGCCAGTTTCTCCCGCACATTACTCATAGCAAAACCTCCGGTGTTCAGGCTTGAAAGCGCAAGCGCGGTTTACGCCCGTCTTCAAGCACAAAAGTAGATGAATCCAGACGCAGGCACGAAACACTTTCCGGCCCGTGTTGCTGGACGCCTCTTTCAAGCGAACAGAGCTTGGTATGCGCCATGCACTGCAGGCAGTGATGCCATGAGATACGGCACCGCTCCCCGCCGCGCACGGCGCAGAAATTTCGAACAAACACCGGTTAATTTGTTTTTGTTGCTCACGAAAGCACTCGGCTTTCAGTCTAAGAAAAATTTTCCGCACTACCCGAAAAAATAAAAAAGGGAGCGAAGATGTGCCGCTGAACTAAAACATCGTGATGGACGATACGGTGAGAGAAAGAGCTGCCGCAGGTTGGAGGTCCCTGCGGCAGCTCAGCGTATCAGGCCTTCCGGCTACCGGCCGCAGCCAAGCAGTTTCTTGATACAGCACTGATGGCGGGGCCGGCAGTACTGCACCGGAGCACAGGACTGCGCGGGCGCACAAACCGTGGGCGCTGCCTGAGTCACTCGCGGAGCGGCCCGCGGGCCACACGTCTGCGGTGTACAGAAGCTCTTCTGGACAGGACTCGCATCCAAGTCCACAACCGCAACGGCTGCCGGAGGCGGCGGAGCTGGCTCCGCAACGGGCGGCGCGTCAGTCTTGAGTGCCGCGAGGATCTGATCGAGCTTGCCTCCGTTTTCTTTCGTGGCCGTCTCGATCTTCCCCACGCGCTCCCCCAAGGTCTTCAACTCGCCCGCCTGCCGCTCCTGCTCCTTCTTGACAGGTTCCAGCGCCTTGGCGATGAGCGAACTCACCGCCTTTTCGGTGTCCGGGGCAAGCGCCGCCGGGGGTGCATCCGCAGCGAACGCAGCAGCAGCGCAGAAACACCACAGGCCCGCGAGGGCCAACAACAACAGAACGATCCTCCTCATCCCAATTCTCCTTCACTGCACAAGAAAGCTAAAAACGGACACGAAACGACATGAACTACCGCCTCGTGCTTTCACCTCCTTTCCCGAGGCAAACACAAACCTTGAAACAGAAACATCTTTCGCATTTTCTTGGCAAAGAACTGCTAGAAAGGAACTACACAAACGCAGCGAGTATGCTGCTCAAAGAAAAACTTACGTTCCTCTGCCGAATACTAGGTTATTTAGTATTTTTGCAGCGTTTAGTCAAAAAATAGGCGGTAATACTTGGAGCGCTTTGTCTAGACCATTGAGTTTCTTAGCTATTGCTCATAGGATCGCACGGCTATTGACCAGCAGCAGCGGTCTGCACACCCAAATGCTTGGCCAACTCCCCGGCAAGCAGCTTGTCACGCATTGCCGCATATTGGTGGTCGGTTTCATGCCCGCTGTTGAAGCGCTTGATCGTAAGCTGGCTTCCGATTTCAGATTCAACAACCTGTCCAGAGGCATCCGTTTCACGGCGAACCACGGCATAGGTGAAAGCAAGCTCATTGCCTTCGCCGCTTCGCGCAACCACGCGCACGCTAAGTCCCGCATCACGCGCACTGCGAAAAACTTGATGTGCCTCTGGGGAAAGCACGGCATGAACTGCCGTCACTCGCGTGCCCGGAAGTGCACATTCAATATTGACCGAAGCTGCCTGGTCATATCCCGCACAACCGATAAGCGCTTCTTTTAGCTGGTCTCCCAAACTGCGTCCCGGCTGCGTGAGAATTTTGTCCTGGTGGACGCCATCGGGAAAAACAAATGCGATGTTTCCTTCCTCATCCTGATGCAGGAACAGCGCATGGTTCTTAGCATGCCGCGCGAGCGTATCCAAGGCTCGTTCACCTTGTCCGGCGGCATCCGCGCGAAGCGCAAGAATTTCCCGCAGTGCTCCGTATTGGTCTGCTTCGCTTCCTTTGAGCTGAAGCTCAAGGAGTTTGTGCTCACCGCGGCTAATCACAAACCTTCCGCTCTCTCCGCTGATTTCGAATCCTGCGTCCTGCGCTTCTTTCAGCACGGCCCCACGCGGGCTGATTTCCGCTGGTTTTTCTTGCACAGGAATGCCCGGAAGGCCGAGCTGTTTCGCCAGTTCGTTCGCCAGCGCCGTGTTGCGCACCACAGCGTATTGTGCGTCAGTTTCATATCCCTCGCTTACGCGCTTAATGGTAATTCTGCTGCCCACTTCGGATTCGGTGATTTTCCCCGCTCCGTCTGTTTCCCGCTTGATCACAGCGTAAGTAAACGCAAGGCTGCTCCCCTCTCCGCTCCTTTCAACAACGCGCATCGTCAATCCGGCATCACGAGCAGCACGAAAGATCTGATGCGCTTGGGGGGTCTGTGCGGCATCCACCGGCATTACATTCGTTTGCGAAAGGCCGTTTTCTACGGCAACTGGAGCTGTTTGATCGTAAGCTTGGCAGAGCGCGAGTGCTTCACGAAGCTGCCCATCGAGACCCTGGTCCGGTTTGGCGGCAATTTTTGTCTCCAGTGCACCGCCAGGAAGAACGCACTCAATCTCACCCGCTTGATTGAGGCGCAAGGAAAGTGCGTGGTTTCTTGCGTGCGGTGCAAGCGCATCCAGGACTCGCTCTCCTTGGCCGGACGACTCAACGCGAAGCTCAAGAATTCGCTTGAGTGCCGTATATTGCTCAACTTCGCTTCCTTTCAGCGGCAGTTCGAGGAGCTTATGCCCGCCCTTGCTTACGGCAAATGCACCATTTTGTCCCGTGATTTCAAGGCCGGCACTTCGCGCTTCGTTCATTGCGGCATCGCGCGCGGCCGCAATTTCTCTCTGTGTCTCTTCCAGAATTGCTTGATCGATATCGCTTCGGGAAAGGCCTTTCTTTGCTTGATAAAGTGTGCGCAAACGTCCGGTTATTGCTTCCTGGGCTTCCGCGCTTCGTTTCGCCGGATTCAAATAAACAATTTCTCCTTCCTCCGTCGGGAACAAATTACGCTTCATGGAGAAGTCATAGAGCGCTTCGCGGCTGATGCTTCCGTTGTTTGTCTCGTAGTGCGTCAGCAAATCCACATTGAAGGCTGCGTACACATCCGCTGGAAGAAAATTGCCGGCTTCATCTTGAAAGTTCTTGCCGACGTTGTGCACCACATAAGTCTGCCCTTCGTCAGTCTTGACATAGTAATCAATACCGTTAGGGCGCTGGTTTTTGAAATCTACCTCGTAGCCGACAAGCGTCGGCTCTTTGTTAACAGCAATGGCTTCTTGCTCAACTTTCGCCGCCCCTTCGAACGCATACTGCCTTGCGCGCTCCACGATCAGCGCCCGGGTATTCCCCACCGCTGTACGTCCTGACTGCTGCGCTTCGCCCAAACCGGAGACAAGGCCCGCTTCAAAACGTCCGGAACCGCGACCGCCCTGAGCGGCCATTTCCAGTCTTTCGGAAGCGCTGGGTCTTATTCGCCTGAAAATACGCGGCGACGGTGTCTGGGCCAGCGCTCGCTGCGTTCCTTCGGCTGCCGCATAACGCGGGACATCAGCCAACCGGCTGTTTGCCTCGTCGATCGACCTTTCGAGAAATTCCCCGCTCCGGGCAACAAGGATCGCATTGGCGCGCCGTTCGCGATAAGTGGGATTCGCCAGTTTTAGAAGCTCCCCGCCCGGGAATCGATCAAGGTAACCCAAACCTAACTGTTGAGTTAAGACCTTCGAGGTTGCCTCCCGGAGTTCCCTGACAACATCCTGCACCGCCTGCTCATGCTGCGGATCCATTGCAAAAACGACACCGGGACGGCTGCGATCTTTGGGGGAGAATACGAGCTGGCTTCCCCATTCAGTCGGCGGAAGCTCCGTTTGCGCAGCAATCACGCCAGGTTCGGGCAAACGAGCCGGAACATTGGCGCGGTAATAGGAGTAAAATCTCTGGTAAGCAGCAGAACCTTGCACACAGTCTACCACGGCAGCTAAGCCAGCTTTCGCTCTGGCTTCTGCTTTCATCCTTGCTTCAAGCTGATCTGCCCGTTTCTTTGACTCTTCGGCTTTTCGCGCGCAAGGTGCGGCTGCTTCAATTCGTTTCTGGCCGGGCTGCGGCGAAGCCTGCTCTTCTTTTTGCGGTGTCGTCTGAGGTTTCGTCTGAGTAGCCGTTGGAGTTTTCGCTGCCGGTGGAATAGTCAGCGTATCAAGACCGCTCTTCTTCGCTGGTGCGGGGTCTGACTTCGGCCTTTGGGGAACACGCAGCGGCTCTTCCTCAGACACGCGCCGCGAAGATTGACTTTCCGAGTGCCAAGTTTGCTGCACGGGGCAAACTACTGTTTGGTTCCGCTGGAAGCGGCGGCCAAAAAAACGTCCCATTATGCATCTCCCAAAAAGGCCGGGGTACCGCTAATGATAAGATACTAGTTTTATGTCTGAATTTTACCAAACCGTCAACTAAGCAGCGGTAAAATAATATTGAATTATCCCAACCCTCTATAATTATTAATAATATTCAACATGGCAGAATAGTGTGACTTTCTGTCTTAGATTCTTCGTATGGCGCATCTGCTATAGGCTCTTAGCCCAACGCTCTTGCTATCCGGGAGAGCGAATCACCTCAGTATCTCCACTTCCCCATAGCAAGGCAGTTAGGGCAAACTGTCCATCGCAGCGAACATTATCCCGGTTAAGCGGGGGTATTTTTAGACAACTCCTCTATAGGCATTACTTTTGAAAGACTTTTACGTTTTGCCGCTTCTGCCGAGCTTTTGGAAAAGCTTGAAAATCTTGGCCGGGCTTTTTGTCCGCTGGCAGCCGCTTACCTTCCGCGGCCTTCTGGTGCTGTGCTTATCCATCTATGCGCTGTACGTTTGGGCCATCCCGCAAGCTGATTTAATCGCCGCCATGCTCGGCGGATGTCTCGGCGCATTGTGCACATTGCTGCTGCTTGTGTCGCTGCTGCTCAGAGTACATCTGGGGCGCCGTCTTAAAGTCGAAGCCTTTTTTGAAGCAGATAATCCTCTCTCCCGCCAAAACGTGCCGGCGGGACTTGCCTGCACCGCAAGCAGTATTCCCCCCTTTTTTTCGCTGCGCATCAAAAGACAATTTCAAGAAGATGGAGTCCTCTCGCCAATTCACATTATTAAAGGACGCAGCGCCACGCGGGACAAGCGGCACTTGATCGATCATGTGGTTTTCCCTCATCGCGGACTATGGGTGCTAAAAGCGCTCAATCTCGCTTTGGAAGATTCGTTCGGCTTCTGCCGTATTAAGTGGAGCATGCCGCTTGAGGCACGCGTCGAAGTATCGGCGCCGAAGCTGCCGATTCAGCCGCTGCCGGTTATGGCCGCCAGCTCGCGCGTGGGCGACCAGTGGAATCAGTCCACCGAGCGCTCTGGAGATTTGTTTGATCTGAGGTCTTACGATCCTTCCGACGGCATTAAACGAATTCTTTGGAAGACTTATGCCAAGTCACGCCAGCTCGTAGTGCGCCGCCCTGAACCGGCAATGATACCGGAAGGGGAAGTAGCGCTTTATCTCATCGCCAAGAAGGAGGACGACCATGTCGCGGGGGCTGCTCTGTCCTACATCGACGAGCTGCATCAGCATCAGATAACTATTCTTTTTGGCACTGACGGTGCAGCCCATGCCGCGTCCGATCCATCAACTGCCGCAACGGAGATTTCCGCCGCCGGCCCCTACCGCTTCTTTTCCACTCAACGTGATATCCAAAGAGCAATCAACTACAGCGTCTGGAGCGAAGATACCGGCAGCGGCGCAGGTTTCGAGACTTTCGTTGAAGATTTGCGCGCTTCAAACCGGGTTCTGCACAATGTGATTGTTTTTGCGGGCGCGGATGGAGCGAGTGAAGCAGAAAACAGAACCGGCACATGGTTCAGCCGCTTGAGCGCCGCCGCTCAGCGCCATCACGTCAAACTCAGCATCGCGCTGGTTCCCCCTCTACCCGCACTCACCGGCCCGGCCCAGCAAGCACCGGCAGCGGGCGGCAAACTGCCGCAGGTTTTTTATACCGCTGCCCGCAGACTCCCGCATCCGGTCCGCAAACTGGTTTTTCCGGATCATAAACCGGACCAAGGCCGCATGATTGCAGCGCAAGCGAGCAAGATGATCAGCTCCGGCGCAGAATTAATGCAGGTACAGTTCCATGAGTAAACTCTTGGCGACTTCATCCCGGGCATCAGGCACCATGCTGGCAACCACAGATCAGCGCAGATTTACCCGCTTGCAGTGCGCACGTTTGCTCTTAGGTTTGATTATTGTTGTTTCCCTGAGCCATGTTGTGCACTTCGGCCTCAGCGTTTCCTGGATTTTACTGGGGACAATTGCCGGTGGAGTTCTGAGCGGCAGGTTTCTTCTGAGCGGGCGTTCTTTTCTGCAGACAGCCGCCGCTCATTTGTTGTTTTTCTGCCTGCTCGCCGGAATATTGGCTTTGGCCAATATCACAGTTGTTGCTCAAGCCGGTTCAGCCCCGCAGTCGGATTTTCTGATTCCCCGTTATGCGGATGATATATTTTTGGTCTGCCTTTTCTACACGGCTTCCTTTCTCAGCACGTGGTTCTTTTGGACTAACGCCCAGGCTGTTACTTTTGAGGCACTTTTCGGCACAAGCATCTTTGTCTGGCTTTTAAGCGCACACCGCAACTATCACATTGATGCACCAAAACAGATCAGCTCTCTTGCTTGGAAAGCGGAATTTCTTCAGCATCATCAAATCGAACCGCAGCACTTATTTCTCGGCATCGGCGCTCTTGTTGCCGCTGTGCTTGTCATCTACTTCTGCCTGGCGAGCAACCGGCCAATTATCGGGCGCCCGGCAGCTTTGAAATCCTTCGGAAAGACTCAGAGCTTCGCTGCGCTGCTTTGCATCTTGGCTGTGCTCGCCGGATTCGCTTATTACGCGAAGTATGTGAACACCCGTTACTCGACGGACCTCAGCCGCGTGACAAGCGGCGTTGGCATGGACCAAAATCTCGCCGAGGGCGAGAGCAACCTCGGTTTTCATCAGGCCATTTCGCCGACGAGACAGCCCGCGGCGCTGCTGCGGCTTGAAAACGACTTTAAAAAGAATCCTTGGCAGCCAATGCTCTATCTGCGCGAAGGTGCGCTTTCCGCCTTCAACGGACGTGAACTGGTCAGCGCCGGGCTGCAATTTGATCGTGATGTTCCGAAGATCGGCATCGGGCAGCCTTATATTACGGCCGAGGACGAACTGCCGGGAGCGAGCGAGCGCGAAAAGGTTGTGCAGTCAGTTTATTTGCTGACGAAGCATACGGCCCCCTTTGCCATCGACATCCCGCAAAAAATATCAGTATTGAGAAATCCCGATCCGCAGCGGTTTTTATCTGCATATCAGGTTTCGTCTTTCGCGCCGACCATGCCGGCAGTCAATTTAGTTGGCAAAGCGGTAGGTGATTCTTCTTGGCCGGAAGAGGTCTGGGACCATTATCTGCGCGCCCCAGGCAGCCTGTCGCCGCAAGCAGACTTAACTGGCGCACTCGACGCTGAAGAGCCTGTCTTCGACGTCCAGCGCGAGGATTTGCGCTATCTAGCAACAGCAAAAAGACTGACGGAAGCAACTGACGACTTGGTTACTAAAGCGGCAATGATTGTCCACTACTTGTCGCAAGAAAGCATTTATACCCGCACACCCGGCCACCAGACTAGTGAACAAGGAGACCCTGTCGCACCTTATTTATTCAGCAAAGAAAAACGCGGCTATTGCGTTCATTTCGCGCATGCCGCGGCTTACATGATGCGGCTTCTTGGCATCCCCGCGCGCATCGCCACGGGTTATCTCGTAGATTTGACCTACGCTAAAGATGGCCACATCCTGCTGCAGCTTGGCGACCGGCATGCCTGGCCGGAAGTTTACGTCGAAGGTCAAGGCTGGACGGTGTTCGATGTGACGCCGGCCCGGGCAGAGAATGAACCCACCCTGGTGCCGGATGAACATCTGCTCGAAGACTTGATGAGCAAACTCACACCGCCCGAAGCACTGCTTGAACCTATGCCGCTTGAAGAGCCAAGGTCTGCCGAAAAAGAAATGCTGGTGCATGTTCTTACTTCACAAAATTTCCGGGGCGCACTACTTGCTCTTTTGCTGGCGTTCTTTTTGGCAAAGCTTGCCCTGCGCTTCGGCTACCTCGCCCTTCCGCAAGGCGCAGGCCGGAACAAGCTTGCGTATATTTCGTTTGCCTCGACGATGGCCGATCTGGGGCTCGCGCGGCTTGCCGGTGAGACTAAGCACGAATTTGCCGCCCGCCTGCAAGAAGCACATCGCGTTGATGCGCGCCTGATTACATCAGTCATGGAGCGCACAAAATATGCTGAATTTCCGCCAGGACTGCTGCGGCATGAATTATCCGCGGCAATCCGCGCGGCAGCAAGGTCCTACGACCATACGCACCTTCGGCTCAAGCGCTGGCTTGCCCTGATTAGTCCTCTTTCTTTGCGGCGGCTCGGCTCATGGTAAGAATATCCAGATCATGTTCGTGGGCCATTGGTTTTTGCTGTTTGCTGCTATACTTCACTGCAGCCGCGGCAAACGCGGTTCCTGGCGCCGATTCCTCTTTTGCTCCGGAAGCCGCTGCCGACGATGCCGGAAAAAACATTGAACAGCTGCTTGAGGAAGCGGATACTCTGCTCCGCACAGAGCGTCCGATCGACGCACGCGCCAAGCTTCAACGCGCCTTAGCCCTGGCACCCACAGATTACCGCCCTTATATGAAGCTCGGCTTCTATTACTTAACCGAAGTTGGTCATTTCCGCCTTGCCTACCGCTACCTGAAGAGCGCAGAAAAACTTTTCGCCAAAGACTCGGCCAACAGCCTGCCGAGCTCTGACCGCACATTCGATCACGCGATGCTGCTTCATTTGATTGCCGAAGCAGAGCTTAATCTGGACAAGTATGAGGACACGCTTAAGACTCTTGATCGCTTTGAGCAGTTTTACTGGATGGACTGGTATCCCGGCACCCGTGCCTGGGTGCTGATGAAGCTCAAGCGCATTGATGATGCCATCAAAACGGCGCAAGCCGGTTTGCTGCGCGGCGCCGACCCCCGGCAAACCTGGAACATCCTGGGCATCCTGCTCTCCGTCAAAGATAACCGGGAGCTTTCGCTGCAAGCCTTCGCGCAGTCGATTCGCTCAGAAATAGTCTTGGGTGGGCAGCAGATTGCCACTCCGCTGAACAACGCCGGTGAGGTATACCGTGAACTTTTCCTGGATGACATTGCCGAAGCAAGCTGGCTCCTTGCACTGCGGCTTCCCGACGGATGCGAACACATCCTGCCCAGCTTGAATTTGTCGATCATCTACGTCGATCAGTTGCGGCTGTTTCAAGCGGAGCGCGTGCTTCGCGATTTTGAGGGGTGCTTCGCGCAGCACGCGCTGCGCGAGGATACGGAGCACCGCACGCTGCTTGCGCTGGGCCGGGGACGAATCGCGCTCCACGAAAATGATGTGGAGAAAGCTCTGGAACTTCTCACGACAGCTTCGGAGGATCAACAGTGGTTCGGCAAAATCGGTACGAACGAAAATGATGTCCGTTTTGCCGCGACAGCGGGCATGGCGCAGGTGCTCCTCGCCAGAGCTGCCGCAGTGCGAGATAAAGCTCACGAACACTGGTGGAAAGGAGTTTTGGATGCGCCGCAAGTCCCGGTGCTCAAACTGAGGTCCTGGTGGCTTAACCGGACAGCGCGCAAGATAGCGCTCGAAGAGTTAGATGATTTTGAAGATTTAATTATCCGCAATACAGATACCATGATTGAGTATCCCACCTTGGGCAGCGTACTGGCCGGGTTTAACACCAGATCGTTGCGCAGGCGGATCTCCCGCATCATGGAAAACGATTCCCGTTCCGGCGCGCGCCCGTACTATCAGCTTTATTTGGCGGCTAATTTGGCAGACAACGGCGCGGAGGACGAAGCACGGGAGATTCTTCAGCGCCTGCTCGGTGAGTGGCGCGCAATCGATCGCTTGGCGCTCGCCGAGACATTGGCACAATTAATTCAAGTCAGAACAAAGCAGCTCGGTTTCTTTGGCGCGTCGGCAGACAAGCTGGAAATCCAGCAGCTAAAGGAAAGACTCTTTGGCACGTTGCCGGCCCGCTTGCGGTTTTATGATTATGCGCTGCCTGTCAAATTGCGCACTACGGGAAACAGCTCCCAGGAAAAGGCGGCAGCAGCATGGATTGCGGGCGAGCTGCTGAGCGTGCGTTTTGAAGAGCCGCCGGCAAACGCTCAGTATCAGCCAGCATATACTCTTGCCATTTCATGCACCGCAAACCCTAAGCAGCCCGAAAGCATTGCCGCCGGATTGCAGCTCATCGAGAACGCGACAAATCGTACCGTTGCCGGACATTCCGGGACAATCGATAAGGACGGCAAAGGATTTGCGGAAGTTGTCAACAACTTCATTGCCAAGGCATTTGCCCATCAGTCAGACGCCCCCGCAGTTCCGCTGCCCCGTATTCCGATTCTCGAAGGATTGCTGGACCAATGATTCTTCTCTTGCGTGCTTACCTGCGCTTGCTTCAGCACAGCGGCGGAAAGCACGCCGCAAACCAGCACCTAACTAATAAACTTATTGCCAAAACAGCCTGCGTTCAGGTAGATCCCTTGGGGCGGGCAGTAATCGCATTACTTCGAAGAGCATATTTAGAGCTGTGATCACAGACGCAATTGGAAATCTGAAGACACTTCGCGAATCTCTGACCAAAGTCATCCGGGGACGTGAAGATACGATAAAGCTCGTGTTGACCGGCTTGGTCGCCGGGGGTCATGTGCTCATTGAAGACTATCCGGGTTCCGGCAAGACAACCCTGGCTAAGACACTTGGCCGATCGATCGACTGCTCGGCTTCGCCGGATGACACGGGACACATTCTGCCTTTTCGCCGGATTCAATTTACGCCGGATTTGCTGCCGTCGGACGTCCTGGGCGTCAACGTCTTTGAACCGAATTCTGGCACATTCCGTTTTCAGCATGGACCGATTTTTGCTCACGTGGTTCTTGCCGATGAGATCAACCGCACAGGCCCGAAAGTGCAGGCTGCCTTTCTTGAATGCATGGCCGAGCAGCAGGTGACAATTGACAACATCACTTATCCTCTCGACGAATTGTTTTTTGTCATGGGGACGCAGAATCCGCTTGACCTTGCCGGGACGTATCCGCTGCCCTTGGTACAGCTTGACCGGTTCTTGCTGAAAGTCCCGATGAAGTACGTATCGGCTGAGACTGAATTGGAGATCATTAAAGAAGCCGAGCAAATCCGTCTGAGCGCCGCGCATATTACTCCCGTGATCACTCGTGAACAGGTTTTGGCAGCGCGGCAAGCGGCAGCACAGGTTCATATCAGCGAAAAAATACTGCAAGCCATCGTTGACATCGTCCAGGCAACTCGGCACAACCCGCTTCTGCAATACGGCGCATCAACCAGGGCGGCAATTATGCTGAAAAATACCATCGCCGCCTGGGCGCTGAATGAAGAACGTGATTATGCAACCGAAGATGATTTAAAAACTCTCTGTCCTTACGTCCTGATGCACCGCTTGCGCTTTCACCCCGGTGCGGGCAATCCGCAGGAAGCTTTCGCCGAGCTGATCAGCCCGTACATAGAAAAACTTGTGCGGGCATAACAGCAAGGAGCCAGTGGAACACGAGCGGCTAGGGGAAAGATGAAAATTCTCTTTCTTATGCCTTCCCGAGCGCGAGGCGGCTGCGAGGAGTTTGCGCTTACCGCAGCCCGGGCCGCATTGCAGCGAAAGCAAGAAGTTGTGCTGGCTTTCCCCAACCTGCCGGAGACGCAGTCGCTGATCGATGACTGCAAAAAGGCAGGCATCGACTATGTCCCTCTGCGCCAACGCAACACCAGCTCCCCCTTGCGGCTTTTGACGCTCTTCTTGCTCGCCTTGAATTTCGCGTCGGCGCTAAGGTTGTTCCTGCGCATAAATCCCGATAGTATTCACCTCAGCCTGCCTTGGCCGACAATGGGCTACGAAATGATTATTGCTGCGGCCTGGCTGCGCATCAGAACCGTCGTTGTCTTTCAGCTTGCACCCCAGAAGATTGCGATTGGATCGCTCAAACTCAAAACATACCGCTGGGCACATAACCGTTCCCAACAATGGGCGGCGGTGTCTAAACATAACCAAGCAAGTCTTTGCCGGACTTTTGGTCTCGCGCCAAAAGAAGTCGCCGTGATTTACAACGGGGTTTCGCTGCCGCAAGCGGCGGCAGCGGAAACCGCAAAAACCAAACTTAGAGAAGAATTGGGCGTCCTGCCTGATGAAGCAATGGTTCTGACGATCGCACGCTTAGATCCACTCAAGGGCCATGAGATATTGGTTCCGGCAATTGCCAAGATCGTCAAGAAACATCCAAGAGTAAAATTCTTCTGGATCGGTGATGGAACTTTGCGGTCAGCTCTGCAAAATTTAGTTGTCAGCTACGGCCTGCTGGGCAAAGTTGTTTTTTCCGGCTTTCGCACTGATGTCGCGGATCTTTTGGATGCAGCTCAGTTATTTGTACACCCTAGTGAACGCGAAGGATTCTCTTTCGCCATTTTGGAAGCGATGGCGCATAAAGTTCCGATCGTCGCTGCCGATTCAACAAGTATCCCGGAAGTGATCGAAAATCAAGTGCACGGCCTGCTGTTTCGCAGCGGCGACTCGTGTGATTTGCTCGAAAAAATAGATTGGGCTCTGAGCAACAATCAGGCAATGCAGGAAATGGCGGAGAGAGCCTATGTTCATGTTATGAAGTTCCCGGAAAAGGAAATGATCGAGCATCATCTTCATTTTCTGCAAAGACACGAACTGGCTCAAACGACATCTTAAACAATGATCTAACCCGGAGCATGCAAGAAATACGGGATGACATGAAGATTGCGCTATTTACCCCGTACCTGCCGTACCCGCTCGATAGCGGAGGCAAGATTCGGAGCTGGCACTTGCTGCGGGCACTGGCTAAACGTTTCGAGGTTGCTCTTTATACATTTTACGATTGCGAGCCGCCTCCGGCGTCAGCCGTCAAAGCGGTCGAAGAATCCTGCGTTTCTGTCACATTTTTTTCGCGAGCAAGAGACTGGTCTAAACGGGGACTAATTAAAAGCATTCTGACCCCCCCGCCTCTTTTGGTGAAATACTTCCTTGTTCCTGCGGCCATGGAACAGTTTCACCGGGATCTGGAAAGTCGTCATTATGATCTCATAATTGCCGACGAACTTTGCATGGCGCCTTATCCAGAAATTTCACCGGACCTGCCACGGATTATTATCAGACAGAAAGTCGATTCGGTTCATTACCGCGAGGCGGCCAAGTCGCGTCCATGGGGTTTCGAGAAAGCTTTGGAGCTTATCGAAGCATACCGCCTGGCCCGATATGAACGAGACAAAATGCCGCCGTTTCAAGCCTGTGTCGCCTGCTCGGAAGAAGATGCAAGCCTCATTCGGGACAGTGCACCGCATCTACCCTGTCTCGTGATTCCGAATGGGGTTGACTTGACATCTTTCAGGCCCGCAAGCCAGTCTAAACCAGCAGCGCCGGTACTCTTGTTTGTCGGCTCAATGAACTATCTGCCTAATATTGACGCAGTCGAGTTTTTCTTTAGCACGATTTACGAGAAAATCCGCCGCGCGGTTCCCGCAGTGAAGGTTCAGATTGTCGGCCATTCTCCGCCTGACTCGATAATAAACCTTTCCCAACTTGATGGTGTCACAGTGATCGGTTCTGTTCCCGATGTGCGGCCATATTATGACCAAGCGGCGGTAACGATCGTGCCATTGCGTATGGGAGGCGGAACACGTTTAAAAATTGTGGAATCAATGGCCATGAAAGTACCCGTGGTATCTACTGCCGTTGGTGCGCAGGGACTTGATATCCAGCATGGCCGGGATATTCTTCTCGCAGATAATGCTGAATCTTTTGCCGCAAACGTAATCAGTCTGCTCTCAGATGCTGGCTTGCGTTCTCGGTTGGCCTGCGCTGGGGAGCTGTTAGTTCGCCGCTACGACTGGGATACTCTGACTGAACCATATGCCGCTCTGGTGCAAGAAGTTGCCCGGAACTGGAAAAAGTATAAGAGATAACACCTCTCTTGCTTATTCGTTCGCCGCCAGCGCCTTGTCCAGCAAATCCGCAAGCATATTCAAAGCTACATGCACGCCATCGGTCAGCGGTAGCGCCTCCGCACCGCTTGGCGCAAGCCTGTCCGCATAAAGCACTCCAATGCTGTTTTCTTTTGTGCCAATCGGCACCGCAGCAAACGGCCAGCAGCCCGCAAACAGCGGCTCGCCGTAGGTCTCGACACTGGCGTTGACAAAAGCCGCGGCATCCGGCCCCCGCTTTTGCGCGCTGTCGTCAAGCTCACGAACAATTGAAGCGGGGTCTGAGCCGAAAGATTCGCCGAGAGACATCTTGCCGATCAGCTTGCCGCTTATAGGATCGGAGAACAACAGCAGCACTCGATCAAATTTCAGACCAAAAGAAAGCGCCTCCATCGCCGAAGTAATTATGCTTGACATGGTCTCGCCGTTCTTGATTGCTTCCCTGATCTCGTCAACATAGTACGCAAATTGCGTAGACACTGCCGCCGATTCCGCACTAACGTCTCCTTCTTCCTGGTTGGGGGTTTCTGCATATTCTAAAAAATGCTGGGGCAGTTCGAGGAAACTCATATCAATCACTTTACAGTGCTGCCGGAAACTCTCCGGCACAAGCGCGGTCACGGCGGTAATCTGGTCCAGACCAAGCCCCAAGAGGACCGCAACGTTCTCCAACGCTTGCGCCAGTTCTTTGCGCGAAGTGCTCTCAATTATTGCCTCGCTCATTCGTCCTGCCGCAGCTACCGCGGCGGAGAGATTGCTATGCTCTCCTGTCACCGAACTGCGGCTTGATTCTTCAGTATACAAAGCAAGGGCGCTGACCAATACTTCGCGGTAAAATTGCGGAATTGCCAGGCGGTCAATAACGGCCAGACTCAGCGCCGCCGGCGGCACCCCGAGCGTTTCAGTAATGCTCTGCGTAACAGGCTTGCCGCGCTTTAGTGCGCGCTGCTGGGCCGATTCAAACACTTGCGGAAAATAGTAGGCTAAAAGTAAAGGACCAATGCTGAAAAAACTGCCCGAAAGATGGCCACGTTCAGCATCCTTATCGCCCATTTCAAAGGCAAGCGCCGTAGTCAACAGTGAGGTAAGAATGCATTTCTTTACATTATCAGCGAAGATTCCGCCACGCCGCGCAGCCGGACTGAAGCGCTGGAGCAAGACCAAGCTGGAACACAGCTCCGCCAGGGCTGACATGCCTAAACGGACTACAGCCTGCGAAACAGTAATTACCGGTGTCGCACCTTGATAGAATACGCTGTTAACAATGTGCAGAATGCGCGTACCCAATGCCGGCTCACTGAGCACTAGCTCAACAATGCGTTCAAGCGGAGTATCGGGATTGTTGGCTAATGTGAGCAGCTCATTAATCACCCGCGCACGTGCCGGGAAGTCGCCATCAGTGCTCAACGCTGCTTCCAAGCGTGAGATGATTTTTCCAGCACCTTCTTGTTCGGCAGCGTCTTGCATGATTCCGTTCTGTTTTTCTGCCTTAGCGCGATATCTCACAGGGCGATACTGCGGCTAGGCGTTCTCCATAACAGCAGCCGTGGTCAGCTCGCGGATCGCCGATACGATTTTGAGCGGACTGAACGGCTTGGCAATAAACTGCGATGCACCGTGCTGCATTGCATCCTGACGGTCGGTATCAAATACACACGCGGTTACGACAATCAGCGGTATTTTCGAAAGCGGCTGAGGGCAGTCTTTGCGGAAGTAATCCAGCAAGCTGATGCCGCTTTCGCCCGGAATAGCCAGATCAACCAGGACCGTATCAAGTGATGTATGCTCCACTATCCGTTTTGCTTCCGCCACGGAATAGGCCACATAAGGCTGACCGCCTGCTGAACGAATGATCGTTTGCAGCACATCGCAAGTAGAATGATTGTCGTCAACAATTAATATATTTAGTCCGTTAAGCTGATTCTCGTAGGTCGGTACTTTTGCATCGGCAGCAAAAGCGGTTTCGTTGCAGGCGCTTTGACCTTCAGCCAGCGGCACGAGGAACCAGAACACCGATCCCTTGCCAGCTTCGCTGCTAAATCCGATTTTGCCTCCGTTAAGTTCTACCAGCTTCTTGGTCAGGGCAAGGCCAAGACCCGTTCCCACTTGAGTCCGGCTGTAGCTGTCATCTGCCCGGTAAAAGCGTTCGAACAGATGTGGCTGCTGCTCGACGGAAAGACCCACGCCAGTATCCGAAACAGTGATCTTTGCCTTATCACCGACTTTCTCCAGGCGCAGCCCAACTTGTCCCTTTGGCGGAGTGTATTTAATGGCATTGGAAAGAAGATTTATCAGAATTTGGCGCACATGGCGGGGATCAACCCAGGCAGTAAGCTCTTGGTTTTCATCACTGCTCTGCACATCAAGAGGGAGAAGATGTACTTCTTTGCCCATCGCCGTCTGCAGCATCAGCTTGTGCACCTGCTGCACCAATTGCACAAGTTCAACTTTGGCCGGATCAGTATCCTCACTGCCCGCTTCGACCTTACTAATATCGAGAACATCATTAATCAGTTCTTTTAGATGATCGGCCGCTCGCACGATGGCACGCAAAGCCTCGCGCTGCTCATCACTGACCGGTCCGAATATGCCGTCAGCCATCACATTCGAATAGCCGAAAATTGCTGTCAATGGCGAGCGCAGCTCATGGCTCATATTCGCAACAAACTTGCTTTTCGCTTGATTTGCTTGATCTGCACGCGCCTTTTGGACAGCAAGATCCTTAGTTCGATCTTCGACCAGGTCTTCCAATATGCTTGCGTAGTTCGCTAACTTATCTTTGTTACGCGCATTGAGAATAGCCGCGGCTGTGCTGCGCGCGAATTCCTCCAGCATGTCACCGTCCAGTTCGTTCAGTTCCTTTCGCTCGCGAAACCCAATGAGCACAACGCCCAGACTTTCACCGCGAAGATCGATACTTGCCCAATGAACGCAGGAAAAACCGAGTTCAACCAGAAAATCGAGTCCATGGTCGTGTTTCGCACGCAAGTCTGGAACTGAGATTATTCCGCCAAACTGGAGACTTCGGCCAACCTGGTTATCCAGAATCTCGACCTTTGCCGGTAAAGAGTCTGGCGGACAGCCATAACTCCCAGTCAATTCCAGCTGTTTCTCCGCTTCCGAGATCAGCGCCACCAAGGCGCACGCCGAACCGAAGCGAAAGGCAACTTCTCGCGCAATAGTGCGGCTGATTCGCTCCAGATTGGAACCGGAGATAATAAGCTTGTTCAGCTCATTATGCATTTCGATCTTACCGAGCAAGTGGCGCAGTGAAGCTGAGGCCTGCGGTTTTTCGTAAGCAACTCCCGTCAAGAGCGCAAGCAGCTCGAGACCAAGCTCGGTCATCCGGCAAATTTCAGGATCGCAAGCTGCTCCCAGCCATCCGCCCGTTTTCCCCAGGATTACAAAACGAAAATACCGGACTGCCGCCTGCGTTGCGCTCGCTGTATTGATGGCCGGCCAAGACGCAGAGCGGCCCTTAACGACTACAGGCGGCGGAATATCTGCATCGCCGAAATGTGCCGCCTTGCTTATTTCATGAGACTGCGTTCTGTTGCGCACATAGAGGAACACCGAAACACTACGTACTCCTTCCAGTTTTACAGCAAGCTGACAGACCGCTTCAGCCACATCGCAATCCGGCCGCGAATTATTGACTAGAGAAAATATCTCCGAGCAGCTTTCAAGAAATTCAGTGGCGTCAAGGGACATAAGCCCACCGGCAGTTAACACAGCTTGATGAAGTCAACAGCAAAAACGAGCAGACAGCGAGCTTGCCGCGCCAGTGGCGCAGCAAGGGTCGAAAAATGCTCTAGTTCTTAGCTCGACGTCTGAGCGAAGAAGCTTTAAGATAAAGTAGTTAAACCAACGCACAACTTCCGAGCAATGAGGTCGTTAATTGGGAAATTTCTCCTGGCTTGTTGCGGTTTAACTGTTTTATTCATCTATTTGTGAATCATATCCAGCATCTCTTTCGTTGATGAAATGCGGGATCATTTCAACTGGGTAACTTTATGGGCAGAAAAAAAACGGAAATTTCACCCTATGCCCTTGCCGCCGACGCCGTGGGTTTAACTTTCTTTCTCGCAGCTACAGCGATCGTGATTCTTGGTGAAACGACATCATTGTTGTCCAGCATGGGCCTTGAGCACCCCGGAGTTAAGTTCGTTTACACCTACATGTGTCCAATCATATCAACGATGATTCTCTCGTTGTTTGGAAGCAAGACAATGGATTTAGTCGGCACCTTGCTTGTTGCAGAGTGCGTTATTCTCGTCACAGCAATTATCTATCGTTGGATCTGCTACCTGGGCCTGCGCCTTATATCGCTGTTAATGGTGTAGGGGCCCTGTCGCAAAACGCAGCCTCTGCTGCGAATGAGAGATTTTGGCTGCGACTTCGCCGGGGCGCACAAAAAAAAGCGGCAGTGTGTGGAGTCACACTGCCGCTGGTAGCCGGGCATGGCCCATGACCGAATTCGTTGCTTGACTATTTTACCTCGCGAAAACGATGCAGCAGCATCGCTTTTGCCACTTCTCGCGAATCTATCGAATAAGTTCCTTGCTCAATCTCTTCTTTTATTCTTTTAACTTTACGTACGCGCTCTGCCAGCCACTCCATCTTGAGGGTTGTGACGCTACGACGACGAAGACGCTTCTCGACCTTACACTCGACCAAACAGTCGCAGGGGCTTTTCTTTATCGCTGTATTTTCCATATTCCAAACCACTTCCCGCCTAAGTTGTTAACACCCACGCTGCTTCCCGTTCAGACAACCAACGCACAAATTTGAACAGGATACATCGTCTCAAGTAAGAGAAACGGCTACGCCTGGGAAAAACTTAAGCTTTTTTTCCAAAAAAATGCACAATTTTGAACAATTTTTTATTCCATCAATTCAAGACCTTAGGCGGTAAACATTAATTTCTGGCGGAAAGGACCTAGGCATCTACGTAAGTCATTGATTCTATTGAATCCTCCCGCTAGTCAAAAACATTAATAGTTATAGGTGATTGAGCATTTCTGAACATTGAGATGCTGTATCTTGGTCGAGTCGGGTTTTCGCTCCCGCCGTAAAGTAGCCGGACCTTACTTAGGCAGAACGCGCAGAGCAAAGCTGCCGTTTATTACACCAAGCGTCGCTGATGCCACATGTTCCCCGCTGACGATTAAGGAAACACGACTGCCCAAGGGAGTCTCCGTGAGCAATACCGCGCCGCGTTGAGCGTGCTCAATCAAGCCTTCATGATCGATGTCCGTCTGGGCCAGCTCAACACGCATTCGTGTTGTTCCTTCGGGAAAGCTCACCGCTGCTGGATGAGTATTGGTTACTTCCAAGGCGTAACGGTCTCTAAACTGACAAATATTTCCTTCAACCCAAGCCCGTCCGTTAACTCGCACTCTTGCTTTGCGCGATACTGGTAGTTCCAGATCGACCACGGCACCGCTCCTGACGTAATCGATCAGCATCGCCGGCGGCACACCCAACTCGGCAATTTCGATCCCCGCGTAAAAGACTTCATCCCCAAGAACACCCCCTGCCGCCGCGTGCCGATCATCGAACAATTTCCGCCGCCAGCGCCCGTCAAGCTTTTCTAGGAGCCGCTGTCCGAAGCCAAACCATATAGTACAGAGGCTGCCGTCAATTTCAACATTGAGATTAAGCGCCGCGGCAACGTCCACACCGCTCCAATCACCCGATGAAAGATACCGGGCAACTAATCCTTCGCTGCCGCTCCAGCTCCGGGAAAGGGAAGACAACAACCGCCGCTGGATATAATCAAGGGCAACTGCGGCAGCAGACGGACCACAGCCTGGAAGCAGAGTCTGCGCGATAATTGAACCGGCATCACGTTCAAATGCTATCACCGCCAACTCACTGTCCACCTCGAAGATCACCGGACACTCCAGCGTTTCCGGCAACTCAAAAACCCTTTCACAAGAGCGAAATGTCAGGCTGCTTGTTAAAACATGGGAAAGCGGCAGCCAGTGATCCGCAAGCGCCGGAAACCACGCCGCAGGATCTGCCGCGAGGTATCCCCGGCTGTAACGCGCCGCATCATGGCCGACCACAGGCAAGAACTCATCCGGGCGCCACTCGGCTAAGTGCACATCAGGTCCGTCTATGATTCGGCCTTCGCCACGCATGATTAAACCTACCTTGTCCGCCGGTATAGATTAAGCTCATCTATCGCATCTTCTTCCATTGCGGCATTATGTACACGTTCTGTTTGCCGCCGATTCTCGATAAATTTCTCAATTTTCTTCTTCTCAATTCGAGCATCAATCAACGCTTGCTCTGCCAACCGGGCACGCTCCAGAGCCCGGCGCAACTCCTGAGTGCGCTCTTCAAACTCCGCAGATAACCGCTCGATATCCGCACTCAAACGTTTGCTGTAGCGCGAAATCGCGGACAATCGCAGCGCATCCCCGTTCAGCAAAGCTGCGCCGCGATCTACATGCTCCAACTTTTGCAGTTTCTTGAGCATGACGGTGCGTTTTCCGGCCAGTTCATCAACCAGCTTCTGCCGCTGCACCACGATATCATCAACCTTTCGTTTACGCTCGAACGCTTGCTGCTCATCAATCTCGCAAGAAGTCTGCAGCGCTTGTAGTTTGCCATCCTTCGCCATCTTTCACCAGTCCAACTCACAAAGACGAATCGAGTTCTTGCAAAGCTTCGCGCAAGAGCGTACCGATAAGCGGCAAACGCAGTTCCGGCGACAACTCGGCCAGATCCTTGGCTGCTCTCATCAGCGCAAGCTGCCTTTCTTTATCACAACCCAAATACTCAGCAGCATCGTGCCCATCCAGCAAAACAGCAATCGCGACCAGGGCTCTCTCTCGCGTTCCCAGCGCCCGGAATCGTGACACATCTGGCATAATCTTCTCCTATCAGTCACGGCGTTTGCGCATTTTACTCCGCTTGAGGTTTTTTCATCTTCGCCGTATCCCGGCGAGGTTTGTAAGTTCCCGTATCATCAGGGCCTTGTCCCTCAAAGACAGCTTCGAGCTTTACGGCACGGTTTTTTGCCGGCTGACGCAAGCCCTTACCAAATCTTCTGCGGATATTTGCCTCCGCCCACGAATAGCCGGCGGCTGCACCAAAGACACAACAAAGAACAAGATAAAGAATAACTTGCAGAAGCGCTTTGAGCCGCTCTTCTCTCGGCACACGGAAAACAAACGGTTTAAGCTGTATCCAGCGGGAGTTTTCGTTGTTTAGATCTTTTACATTACCGTTGCCGGGAACAAATAAATTATTTTCACCCGGAACGCTCACCCGTGAAGTGCTTAAGAGGATATCGTCCGGCAGCAGCCCAGGAACAATTTTGGCCGCGATTTCCTTCGCTCGATTCTCTGAAAAAGGCAAGTTGCCTGAAGGTGAGGCGTAACGGATGGTGATTGACGCCGTTGGCTTCCGTTCCGCGCTTTTGGCCGTCCGGTGCAAGTCGAGATTTGATCGTATAAATGCTCGAGCGTCAACCACCCCGTCTAGAGCCTGCCGCAGCGCGCTCTCAACTTGGATGCTTAACAGGTAGTCGAGACGAACAGCATTAATTTCCGGCGACAGCGGAGTAAATCCTTGCTGCCGCGTCAAATCTTCGATACTTCGTTCTTCGCGCTTGGGCAAGCCATAACCGCTGAGAACACCGAGCGCGCGCAAATAATCGCTTTCCGGGACATCAATACGATAACGTTCTTCGCGTCCCGATATTGTCTTTACTCTTTGAGCAACAATTTGGGACTGCTGGAGTGCGACAGTTATATCAATCGACTGACGGGCATCAAGCCCGCCTAGAAGTTCCTTAGTGTTATCGCAGCCGCATAAAAGCACACCGGCAAAGACAATGACCATGATGGCAAGTTCTTGCCCGTATCTTGCCGTCTTATCCGTCATAACCGAGTATTCTCATACGCCGGCCTGCTTCGCGCCCCGGCCTTACCTGCGTCCGGAAAAAGGAACTAGACACACCAATACTTCATAACCACCAAACCTTATTGCGTCACCGTGTTCGACAGATACCGCATCGCGAACTTGAACAAATGACTCTTTGCCCTTGCGTTTAATGAACGTCCCGTGTTCGCTCATCAGATCTTGCACCTTCAAACCTTCCCCACGAGACGCAGCGACCAAACAATGCGGGGTCGAGATCGCACTGTCCGGGATAACCATATCACTTTTACGCAGCCGCTGTCTGCCGATAAAAAATTTGCCGGCCCTGATTTCCGCAGCGATTCCTCTCGAGTCCTGATCGAAATTCACCAGCCAACCAAGCAGGATACCTTCCTCTTGCGGAGATGTACTCGCTTCTTCCATGCTTCCTGAACCCGCCTGGGCGCGTGAATCACTTCCTCGGCCAAACGCACTTTCATTTACCGCAGACTCATGGGTTGCCATATATTCCTCCCTCTTTGGTTCGAAAACTTCCGGCTGTTTTTCTTGTGCCGGGCTGACCTCGATTATTCTTTCATCATGACTTAATGCGGGGGATGCATCGGCTAGGCCGGGATGACGACGTTTGCGTCTTCTTCTGCGCTTCTTCTTGGTTGGGGGCCGTATTTCTCCGGCAAGAGCTGCTCCGGGACTATCCGCGATATCAACGGCTTCGTCATCCTCTTCTGCAATGTAGTCATCCTCTTCGTCTTCATCTTCCGGCACAACTTCATCAAATGCTGGAGCAGCCGGGCCCGCAGACCGCCATTTATCTTCTGGCTGGAAGGGCTCGGCTTTCCTTTCTCCACCGTAAACTGGAGCTTGAGCATTCAGCACGGGGGGCCGCTCTGACAGATCCAGCGCAGATTCGTCGTCCATCGCTGGTGCGGATTCTACCGCATACACTTCTTCCGCCGCTTCCGGCTCATCAAAAAATTCCGGCTCCAGATCCTTATCGTGCTCTACGTCCTCATCCGGCCACAAATCAGTTTCGTCAAAGCGGGGAGCGGGCGGTTCATGATGCCGCTTTACTTCCCGGCTATCCGCAGGTTCCTCCGACCTTGAAGAAACTTCTTCGCGCGCATGAGACTCCGAAAAATCGCCCGTATCTTCCCTTTCAACAGAGATCGTACGTTGCCGCACTCGGCTTTTCTTCTTCATCGGATCGGAGTCACCCATCGCATCCGATCCTTCAGCTTCGAAATAGTGACCGCACATTCTGCAGCGGGTTGCCACTGCCGGAACCAAACTACGGCAGCTCGGACAACGAATAAAAGTCAGCTCTGTCTCTTCGCTACTCATAAAACCTCCTCAACATCGCCCCATCAATCCAAGGAAATAAAATAGGGGCCGCCGAGAAAACTAACACTTAAAACAATAATCACTACCAACAGCACTAAACCGAGACCAAATACTAACAACTTTCCCGTCCCACTAAACTGATTTGAATCCAGAGTTTCTTCTCCGAATTCCGCTTCAGCCAGCAGCTCGTAATCAGCGTCGAATTCCTGAGCGTTATCTGGCGCCTGCCTTCGCGTTCGCTGATACCGTTCAAAATCGGTAAACGCCTCCTGCTGTCCTCTTCTTCCCCTCAAGGAAGCATCAGCGTGTCCTGAATTCCCATATTCTTCTGCGTAGATACGCTCACCATTTTCTGATGCAACTTCCCTACGATCCTGTGCGAAATTTGACTGCCGGTGTACGAGTTTCTCAAACACGTTCTTGTCGTTTGGCGCATTAAATTTATGTCCCAACGAGCCTGCCAGACCGGCAGCTTTCTCCAACACGGCTCTAATGTCCTCTGGAGATTGACCAAGAGGAGGGAACTCCTCGTCTTCACCAGCACTGGAACCTGGAACCGAATAATCGGGATTAATATCCTGTTGGAAATAAGTCTGTTCATCCGCCTCGCTCGAACACACCGCAATCTCTACTCCAGAACATAAGTCTAAAACCGCTAAGCCAACCGGCAAATCCACCGATCGCCCGCGCGGCAGGCGCTGTCCCTTAATGTATGTTCCGTTGCTGCTATGGTCCACTGCCCGTACCGTATCGTCGCCTGTCCAGACGAGTTCTACATGATTGCGGGAAATATGCGGGTAATTCGCCCAAATATCATTAGCAGGATCCCGTCCCACGGTGATGCGCTGATGCTGTTTAAGAGAATAACGAACTGGGCGAACTGTTTCGCATTTCGTTACGATGCATGGATACACTGCCAGAGCTGATGTATCGGGATACTTCTTGCTTTCGGAGTTTAGCCGGGCAACATCATCAGCACTGAGTATCGGCATTAATGTGAATTCTGCGCCCAGCAATATTAATTCACCTGGCTGCAGAAAACGACGTCCTGATACCCGCTCTTCCCCGATAAATGTGCCGTTTGTGCTTCCCAGATCCTCAACCCAGCATGAATCACTTTCCATACCGATACGCGCATGCTCTCCTGAAACGTCGGACGCATCAAGCCGCAGGCCGCATTTACGCGAGCGCCCAATCAAGAGCGGCTGCGCTGCCGGAAACGAAACGAACATCGGCTGCGCACCGAGCACAGCCACTGCAGGGAAAAGAGGCGAACCAGAGCTTGCGGCACGGCGGAGCACGCGCACCGCAGCTCGATCCGGGAATTCGTCAGGCATCAGGTTTAAGTCGATATCTAACGACGTAACATGAAAACTGAGACTGCCCAAACGCAGCTCAGCTTCCCCGGCGTAAGTTCCTTCGAGAAACGATGGATTCGCTGCTGGCTGCCCGGGACGCCGGACTGGCAGACAGCTAAATTCTCGTCCTAAACCGCGAATCAAGCGCAGCTCACAAACACTTGATGCTGCTCCTTCGACAACAACATGAGCCAGTTCACTGCTGCCAATGATTGCGTTTGAACGCCGGACCAGTATCGTCTCCGGTGGGCTTATGCCATCACGAAAGTCTATCTCTAATGCAAACACCTCTCTGGTCCTCCATTAACGAACGATTTTCTTATCTCGTTCCCTTGTTACCCAATGCATCTCCCGGTATTTCTGGCGGACTTCCTCATCCCGCTCCCGTTCATACCCTCTTAATACACCCTGTAGCGCGACCAACTCATTTCGATCCCTAAGGGCGGCAACCACTGCCATACGCACATCTTTCTCTGGATAATCCAACAAACCTAGCAGTACTTCTGTCGTCATTGATGGACCCATTCGGTTGACGGCCGCCCGGATAAGCGCCTGACTCCCCGATCCGACTATCACACGAAACATTACGCCGCCTGAATAAGGCATCAATGTATTAAAAGCTTCGTTCACATCTTCTGCCGAAGCCCGATCAATAAGGCCAAGAATCCCTATCGCCTTGCTAATTATTCTTCGCCGATCCCAATGGTAAGACTTCACCCATTTTATCAAGCTCTCTGCTGGCTGCACGCGTACCGAACGTCCGGCTAAAATATCGAATGCATCCTGCGCTACGGACCTGTCCTTAGCCACAACACAGACCGCAAGCAGCACGATGTCAGAATACGGAGAAACCCATCTGGCAAAGGCATCGACCTGCGACTCGTCAACTTCTCCGAGCGCCGCCCGCAGCAGGTCTTCACTAACGACTTCGGTCCGGTTCACGTCTGCCGGCTGTGCCAGAGCTTCCAAAAAAGCAGAATGAAACGGATCAAGCAATTTGCGGGATAACGCTTCGCGCAGCAGCTCTCCTTGATAGGTTCGAACGAGTCCTTCGCTGTGTGTCAGGGCCCATCGCAGGTCAGCATCAGAAAATCGCGGTAACAGACCCCCGATATCAGCAGCAAAAAACGACAACAAAACCGGCGAAGAAAAAAGCAAGGCACCGATTCCTCTAGACGAAAGCTCCTGCTCTGAGACACTGCCGGCAATCATTTTGCGCAGTACTGGAGCAAACTTCTCCTCGGATTCATCCAAGGCCAATGCGGCAGTCAGCCGCACTGCGATATCCGGCAGTACGCCATAAGTCTTCAGCAAAGCTTTCTTCCGGCTTTCAATGGAACGTGCGGGAGCACATGCTGTAAGCATAAGTCCATATGCCGGAGAATCCGCCGGATCGCGATTCGCACCACGCTCCAGCTCCGACCAAGACTCAATTACGCTGGCACTTCGCACGAGGCCTGAGTTTTTAATTCGCCCAGCAAGCAGGCGCTGGGCTTCAGCACGAAGCACATTCTCGTTGTGGCTCTTTGCTGTGGCGATCATCACGGCATATGCAATGGGTTCATCACTTTGAGAAACGGCAGCCAAGGCCTCTTTGCGCTTCTCTAACGCAAGTTCACTTGCACCAATCGCACTAATTAATGGCCTTAGTTCCGGAGGTGCATAGTCAGACTGCAGGATAATCGGATTCTGCAAGTCCCCCATTGCGCCATCTTCAGCGCTGTCTGCATCAGCGTCTTTCTTTGCGGCAGACTTGCCTGCATTTGTCCAGGAGCCAACGGAATAAAAGACAAATATCGCAAATGCCGCGCCAGCAAATACGGCGGCAACCCACGCGGCGCCAAGCAATAACTTCTTACGTCCGCTTCGCCCTTCATCGTTTTCCATCCTCTGCGTTTTGGTCGGAAGCGATCTTTGCGATGGGATCGGCAAGTAGTCCTTGCCCTGTTCAGCGGGTGTTTCATGGGGATGGACGAGCACTGTCCGGCGTGACCACGCGCTAGAACCTCCCGGTGCCAAACCCGTACGCGTTGCTTCTTCAACGACATCGAGAATCTGACCGGCATCGCGAAAACGCTGATCCGGACCTATCTCAAGACATCGACCCAAAACATCATCGACCCATCGCGACAGGTGCGGCTTGACTACGGTCGGCGCCGGTGCGCTCATCACCGGGTTTTCCACGGGTCCGCCGACCGCTTTATTGCCCATAAGATAACGCCCCGTAAGCAGCCGGTAGCCGTACACACCGAGAGCATATACATCGGTCAAAATATCGGGACCACTTCCGCTGCGCTGCTCCGGGGCCAAGTAATGATAGGTATCCGCCGGCGGCAGCATCGCTGTCTGCCGCGCTCCGGCGTCGAACGTTCCCATAAGTCCGACCAGCAGAACCCGGCCTTCTCGATCAAGCGCAAAGGAATCCTCAGAGATATCACCGAGGAAAATGCCATTGGCATGCAGCTCGGCCGCCAATTTTAGTATCTCACGGAATAACGCCTCACCGTCACCGCCCTGGTCCGCACCCTCAATGACTGAGCGCTGCGCAAGGGGTGCCGTGACCAGAAAAGCTGCACCGGCGCTGTCAACACCATATTGCAGCACCTCCGGGATCCCCACTCTCAGCTGGCTGATTCTCTTAATGCGGCGGACAAACCGCGCGGATTCCTCGGAGTGGACTGATAAAGGAAAACGAAGCAGCCATAAATGAGCGATCGCTCCTGTAGAGCGGTCTTCAGCTTGGAAGCATTCTGCTGCCCGGGTAGAAAATAGATGTTGCTTTCTGTCAAAACGATCACGAATTCCGGATCTCCCCGGCAGCGCCGTAACCTCGCGCTCATTATCTAACTGCGGCGCACTATCAGGCTGCTGACTATCAGTCATTTCTCCCATGCCCTCAGCAAAGCACTACAGTTCCGGGATGCTCAGCATCCCTACAACCTGCGGCTTTACATCACCGGAAAGTTCTTGATCGGCAAGAGTTCTAAGCCACTCTGCCGCACCCATCTGCCTGGCAAAAAAATCGTGGACAGCAGGGCGGATATCAGCTTGCGCCAGCACTACCACAGGCAGGGATCCTCTTTCTAGTACTGGATCGAACATGATTTGCGCTTGGGTTCTCAAGGACGTTTCCACAGCCGGATCCAACGGCAGTTTTCCCCGCGCAAAATCCCAAGATGACACCGCCGCGCGAAACTCTTCTTCTATTTCCTGAGATAAAACAAACACTCGCAGCTCTCCGCCAAGACCGCGCAAGTCATCCTGTATCGAACGCTGAAGCACAATGCGGAGAAATGCGTGCAATTCTGCCAACCACTCCAAACGATCTTCTGCCGACGGATTGAGCGAGCAAAATTCCACAACACCCTCCAAAATCAGCCGGACATCCCGTATGCTTACTCTTTCGCGGACAAGACGGCGCAGCACTCCGGTGAATTCCGGAAGACTCAGGCGCCCGCTTTCAAACACTTCAGCAAGCAGCCGGGCATGCTCTTCCCGTATAACCTCAAGCAAATGGTGAACTTCATTTAGACCGAATGATTCATCAATGTGTTCAAACACAGCGGCCGCAGCTTCTTGCAGCAGGAACTGCGGCAAGGGCAAAATTTCAACGCCAAGCTCTTCAAAAGAACCCAGACCTCCCGTTGTTGATCGAATCCAGGCACAGCAGCGGCGGTCTACAGGATGCGCCGCCGCCTGGCCCGCCTGCCCGGAAAACAAGTTGACAATTCTTGGGGGAAGATTTGTCATTAGTTTGTCCGGATCAACACGACCCGTGCGAGCAGCACGTCCCCGAACCAGAATCCGGTAATCATTCGCCTGCAGATGTTTTCGCATGCGAAGCACTATTGGCGGCAAGACTATGCCGCGTTCTTCATAAATCCGGCGGCGCAGCAAATTCTCCTGACGGGAAAAGCTGGCGAAGAAGTTTTTCTCTGCATATTCTTCTTTCGCCGGGATTACCTGATAGTTGCCATTTACAAACGCTGGCGGAATTTCAACGATTACTTCTTCCAGCCGCGAGCGCTGAGAAGTATATTCTGCTCCTTCGGACGCTGAGATTGCCGAGACGCCAGCGTCGCCTAAAACATCGCTCTTCATCATGTTTTTCTGAGCTGCCGCACGACCGCCGAAGAAAAGCATGGCGATGCTAATCAAAAAAAACGGCGTAAAGGGAAATGGAATAACTCCCGCAAGGCTGATGATACTGACAAACAACATCGCGATTGCCGCGATAAGCAAGGGTCTGGAATCGGAGAAGACCTGTAAAAAGATTTCTTCACCAGCGTCCCGCTTTTCCCTGCCGGTGACATGGGTAACAATGACACCCGCGGCCACAGATATGAGCAGTGCCGGCAGGATGCTCACCAAACCGTCACCAATCGCAAGAATGCCGAAAGTTGATACAGCTTCGTCAACAGGCATTTCACGGCTGATACCGATAATCACTCCGCCAACTGCATTGATGAAAACAATAACCAAGGCAGCAATCGCATCGCCTTGAACCCATTTCATCGCTCCATCCATTGAACCAAAGAACTGAGATTCTCTCGTCAACTCACTGCGCAGGCGGGCCGCTTCCTTGCGTGTAATATTTCCCGCACGGAGTTCGGCATCTATCGCGAGCTGTCTTCCCGGCAAAGCATCGAGAACAAATCGTGCAGCAACCTCGGCCACGCGAGCCGAGCCGCGGGCAATAACAACAAAGTTAACGACGGCAACGATGGCGAACACTATCGCACCAACGACGAAGTCTCCTCGAACGACAAAGCTGCCGAACGAGCGGATTACTTCACCAGCAGCACTCAGCCCCTGATCGCCATGAAGCAGGATTAATTTGGTCGATGAGATATTTAAAGAGAGACGAAATAGCGTTGTCAGCACGAGCATCGTCGGAAACGAGAACAAGCGTAATGGATCGTTCATGAACAATCCATGCAGCAGCAAGACAAGCGAAATGAAAAGATTGGATACAAGCAGAAAGTCGAGCAGCGCCGGCGGCAGCTCCACAATAAACAATAAGATTACGAGCAGCAGGAAAAGGGCAGTAAGGGTGCTACGGGCAAAAAGTCCGGAGAATAGGCGCGCCAAACTTGTGGCAGTAAAGTCTAATCCTCTCATAACCCATTGTCACATGCCCTATTTGCCGAATGCACTGAGCAGATTGACCAGCAGTCCGGCAAAGAAAAGGGCAAAAAAACCTGCAAATACCATAGCCAAGGGACCGGTCGCTTTAACTGGCAGCGCAGTGATCTTGCCTTCGATCTGAACTTGACGCTGCACCATCACCGAGTCGGCAAGTTCTTGAAGCTGTTTTGAGACTTCACCGCCGTGTTTTGCGCATTGCGCAAGGAACATAAACGCATGCTTCACTTCGGTCATGCCGTTAGCTTCCGCGACTTCCGTCAGCGCATCTTCTAAATTAAGACCGGAACGCATTAGTTTCTCTACATGGACAAACATCTCCGTTACTGGATTATGCGAATCGCGCTCCTCAGCCATGGAAATAATTTGAGTAATGCAAGGACCAACATCAAGAGCGCTGCTCACGCCGATGGAAACTTGCTCAATAACCAGAGGCAAATAGTACAGTACTTCATCCTCTCGCTTGCGGATCTGGCGCTCCAACCAAGAAAGCGGCAGCGTGAATCCAATCAGCACGCCAAGGACTAACCCGATCACCGCAAAGAAATTGCTCTTCATAAATCCGAGAAAAAACCCCGGAATGACGATGCCGCAAAGTAGCAGAGCGATCACGCGGAATCTTAGAAACCACCGCCTGTCATCTGCAGTAAAGAACCCAGCCCGGAAAAGCTTTGCTCCAATATCATCCTCCTTCGCTTTGCCGCCGGCCCCGGCAGTTTGCTTTCTGATGGCATCAATATCCAGTTCATAAGGATCCACCCTGCCCGGGCGGGATGCTCCACCGCGCGCTCCTCCCCCCGGCTTAACGCCCATCATACCGCGAATCTCGGTCTGACGGCCCGAGCCGAACCGCTGAATAAGGAAGAAAGCCAAGCCGCCAACGAAAATGAGAATGACGACAAGAAGCAAAATAAGCTGCAATTTGTCCATGAGCTAAATCTTTATGTCGGTGACCTTGCTGGACCAGTAAAAACCAAAAACGATAAACATAATTCCGGCCTGGAAAATCTTTTTCCCTACTGGGTGATTGAATGCCGGAAAAACCAACTGCGGCGCAGACCATGACAAGTAGAGCATCAAGAGACCCATAATTACCGCAATCATGTACAGCGAAGATCTCTCCATACCTACGGCAGCAACAGCTTTTTTCCGGAATTCCTGACGCTTACGAACTTGCTTCGCCAGACGTTCCAAAGTAGTCGACAACGTACCGCCGACTCTCCGGCTCAGAATAAGGCTTTGTACAAAAAGCTCAAGTTCGGGATGCGCAACATCTTCACCGAAGGCGCTGATCGCCTGCTCTTCTGTCAGACCAAGACGCAGGCGCTCAATAAGTAATGTTACTTCGGCACGCACGAGCGAAGTATTATCCAGACCTTTCGCCGCTGCCTCAAGACCACCGATTGTATTCATTCCTGTGCGAAGCAAGCTGACGTAGGACAGCAGAAGAACCGGATAATCTTTATCAAACGCTTCAAATCGGTTATTTACCGCCCGTTTCAGCATCGACATTACGATTGCCGGTCCCAAGAAAACGCTTAGTAATTGTATAAACACCGTCGCATGCAGCCACGCAGGGATCAGCAGCATGACCGCGACGACAGCCTGGATCCCGCGGAATTGCAGCGGTGTTATTGGCCAACGCGCATATCGCAGATATTTCTCCAAGTTCATTCGCGATGAAGCAACGACTTTCTTCCGGGTCAGCTCCCCCTCCGCAGCGGCGGCAAGCGCCAGGCTGGGATCTCCAGCCGAGCGGACAGGCTGTCCGCCCTTAGCTCGCGCCGCGGCGCGCTCGCGCTGCGCCATGACAAGTGTGCGTAAGTTGCTGTTCACTGCCGCTTGATGACGGGCTTCTTGAGACGCCCCAGGAGCACCGATAAAAAATACAACAACCACTATGCCGGCAATCAGCATGACTCCCAAAATGATAGCGGCAGCAATACCAGCGGACATAGCGCGTTAAAACTCCCCTCAGGGGTTAATATCAACTACAGCTTAAATAATACTACAATGGCGGCACAGGAATCGTGCTTTACTACCTGCCCGATGCTTCATGCGTCGCGGGAACATTCGACATATTACTGAATCCAAGGAACTTCGGCGCATCACCAAGGTAAATTCCGTTTTGTTCCAGCACTTCTTCAAAAAAGCTTGAATAAGATAAGACTTCCCACTGCGGATTATCCCCCTGCTCGACCAGCTTAAACATCGGTCGAACTTGGATGTTTCCTTCGACAAAATGTCCCACCTCAATGACTTCAGCCATACGCACTTTACCACTGGCGCGCTCCCGGCACTGCCAAATAACAACATCAACCGCAAGAGCGATCTGTTGACGGATAATCTCCATGCTCACACCGCGCTGGGCACGTCCAAGCAGCGCTTCAAGCCGGGTCAGTGTTTCGCGAGCATTGCGGGCGTGAATCGTTGACATGCCGCAGTGACCCGTCTGAGCGGCTTCGAGAAAAGACTCTGCGGCTTCCGGAGTTCTCATCTCGCCCAAGATGACCCGCGTCGGGCACAAACGCAAAGTCGTGCGAATATGCTCCTGGAGTGTTACTTCACCGACTCCCTCAGTATTGGCCGGACGCGACACTAGACTGCGGTAATATGGATGCTGATAGTTCAACTCCGGAGTGTCTTCCACACCAACGATTGATTCATCGGCACGAAACTGCGTGCCCAAACAACGCATCAGCGTTGTCTTTCCAGTGCCGGTTTCGCCGGAAACGATAAACGTATGCTCGCAAGTGCGCGTGAGCGCAGCCAGGTAATTAACAATCAACGGCGGAGCAACTTGATAAGATACGAGACTCTCCAGTGTCGCTTCGGCCACACGTGGGACGCGAATGGTCATCAATGGTCCGCGGGCGCCGCACACGCTGTCATGTACCGCGCAAAGCCGTTTACCATCCGGGAATGCAGCATCTACCGTATGCTGCTGCGTAGACAAGCTCTTGCCCAGACGAAATAGAACGCGATCGATGAAAGTCCGGTATGCCTCCGGGGTCGGCCAGTGCAATCCCGTGGCCTCACTCATTTTACCCCGCTGCAGCACAACCGTCTGATAATCATAACAATGGATATCAGTAACTTCGGGATTATCAATCAGCGGCTGCAGCACGCCCCATCCAAGCAAGTCTCTTTTCAAATGCACGATAATATCGGCGCGAGCAATATCATCAATGTTGAAACCCCGGCTTGCACAAACAGCATCAACGGCCTTTGAAATAGTCTCCTCCGAGATTTCAATCCCGCCGCGCCCTTGGGCTTCCTGGTTGCCCAGTTCCCGGCGGGCTTCACGAAGCACGGCACTGGCAATCGGCGACAACGATGTCCGGCCGCCAGCCGAGGTGGTTCCTGCTGGTCCGCGGCGCGCGCCTCGCGGGTCTTCACGAGTTTGTCCCATGAAGCCGGTAGTTCGCTCAGTCGTCTCTTTTGCGCGGGTAGAAAACAGATCTAAAAGGCTGTCCCGATCGTTATCATCCTTCATCGCTGCTCAACCTTCACGATAAACGAAGTTCACAAAACACTAAAAAACCGCTGCTACTCGCCGCCCCCGAAGCTCCGATCCAGCGTCCATCTGCCATTGACCAGCACGTAACGGATTTGCCGTCCTGTTTGGGGATCGGATGTGTACATCACGCCGTCATGCTGCACTTCCGCAGGCTCCGCTGCCGGCTGCTCCGCGGGCTTGCCGATCAAATCTAAGATCGTCACCGAATCTGGATCAGAGGAGTTCATTGGATTCTCGTTGTCTCCAACGAGAGACAAGCTAAGCTCTCCGAGACTTCTGGCCAATTCGATCTTCTTGGCGTCTTTTTCCGTAACAAGCAGCGTGACGTTTGCCGCACCGGTCAACGCGACCCGATCACCGCCTGCGGCATCGCGCTGGCCGCCGACGGAGAGAACTTTAACAAATCGCGCAATCGTTGCGACCTTCTTCTTGCTGTCTTGTGTGTAGGTCCAAAGCACGTCAACCCGGCTATTCGGCTTGGCAAAACCTTCAACACCGCTTCGCGCATCAACCGTAATTGTCGCCGCCCGAAATCCGGGAGGAATATTAAATGAAGTGATCGGGCGGTCGGCGGCGATATCTTCGGCGACCAACGGCATGTTCGCATTAATCAGCCGGCTGGCATACTTCCCATATAAGCCTGGCGCATCTTGAGCACGCACAGCCGCCATTGGAAGCTGATCTGCTTCCATGGGCAGAAACTTAAACATATGCGGTTCAAGTTTTGTACCTTCTTCAATCCGCATCGCCGCGTATAGCACATCAACCGTATTCTGCCGGGGCTCTTGCACCGGTGCGGCTGCTAAAACGGCAGCGGACGAATTGTCTGTGTTTTCCGTTTGCGCGATATAGACGATGGCTACGGCCAGCACAAGAATAACGATTACTAGCCCTCCAACGAGCCAGCGCACTTTTGTGGCATAGGAATGGGCAGGGCTAGCTGCTCCGAAACGCGTTGCCATGACAATGAATCCTCCAAAAACCTGCCGTCAAAGCTCGTCAAAACTGACGGGACGGCTACGATAAAAATTACTAAAATACCACTTACAACTTTAATAAATCTGGCAGGTTATACTGGCAATCCTACCATACTCAACAACACTAGACGAGTAGCCCTAATGCCTTAATTCGTCACAACTGCCATTCAAACTTAAGCACTTAAGTTAGATGCGCCGTATCAGCCAAAAAGACATAAAAAAACCCGGTACGGACAGCTTGCCCGTACTGGGTCCTTGAACACCAATTAATGTAGTCAACAATCTTTCTTTAAATGGCTTTAGTTGGCAACATTCACCTGGGAACCAATACGCGAGAAAGATTCGCTGGCCTCAGATCCCAGAAAAGTAATTGCCGCAATGCAGACTACGGCAATCAATGCAGCCAGCAATGCATATTCAAGCATCGAAGCACCTTTTTCTTCCTCTATTTTCTTGAGTTCTTCGCTCATAGTTCTCTCCATAATAATCCTCAAGCAACTGATAAGGGGTTAAATCAGATATTGCACGACCCTGCCGATAACGGGAAAATTCCTAAATCCCCCAGGGTAAACAAACATCTAGCACATGCTCATCTAGCACAAAACTACTTTCTTTAACATGCGCAATATACAAATCCCGTGCCGACAAAGCCATGCCTCGGGGCACTGTCGACGGGTAGCAAGCAACTACCGTGCCACCTTTCCCCCCTACCGGTTACGTGTAAGGAACCAAATTACGAACCCCGAACCTGGATCTCACGCCGTCTAACCTCAGGCCCCGATTTACAGCAAAAAACTGAAAGGCGAAAAGGATGTCAATGACGCTAGTTAGCAACGTTGACTTGGGATCCGATACGCGAAAAAGACTCGCTGGCCTCTCTGCCCAAAAAGGTAATCGCAGCAATACAAACCACCGCGATCAACGCTGCAAGCAACGCATACTCTAACATCGAGGCGCCCTTTTCTTCTTTCTTAACAATTTCCTTACTCATGTCCTTTCCCCACAAATTAGAATGATGCGAACATCATCATTAACTGCATTAAAAAAAATGATATTGTCTGTCACGTTAGCAGAAAAAAGTTCAATATGTCACGAGCATAAGGACCGCGACCTGACATTTTTATCAAATCTTGCGGTATTTTCTCTACAAACGGTAAGATCTTCGGGCAAATTGATCAACCAGTTAATTTCCCGGCGTGACTTCTCCTGGCTTATGCGGCAGCAGGCGTTCCCACCAGGCACCGCTTCGGCCTCCCGCACCCGCTGCGTCCACTCCGCCGCGCTGCACAAGGTTGAGCTGACTGGCGATTTCTTCGAGTGTGGCTCGAGTGGCTTTCTGGCCCATGCTGTAGAGTGTCCGTCCGCTCCCTGGCCAAAGTGATGCTTTGGGGTCAACAGGCACAGGCGGCAGCCGCCAGGGACGCGGTCCCAGGTGGTGCACCGGCTCAAGTTCCTGTTCAATCTGGGGCACAGCAAGCAAAGAACCGCTGTAGCCATTAACAACAAAGCTAATTCTCTCAGTGCCAACAACCAGCGCTTTGACATAACTCAAGAACAGGTCAAGCGCAGTCAGACCAAGAACTGTATCATCAATAACTATGAGCACTTCATCCGCGGCCCGCATAAGCGCTCCCGTCGCCGGCCCGATTCTCCCCCCGGTATCAATCAAGATCACGTCGTGCATCACGCGCGCTAGTTCCAACAACCGGGTGCACAACGCCATGCCATCCGTATGGCAAACAAGGTCCATCGCCTCCGCCATGCTGTCTGGCGGCATGAGCACTGAAACATCTTGGCTCACCGGAATAAGCGCATCACAAATGCTGTCCCGGGAAATTTCTCTGGAACCATTGACCCAGCTGCTGACAACCTTTGCTTCCGCACCGTTGACGGTAAGCGAGCGGCATAAATCACGCGTTTCCACGTCAAGGTCCCAAAGCATGGTGCGTTTCCGGTAGACACTGCACACTTCGGCCAGCGCCGCACAAATGCTTGTCGCTCCCGTACCGCCTTTGGCGTGCGTCACCAACACAATGCGCGCTTCGCGAATTCTGCCCTCGCGGCGGAATTCTGCGTAAATGGCAACAAGCTCTTGCAGCAGGTCTAAAGGAGAGGCGTCATCGGGCAATACTTTGCGCACTCCCGCAGCATGAGCAGCGCGGAATGCTCCGCCGGAATACGCTTCTTCGGTAACAAACATGATGATGTGCAGCCACGGCATTTGATTGAGCGCAGAGCGTGCAATTTGCGCTGCTGCCTCGGCCAGTCCTGAACCGAGAATCAGAACATCTGCGTCATGAATCTGCGCCTGCCAATCCTTGTCCAGCACAAGCTTGACGCGAAGATCGAGCATTTCGACATCGCTTTGGTTAAACGCTTCGATTCTCCGCGCACAAAGCGCTTGCCCTTCAGCAGTTTTATCTACAATTAGAACCCGCATTTTCCGGCTGCGTAATAAATGCCCTTAAGAAACTGAACTAGAATCTCAATATCCTGCAAATGAGTTCCACCACAAATACTTTTGATGGCAATTACGCATAACCGGTGCGAAAAGTTGCAGATAGAAAGGCAATAAGCAATATGGCCATCAATTCACTCAGCCAATAAGATTTGAGCTGCGGCAAGAAAACGTCCGGCGCTGCAGAATTATTCACCGGACTTTACTTCTTTTTGCTCTTCAACAACGATTCTTTCTTCAAAAGCATTAAAGTAATCCGGTCTGAGGAACCGTTTGAGAATCCAACGGCCAACGCCAAAACCAATAAAAACAACAAGCAAAACCGTAATGATTGTCCTGAAGAACCCACTTGATTCGGCTCGATCGATGTCCCGGGACAATGCTCTAACTCTTTCAGTTGAAAGACTGCTCTGCGAAACGGCGACCTTCAACGCCGCACTGTCACTAGGCGTTCGACCGAAATCTCGACCGAACTCCTGAAGCGCCGGCGTCTTGCGCATCAATACGCTCTCCAGCGCTTCCGGATCTTCACCAAAATCACCGGCCCTCGACTTCGGTTCTTCACTGCGGCGCAGCACGCGAGGAACCGATTTCGGCCCAAGCTTCATTGTACCCCCGCGCTGCCTCGTCTGCGGCGAATCCCCCATGATCTCCCCAGCTTCTTCATCATCTCCCGGCTGGGAATCCAGCGGATCTTCGCCAAACGAGAAAGGAGAAAGCCCGCCAGCCTCCTCATCCCCAAAAATCTCGGTCCCATCACTGCGCACGGACATCCGGCCCGCACCGTCTCCCATAATCCGTGCATCCGGCTGACTGGTTCCGGCAGCAACCCTACGCATCTGCTGATTAGGCCGCGTTCGCCGCAACGCCTCAAGATCGTCCAATATTTCCGCTGCAGATTGATAACGTCTTTCCGGATTACGCGCCATTGCCTTAAGCACAATATTGCTCAGTGCCACGGGGCAATCCGGGCGTAAATAGTGCGGCGGTTCCGGATCGGTCCTCAGGCGCATCGTCATTGTCTCGATAACGCTCTTGCCGCGAAATGGCGCTTCCGTCGTAATCATCTCATAAGCCATCACGCCCATGGCATAGATGTCTGAGCGCTCATCGACCTGGCCGCGCTCGAGATACTCCGGACTCACATAATCTATTGTGCCGACAACTCCTCCATGTTCGGTCAGCTTTGGACCAGTCCCGCGGCGGGCTATACCAAAATCAGTTATTTTGATGCTTCCCTGGGATGTAATCAGGATATTCTCCGGCTTCAAGTCCCGGTGAATTATGCCGGCATCATGAATTGCTTGCATCCCGGAAGCCATTTGGCAAAGCATGCCAATTATTTCATCGATTGGAATTTCGTCGTCGTTGTTGATCCGATCCGCCAAATCACCTCCACCAATGTATTCCATAGTGAAAGCAATTAGGTCTCCGTCGCGAAAATACTCGTAAGCACGAACAACATTGGGATGACTCACGGCGTAAGAAGCGACGATTTCGTTGCGAAATCTCGCAGCCGCAACTTCGTCTCTTGCCACCTCCGCAAACAACACCTTCATTGCGACGATATGTCCTGAAAGTTCACGATGACGGCAAGCATAAACCATTCCCATGCTGCCTGCACCCAGGCACTTCACCACCTCGTAACGACCATTAACGATCGTTCCAGGCTGTAAATTAAGGAAATGGTCGCCGCTCATTAATCAATCAAACCGACTATCCTTCTTGCCCCTTAATTGCCGGAACAACGCACACGACAAAATAACGCTGCCCAAAGCGCACCACATCCCCATGCCCAATCGTTTCCAAACTGCCGGCCACCTCAGTTTCTTTTTCCTCTCCGGCCCGTCTCACGCCAGTGCCGTGTTCGGAAAGCTGATCCAGGACCTGAATCTTTCCTTCTTTTGTCGCACGGATAATCGCGTGCAGCGGCGATACGGTATCATCATTAAAAAGGATATAATCTCCATGATCCGTGGGGCGCGAGGTGATCAGCCATCGACCGGCGCGGATCTCGTACACTTCTCCGTTTTTATCCTTGTCAAAACTAATCAAAAAACCGACGACCCGCGTTTTCTCCGCCGCTGAACTGACTGGAGCAATGCGGCTTCCACCAGCTTCCAGCGGCGAACGAGGCGCCCGCCCAGACGACCCGCCGCTTCTTGGCGCAGCTCCAGATGCAGCGCGATTTACCGTAAAGGACGGTTGAGCGGAGCGCGATGCCGCTTCCGGCTCTCGTTCCCCGAAAGTCGGCGGAGCCTGAAAACCCCGTCCCGTTGCTCCTGAGCGCAGCGGTGCACCGACATTAGTTAACGGATCAAAACCCGAGGGTCTTTTCTCATCAACGCGGCCGCCCGAGTCGATCATCTCATCGAGATCATCGCGTCCAAACTTGCCCGTAGAACCCGAATCCGCCGGCGACTTACGACCTCTGTCCATTTCCTGCTTTTCTACGTCCGGTGGCGACTCCCAATCCGTAAGCGGCGGAAGGAAGTCTTCGATAGGACTGGAGCCTGACGATTTCCACGGCTCGCTGTTCTCCGAGAATCCGCCATCTTGAAGCAGTGCTCTAACTTGACCCGTCATTTCCGGCGACAACATCACAGTCTTGTTGCGTGCGCGTGATGATGCCAAATTCTTTCTCTTCTCCTCAAGCGGATCCTTCTCATTCTTCTCGATATCTTCTTCGGTGAACCCTTTTTCATCGTCCATTCTTGTAATCTCCAAAAACCAAACTATTGTCGCTAATACTTTGCGCGGTTTCCCCTTGTCAGTGTTACTATTCTGAGAACATCACAACAGCGACGGCCATAATCATTCCCAGCACAGCCACTAGCGCGCCCCAAATAAGCAATCGCCAATTAGAAAATCCTTCCCTAATCCGCATCGCCGAACCAAGCCGCCTGCCTCCTTTGCGCACAGTCACTCCCGGGCTTTCTTCATGCAGCTGTCCTGGCAGGGGCAGCACGGCCATGGTAATATTGTCATAACCGCCGCGTGATTTTGAAAGCTCCACCAATTGAACACAGCTCTCTTGAGGTGAATACTTCGTTACTGCCTCTGCTATTTCCCGATCCGAAACCAAGCTGTACAGGCCGTCTGAACACAGGACGAGACGATCCTCTGGCTCGCCATTGGTGCTCTCCCATAACCAATATGTTTGACATTCAAGCTCGAGGCGAGGCTCAGCACCGAGACAACGTGTCAGCACATGGGACTGCGGGTGCGAAAGCGCTTCCTCGGCATTAATCGCACCGCGATCTACCAAATCTTGCACATATGTATGATCGACTGTTAATTGTTGAATTTCACCGCCCCGGACGATATAGGCTCGCGAATCGCCAGCATGCGTTACTACTACTTGTTCGTCTTTTATAATCACAGCAACAATCGTAGTTCCCATGCTGCTAAAAGCAGGATTCTGCCTGCGCAGTACGATAGTCCGGTTTGCTTCTTCAATTGCAAAGCAAAGTGCTTCCTCCGCGTTATCAAATTGCCGGGATTCGAGAGCGCGCTTAATCGCGTCAATGGCGAGTTGTGCGGCCAACTCTCCTCCCAAAGATCCACCCATCCCATCGCAAACGAGCCACACCCGTCCAGCCGGGCAGTCGACCACGGCATACCGATCTTCGTTAATCTCCCGTTCACAACCAATGTCAGTGATCGCCGCCGGGATACTATCCTCCTGCCGCCGGCCTGCTAATCCGCTGACTGAGTTTGTCTCGCCCAGCATAATGAGTCTCCCCCGCCTTCCAATATCATCACTAAGCACCGGCTGCGTAATGCAGTTGCCCGCACAACTCCGGCACGTCACGGTACAGATCGAACCGCGGCGGCGCTGGTTCGACCATGTTCAAAACTATCCGTCTATTTCATACACGACACACTAGCCTGCTAACTTAAGCACCAAGAAACAAGGGGGCCCGTCTTTCTTGCTCATCTACTTACTCTCCAGTGTCTAAGCCCGTCCATGCAAGATCCCGATGCTTCGGAGCCATGCAGTCTAAGCACCCCTTTTCTCAAGCGAAAAGAAAAGACGGCTGGTCTGAATTATGATTCGAAGAAGATTGCACATGACGCGCGTTTTTCGTACCACCAATCCGCATAAAACCAGTGCGCCTAGCCGCGATATCTCATAAGGCGATATTACGGCCAGTAAACCGTTGGCTTTGGTGAGCAAATCCCGCACGTATTGAGAAATTATTCCAGCGCTATCTGGAATAATCTTCCGGTTCCACATCCTTCCTGGCTTCTGACGATTCTCGAACTTCAAAGAGGCATGAGTCTTCTCGATCAGCCAGCCGGACTTCAAACCCCTGACGCGAGATCCATGAAGCAAGCTCAAGCCAGCCGTGCATATCCAGATTAGCCCGCTCCGCACGGTCTCCGCGATGTTCGCGCAGAGGCAGCCCGGCCTTAATCCACTTCTCCTTCAAGTTTTGAAACCTCCCGCCGACGACTGCGCGCAATTGGGATAAAGACTCAACCTGCTGCCAGTTTGGATCGCTCTTTGCCGCTTGCGCCGTCTCAGCCGGTACGGCATCTAACACTTCAAACACTTGCCGTGCCAACTGATACACCAAAGCGGTCCGGCGCGCATAGACTGCATTGTGAACAATCCGCCGCATTTCAGACATCCGGATCTCGAATACACGTTCTTCGTTTTCGGCTGGCATCACCGTTTCCGGCCCAGTCGCATTGCCCTCATCGGATTTCATCGGTTGTATTCTCCACGTTCAGAGGCCGGCAGCAGACTTTGTATTCGCGCATAGAGCGCTTGCCTGCCGATGGGTTTTGCCACAAAATCTGTTGCACCCGCACTGCGTGCCTGTTCAGCAATATCCGCATCAGTCAGACCGCTGATCACCAGTATCGGTAAAGCCAGACCATATTCTGCACGCAGGCTTTTCACCAGCTCAAGACCACTCACTTCTCCAAGGTGGATATCGGTCAGTACAATTGACGGGCGACCTTTTTCTTTTGTGATCACCAGGGCATCGGCCACCGAATGTGCAACCAGGGGCATCAAAGACAACGCTCTTAACAGCCGTGCGTACATCTCCCCAAGAGCCGGCTGATCATCAACAATCAGCGCCCACGATGCGGCAAAGCTGCTTTGCACCGGAGGATTTACCCGGGGCAGAGAAAGTGTGAAGCTAGCGCCTCCACCTTCGCCGGCAGAGAACGCCGTAAGCTCGCCTCCGCCTGCCTCCGCAATACGCCGGGACTCTGCCAACCCCAGTCCCAGCCCCCCGCTCACACCGAGCGATGACTTGCCCCGGAAACCCGAGCGAAAAATAGCTTCTTGCTCCTCTGGGGCAAAGCCGGGACCATTATCCACTACTTCGACACGTACCCAGTCTTTCGAGGCATGCAATTCCACTCTTACAATAGCCCCTGGCTTCGAATAGGCAATGGCATTATTCAGCAAATTGCGTAAGATGGCCTCTAAGTGTTCACGCGCAGAGATACGCACCCATACTTCCTCGTCGCTCGTACAACTGAAATCAACTTCAACCCGTTTTCGCTCCGCCCGTATAACGGAAAAAGAAGCGATCTCGCGAATAACACGCGACACTTCGACCATTTCCCGCGGACGCAAATCGGGTAAACGCTCAAGCTCCCGTCGCCGTTTAGCATCGGAAACAACCAGAGCCACCGACCGCGCGATATTTGCCACACGTCTGATTTGAGCACACAGTTCCCCTGTCGCCGACCCAGAGTCAAGGGGTTCCGCGGGTCGATTCTCGCCCAGGAGATCTTCCAATACCGTATCGCAAAGCAGGGTCAGATCCTGCACCGTGTTATTAATGTCATGAACCAGTGCATTCAGCTCATATTCTCGTTCTTGCAGCCGCCGTTCGAAACTTCTTTCTCGATGTTCCAAAAATTCCTGCACGACCAGCTCATCGATTCGTCTTTTAGCGCTGGCCACTAGCGTTTCTGCTGTGCGAAGCTCATTGGTCCGCAAACAATTAAGCACCGGAATCCGGGAAGTTACAAGCAGCCGAAGGCAGTTCTTTTGTGGTGCACTGCCGGCATCTGCCGCTGCTTTTTCATCTCTTTGCTGACGCAGCAGTGCTGGTTCTCCTGCGTAAATCGCAACGAACAATCCGTGAGCTGCCGAAAAAAATCCGAATCGGTCATCAACAAAACCCCATTTTGCCGGAAGCCAATTAATGCTCCCCACAAAACATCCGCTGCTTGCAGCCTGCTCGGTTGGGAAGCTACGGCCCAAATCCGCCAGCGGCCACTTATCTTTGGCTAGAGAGAAGATCCGTCCGTTGCGTATTAATTCTAAGTCTTCGCTGGACGCCGACGAGAGAGCTGCCGAGGAATTAAAAAGCGTCAACAAATAATCGGCAAGCAAATGCCCGATCTCCCGCAGCGTTTGGCATTCCCGAACCTGCAAAGGAAACTTCAGCAGCAGGCTCTTCTCCTTCATCCTCTGTGCACCTTGAATTGAGCAGAGCACGGCAAGAACAGCCGCAGCGGCATAGACAAGGACAACAACAACTCCTAAGTCAAGACGATAAACAATTTCCAGCCCGGCAAAGCAGCTAACCAACAGCAGCGGAATCAGCTCTTTCGTTGCCCACGGAACAGCACCCAAGCCTAGGAGAACAAAGGCCGGCCAAAGCAGCCATCTGTTGCCTGGCTGAGGAACATACAACAGCAGCACGCACGGCCATAAGGTCAGCACCACCTCAGTAAGTGCCGCGAACATCCAGAACACGTTGTCAGAAACATTCTTTCTTTCCAGAAATAGAATCAGCGTCCACAATGCGAGAAATATAAGCCAAACAAGAACGCTCAACTCGCCGACGCCAGCGCCGAAATCGGCCAAGAGGCGGGATGATGTAATGCAAGAAAGTACGCCAAGAAGGATTATTCCAACTGTCAGCAGCCGCCGGCGTTCCGGTTCGATTGCCTCGATTGCCGCGCGCGCAAAATGCGCCGGGCCCTTGGCACCGATGCGCATGCTTTCCCCTCCGGCAACTGGCGCGGCCTCCCCTCCCATACCTTGGTACTGCTCGGCAAAATGAAAGAAGTTTACGATGCGTGAACGCTGTATCGAACGAGCAGCGAGAGCGGCAACAGATGTGATAGCTATGACGGCAAAAAGTTCACTCTTATATAGTTGCAGCGCAGCAGCAACAGCGGGCATCAAGCCGTTTTCAACGGCAAGTTCGTGCAGCACTTTTGTCGTCAGATCCGCTTGAAAAATCAGCCATACTGCCGCAATTTGCAGTTCCAGTTTGACAGGCAGCGCGAGAACAATCAGCACCAAGTAACAAAGCGGCAGAACAAGCAAGAGATAATGAACCTGTTGATATTCAAGACGCGCCCCAGAGAGCACTCCGGAAAGGATAACTGTCGTTAGAACGACCGCATAACCCAAGTATTCGCGTCTTGAAATGCGAATGAGCATCGCGCCGAACAGCAGAACAACGAAACCATAGCCCTTGCGTGCAAGTAGACCAGTCAGCTCATCGCTGCTCATTGAGGCATCGACAAAAATGAGCAGCAGCAGTAGACCAGCTTCAAGCAAAATTACATTCCACGCCATGCGCGGCAAGCGATGCGCAAAAACGTCTTCCACCAAACGCTGCCCTTTCAACGCAATTGTTTGCAGTTCGAGCACGGGTTCGTTTACCCGAAGCGCAGTTACAAAACTCGAGAGAACGGTAGCAACCAACAGCAAGGAAATGGAATGCAGTGCTTCTGCGCTGCCCACGGGCAGCCACAGGACAGAGACCGCAGTAAGCGCCGCTAATCCGGCGGCGACCTGAAGCTGCCAAGACCAAAGGCTCAGGAAAGCCGGCATCGTCAGTAAAAAAAGGTAATAAAGATCCAACAGCAGCATCAACCGCGAATCATCAAGAACCAGGCTGTGCAGCGGGAGAAAAACAAGCCCGGCATAGCACAAAAAAAGCGAGAATGCCCGCCAGGAACCGGCAGACGGTACAAAAAGATTTAAACATGCTGCTGTACATATGAGTAAAGTGGCGCAGCTTACAAATTGAGCGATGTTCTCCGGAGCAATCTTGCCCAGACTGCCAAGCCCGCAGAGAAAAACAAGATTAAGCCAGATAAAGGATACCAGCAAAAAATCAACAAAAAACGGCCATGAATGAGCGGCTGATTTATTGAGCCGCCCGCCGGGAGTGGTGAGTATATGAAACAGCCCGTTCATCCTAGTTCTGCATCCATTTCGCAACCGCACTCCGCACAAACCACTCTTCCCTCGATCGACGGCGGTAGCTGTGTCTTATGCATGAAGGAAACGAGATAAGATCGTTTGCCGCAGCGCTTGCACGGAGGCACCTGCATCGCCGCATCCAAAAATAACTGCCTTGAGGACTCGGTAACATAACGCTGCAAGAATTCTTCAAGAGCAATGCCCGTCATTTCTTCTTGATGCGGCTTGCCCAGCAGGGAACAAATACTCCCAATCAATGCTTCGTTGCCTGCCGCTGGCGACGCTTTGACAAGATATGCTGCTGCACCCTCGTCGAGAAATCTTTGTTTGAGGTGAATTGAAGGGTTGCCGGTCAGAATGATCACATACGGGACACGCGGCTGATTCTTGATCCGCTCAAACAAGTAAGAACCGGATTTATCTCCAAGACCGATATCGAGAATAATCAGGCGGAAATGCTCTTGCGCAAGAATCTTCTCGGCTTCGCTAACGGTTTCCGCCGAGCTCACCGAGTAGTGAGCTGCACTAAATAGTTTGCAGAGTCTTTCACGCTCGTGAAATCCGTCTTCTACAATGAGGATATCCCGCATAAAGGTACCTGAATCAATCGGTCCCCGCCTTACGTCCTAATTATATGATGGCGCTTCGTCTCCGGCCGGTTGGTTTACTGTTATATTTTTTGAGACTCTTGAAGCGCCAAGAAAGACTCAAATTTGCGAAATATATGGGTCGAATAGTAGAAAAAGGTGAAAAGCGGCTGCTTTTCATTTACGCACAGTTCCGGTAGGGGAACTAATTTCGCGGCTAGTTTACGTTACGTAGGGTTTTGTTGGTTTGTTGTTTCCCCGGAGATGCGCCGTTTCGTAGTCAACGGGGAAAAAGAGCAAAGGTGCACCGTGCCTATTCGCGAAGATGTGCTGATCGTGCTTAATGAGCGCGAACCGCTCAAACATCAAATGGCAGCCGAGTTAGAGCTGCTGCTGCGCGCCAAGCATTTAGCTGCCCAGCGTTTAGACTTGCGGCCTGGTGTTCTTGAGACGATCACTAAACGCACACCGTGCGTTTTAGTTCTCGATTATCTTTTGGGTGATTTTGGGACTGCGCTAGATATTCTTCCGGCATTGCGAGCCGCAAACAGCGAAACACAAACCAGAGTTATTCTTTGGACTGATGAACCAAGCGTATATGCTGCGGTCGAAGCCCTAAAACTTGGCGCCGTCGATTACATTAAGATCGATTCATCGAGAAGCATTCAGCTAGTTCTGCAAGCAATCGAAAAATGCCTGACAGCGCAAGCGCAGCAGGCATCCACGGCATCGCTTGTCCGCGCCAAACAGCAGTTGGTTTACCAGGCTCGCAATTCCCGCACATGTCTGGCACAGGCAGAATCAGCAGCAGCACGCAGCGTACCGGTTTGTATTGTCAAGGGAGGAGCAGGCTGCGGACGAAATGCTTTGGCGGAGTTCATTCACAGCCAGCGCAGACGGCCCGGTGTTTTGACGGAAATAGCCCTGGATCTTTGGCCCGGTGAAGCAACAGCAATATTTGGCCCGAGTAGCTCCGGTGGCAATTCATCGCTCCTTTCTTGCGCTGCCACAGTAGTAATTGACCATGCCGAATACGATACCGGAGAAATTCTGGAATCAGCAGCAAGGCTTTTACAGGATACGGGCGGCCAAAAAAACGAAACGATGCTTATTATCGGCACTAGCGTTGAGGAAACCGCTCAAGCTTGGCAGCGCTTGACCGATGCCGAAATAATTGAAATTCCGGGATTGAATGCAAGAACAGAGGACTTCCTGCCGCTGATGCAGCGCATTCATGGTGAAGCAGCAAGGCTATACCCAATAAAAGCTTTCGAGGCCAGTTCCGCATTCTTGCGCACATTATTGGCCATGTCCTGGCCAGGGAACATCAAACAGTTCCGCAGCGCAGTCCTCGAGGCTTTAACAACGACACATTTCGCACCCCACTCCGGCGCACTGGAAGGGCCTGATGACGCTGTTCGCGAATTGCTGCAAATCGAAGATTATGCAGGACTCAACACTGAAGAGCGGCAGATTATTGCCGCTATCGCAGAGGCGAAAGCGCGCTGGCTGCGTTTCCGCCGCGCGAGCAACTATGTTCCCGACACCCTGGCTGCGTCCTCCGCCCTTGAGAAAGCAAACGGCAATCTGCGCCTTGCTGCCGCCTATTTGGGCACCGGAATTTTGCAGTTGAAGTCAGCACTTCAGAGCTCCTTCGGACAGCAGCCATGAAAGAAGATCAGTTGCCTCTGCACCTCTGTATCGCCGGTTCACATGATTTCGTCCGCCGTTTTACGCTTGCCGCTGAGGAGTTTGACCGTAATACTTCCATTAAGGCAATTGAAGTCCATCCGGCAAATCTTGCAGAATTGAAATCTGCCGTCATTGAGCACCGCGCACATGCCGTGCTCGTCGAAATTGGTTTGCGTCTGTCCGCAAGCGATGCTCACTGGTTGAAGCAAGTTCTGTCTGAACTTCGCGAACGGTTCGGAAAAATCATTACGATCATTGCCGCAGTTACTTCGCCGGAAAAATTTGTCAGCGCTGGAAATCTTCTCTTCGCCGACGAAAACACGCTGACTCCGTCTGGATTAATTGACAACTTTATCTTTTCCCCTCCGCACCGGTTCCCCTTTGCTGCACCACTTGAGAATCAACTCCGTGATTGCTTATCCTGCATCATCGAGCTGCGCCGCCAATGCGCTGCGCCAGAAAACCCGCTGCCCCCATTGGGCGATGCCAATTGGGTTCCGGCAATGGCGGACCCCGAAAGCCGGTCCGTGTGGATGCGCTGGCTTCCACGCTATGCCCGTTACACGAGCGAGAATCCGCTGATCGTTGGCCCCACGGGCAGCGGAAAGACGAAACTGGCCGCAGCCTTGCACGAGTTGTCTGGACGCAAGGGACCGTTTGTCAGCATTACGCCGCGAGATTTTTCCAGCACCGAACTCGTTCAAGCAGAACTTTTCGGAGCCGTCGCCGGCGCCTATACCGGCGCTGTTGATAAATGGGGCCTCGTCAAAAGGGCCGACAAAGGGACTCTTTTCATTGATGAGCTGCAAAGCATTGACTTAGACCTGCAGGGCAAGCTGATTACCTTTATTGAGAATAAGACCTATCGCCGGGTCGGCGAAGCGGAAAGTCACAATGCGGATGTGCGCTTTGTCTTCGCCAGCAACAGAACGCTGCAGGACCTCGTAAACGAAGGAAAACTGCGTGACGATTTTGCTTATCGCCTGGAACGACTGCAGCTAGTGCTTAAACCACTCCACGAACGCCGGTTGGACATCGCGGCCGGCATCTGTTTTGCTCTCGGCAAGGTGCTGCGCGAGCGTTCTGAGACGCGCCGCATCACCAATACGCCCGCAGGCATAGATGCGGTAATCCTTGATGGACTGAGCCAAAGTGCATATTTTAAACTTTTCTGCCAATCGTGGCCCGGCAACTTGCGGCAGCTCGAAAACACTGTCGCAAAATTGATCGAACTGGGCAATTTCAGGAACCTGCGCTTGATTGACGAAGAGTGCGTTGAGGAAGCGCTTCAAGGACTGCTAGGCACAACGGAAACCACCGGTGCAGGCATTCTCAGCGAGGCCATGCACTGTGTGCTTGAATTTACCGCAAAAAGCGAGACTGTCAGCCTTCGGGAAATTGTGACGATGATCGAAGACAATGCCCGAACTAAAGCTCTAGAATACTGCGGCGGCAATACTGCCAAAGCTGCCGCATTGCTCGGAGACAGTCCGCTCGCGCTTGAACTTTTTGCTTCAGTGAGGAGTTGTCGATGAGCAATAAACCTGTAGAGCCGACGCTGCTCCATCCATCGCAATTTTTGCGTTTGGTACGGATGAGCAGTGAGGAATTGCTGCGGCTGCTCGAACAAGGCAAGCTTCCTTTCCTTAAAGCTCCCACTGGGGAGTTGTTGATCGATCTCAACTCTGTCACACCAGAGATATTGGCGCGGAAACGCCAGCGGCAAGATTCGTTGCTGACCAAAAACGAGCAGAACCTCCTTGAAGACGTTTTAGGTGCCGAAGTTCTAAATGCACTTGAGCCTCTGCTGCAGGAAGCGCTGAACCTTGCGCAGGACTGGCAGCGAAACGAAAAAAAATCCAGAGCGGATTAACTCCACTGCTTGCCAAGCGGCAAATCCGTAATTAAGTTAAATATCAGCAAGAAGCTGGTAAATCCTTTTTGTTCCGGGCACTTGTCGCAGCAAAAAATAGTTTTCACCGGGTTTCTTGGCCAACAAAAGAAAACACTTGCAGGATGTACTCAACAGTACGATCCTTGGACTTAGCATGGTGTAGACCGTGAGGTTTTCCAATGGAGAAGTTTTTCATTCCATATGCTGGCGACCTTCCTGCGGCAATAGATATAAAAGGCCACCGGCTGTTGATAATCTCGACCGACCATGACGAGATAGAGTACAGTCTTGCAACCTTAGGTGGTAGCGAGATTCGGGAAATAGAGCTCAGGGCATCGAATCCGGATGAGGCATCTTCGGTGCTCGCGGGCCTTGCGGCTAATATCAATGGCGGAGTTGTTCTTGCCCCGCCAGGTATTCCAGTGTCAGCCATGATTTGCAGTCTCGAGCAGGAGCTGCCCTGGATTCACTGAGCAGCCTCTTAATAATCGCCGTACCGGGGATATTCCAGTAAAATGACGCTTACGCGAGATCAGCGCCGGCCAATCAACCGCTGTTTGCAGCTCATTGCCGCATTCGCCGTATTCTCCTGGCTGATCCAATCAGTCGCCGCACAAGAAAAATCTCCGGACAAATCGTCCAGCGAGTCGCATTTCATTGATACTTGGCAGCCGCTGACTACTCTGCCCGCCGGCGCAGATTTGAACAGTGTTCGATCACTGCTAAGAAAGCGCATCTTGCTTCGGGCAGATATCAACGAGGAACCATTGGTTGAATTGCCGCCAGGCGGACGCTTGTACGCCATTGACGCTCTCCCCGCGGGTGAGATTATTTTGCGTAATCAAATTTCTTCAAATTTTCCAGCAGCAATAGCAAGGCTCCTTCCACCACACAAACAGCCGATTACGGTGCGTGTCAAAACCGCCGATATGCGGACAGCGGTGCTCTGTTCGCCATTCGATCCGGTATCAGTATCGCTGGACAGGCCCCAGGCAGATCAGGCCGCACCATTGCAAATTACACGGGATGCCAGGCTGCTGAGTTATCAAACCGCAACAGAGGAAGATTACTACCTCGCCGTAGTCGCCGTACCAGACGGAGCCGCCGAGAATATAAGTAATAACGCCCAGCAAGACATTCCCGTGTCCCTGAGCTGTCTGCGATATGAGAAATACGAAGAGACTGAACCCGATTGACCGCAAATGTCCGGAAAGATGACGTATCTTTCCGGACATTTGCGAACCTGATGGGCTTTCTGCCGAACTATCAGGTGATGAAAAACTCATTTTCAGCACCCTGATAGCCCAATAAGCGAATAAGTCTGCCGCAGTTGGATGTCCACCTGAAAGCCGCTGAATGGCGCATATTCTTGGCATCACCCGGGTGAACGCTGAGTTAAAATAAAACAGTCATCCCGAGCGCAGGAGCCGTGCCTAAAGGCAGGGTTTATTGCGCGAGGGATCTCACGCCTGAACAGAGCAAGGTGTGCCTCCGCTCGGGACGAACACGAAGGCAGAGCCAGGCGAAATTAATAATTAAGTGATTTTTATCGCTGCTGTGCCATCAATTGCGTCTCCACCCGGGATTGACCCTGCACCGGGGAACTTTGAGATC
>JAKPSH010000173.1 GCA_029555385.1 Pseudomonadota bacterium
ATTGCCGTGCTGTCTGGTGCAGTGAAGCATCTCCGGTTCCTGCAAGCCGAGTTCTGCAGGCGGGCGGCGGCGCGCATCTAGCGCACAGCAGCGTCAAACTCTCCACCGCCCATGCGCGACTTCAGCTTGCACCCGCGTGATGCCACAAATCAGCGCGATTCAACGATTTTCGGGGGGAATTCCGGCTGCGGCAGATTTACGCGCTTATTTTGAGCCTAGCAAGTTGCTGAAAATTAGTTCTTCAGCACCCTGCTATCCGCGATATCGCCGTGTGAGATATCGCGGATAGAACTGAAATAAGTGAACGAACACGCCGCGGCACTAATCTGCGGCACAGATATCAGCATTAAGCAGCAGTGCCGCCCAGAAAACTACTCTCCGTCAAGGTCGATTATCTTGATTCCGGCCATATACTGTTTGGTTCGCTCCGGATCAACGGATTGCAGTTTTTGCAGAATTTTCTGCACCACAGCGCATTCTTTCTTTATCGCCGCGCCGGCAGCCGCGGCGTTTTGCGCAGCGGCTGGCATAAGCTCGTTAGCCGGCTCTTTCTGCTCCAGGCTCTGTTCCAGAACCCGGCAGTTGAGCAGAATCGCTGTAATTGGCTGCCCCAGGCTGTGGACCGCGGCGCCGGCAAGCTGCATTGCGACAATTTCACGCTCTTTTTTAAGCAGCACATCTTGCATCCGGGAAAGTTCGTGATTGGCACGCTCAAGCTCCTGCGTGCGCAACAACAGCGAATCCGTCAGATGCTTGATACGCAGCAAAGCATTGACCCTGGCCCAAAGTTCGCGATGATTAAAAGGTTTTGTCAAATAGTCATCGACGCCAACCGCAAATCCTTTTTCCTTCTGTTCAATTTCATCCCGGGCGGTGAGCATCAGGATTGGCACGTACTGGGCCGCAAACGTCTGGCGGAACCAGCGAACGAACTCTTCGCCATTGACTCCGGGCATCATTAAATCGGTGATAATTACGTCAGGGAGCTGCTGCGAACAGAGCGTCATCGCTTCCGCACCATCTGCCGCCTCATAGATCGTGTGTTTGTCCCGGCCCAACGAAGCTCTGATTACAGCGCGCGAGCTATCCTCGTCGTCAATAATCAGCACGATTGAAGCGGGGGCTTTAGCCGCCGGAATATTAAGGCCTGACTCAGTCAAATAACTCTCGTGTAAGGGTCGGATCGCGGAATACAGCCTCAATCAATGCGGCACGCGCTTCTTCGGTAAAATCCAGATTATGTTTGACGCGATTTGACCAAGACGCCGCATCAACTACCGCCTGCGCCGCAAGCAGCAACTCTTGATCGCTTGCCGCAGCAAGCCTCAGCCATGCAGGTTCAGAACTCAGCACTTTGTCCAAACTCCTGTCCTCGAACCACGAAAGAAGGTAGATACCAGCAAACAAACACCAGAACACTGACCAACTTCTATTGAAGAATCAGCGCCAGAGCGTCCGTGCTCAGTGTTTTCCTGCTACCAAGGATAGTTTGGCTTTAAGAAACGTGTTAATCAAGTAGTTTTTGATGGAGCGCTCGATAAATCTGTTCTAATACTTAATCTTTAACATAAACCTCTGTAATACCTGGCTTAGTTTGTGGGTTTTGTCTGCGGCGGGGGATAGCGTGACGCAGGAACAATCGCCAACAAAAAAAGCGAAAGTGAAAGACGGCCCGGCGGCAAACATCCTGTTCATTGATGATGACGCCGCGGCAACCGGCGTGCTGGTGCGTGCACTAAAGCGGCGCGGCGCATGTTTTGGATTTCACTCCGCGACGAATTCGACCGAGGCTTTTGCGCTGGCGCAAGGGCTGCTGCCGCAAGTTGCCGTAGTCGACTTGTCCCTCGATCCATCCAGCGGTCCGGAAAGCGGCTTAACGCTAATTGAGCAGCTTCTCGATGTCATTCCAGAAATGCGCATTATAGTTCTTACCGGCCACGGGACAGAAGAGGTAGGCATTCGCGCACTGGAACGCGGCGCGGCGAGCTTCCTGCATAAACCAGCGGATCCCGGTCATCTCTTGGCTTTAATCAAGGACGCTGTCTCGTTCACCGCACTGCGGAGTAGATATTTGGAGCTCCTGCATGAAAGCGCGCAAACCGCAATGCAGGCTTTAGGTCTGAGCACCAGAAACGCATTGATGCGTGAAGTGCTCGACACCGCCGTTTTTGCGGCCGCAAACAACCAACCTCTGCTGATTACCGGCGAAACAGGAACAGGAAAAGGCGTCATTGCCCAGGCCATTCATCAACTGAGCCACAGAAAGTCAAACTCATTTGTCCGCTTCCAGCCGTTTTTCTCCGGGCATGACTTGGTAGCAAGCGACCTGTTCGGTCATCGCAAAGGCGCCTTCACCGGAGCCACCGATGAGCGGCGGGGTCTTATCGAAGAAGCTCATCGCGGGACTCTGTTTATTGACGAGGTGGCCGATCTACCGCAAGAAACCCAAGTGATGCTGCTGCACGTGCTGCAAGAACGCACTTTCCGCCGGATTGGCTCGACAAAAGAGCTCTCCTCCGATTTTCGATTGATTACGGCAACAAACAGGACACCCGATGAGATGCTGAAAAAAGAAATGCTGCGGCAAGATTTCTTTCACCGCATCGCCCATCTGACGCTGGAAGTGCCGCCGCTTAGGAAAAGAAGTGAAGACATTCCCCAGCTCGCTTTTCATTTTGCTGCTGCGCTCGCCAATCGTGAAAATTTGCGCATACAGGGATTCGCGGCCAATGCATTGAAGAAGCTGACGCGGCACAGTTGGCCGGGAAATGTGCGTGAATTACAGGCCGCCGCCGAAGGCGGAGCCTATCGCGCGCATTATCATCACCGGCGTTTTATTGAGGCTGATGATCTTAAGATTTCCGGGAAACAACCGGCAAGAGCCGGAACAACCCTCTCTTTTCGGGAACAAGTAAACGCATTCGAGCAGCAGCTTGTTCTTCAGACGCTCAGCGAAACCGGAGGCAACCAGACAAGAGCAGCCGAACTTCTAGGACTTGAGCGCAGCTCCTTTCGCCGGATCCTCAAACGCGCTCAGGTTAGACTTTCCTGATCAGCTCAAAATTGCAGATTCTCACTTCTGGTTTTCCTTCTTCATCCCGCAGGAACTCTCCGTTTCGGCTAATTGCCAGCAGCATATCGTTTGCTTCGAGTAAAGAACCATCAAAGCCGATATTTTTTAGCCGCTGGCGGACAATATCGAAGAGCTGCTTTTTTTCTTCTTTCGTAATTATCGCATTAGTTACTGCCTGCATGAGGTCAAGCGGTCTGTATAGCGGGCCGTTCTGCTCGGCTACCCAATGATCTGGACCGTTAAAATAGCCGCGGATGGTTATGTAATCATGATCAGGGCACAGAACCGGTGCACCATCCGGCGCGAGAATATCGGCATGAGAGTCAAAGCGGCTCGAATCGGAATATTCGACCAATTTAGAGCTGCCCGTCCGGTAAATCGCGCGCATATACACGGACGGAACTCCATTTTTGGACAAATAATCCGCAATCGCAATTTCTTCAAACGGACTGTTAAAGCCGAATTCAGCTATTTTACCAACTCGGGCATCTGGAGAATCGGCAGGCAGTTCACCGACACGCGAGGTCCGCCAAACAATGTGAATATTGTCTTTCGTAACGGTATAGAATATCTCACTGCGCAGCGATAACTTCCATGAGGGGGTGCGCCGCCATCTCTCTGGTAGAAAATAATCAAACAGGTTCGGATGGCATCCGACAACATAAAGCTGTCCGCCGGTGCTCTCCGCAACTCCGTAGACATACGGAACACCAAAGATCTCTACCGGTTTCAGATGCGCCGGAAAGGTTGCCGGCGTAAAGCGATCCCGCATCTCCGCCAGATAAGAATGCCGGCGGCCCCGGATTGTCTGTTCTTCGTTTGCCGCCGTGCGTATCAGCAGTTCATAATCGATGACGGCATAGTCCCTCTGCTCAACCAGCGCATGCAGCAAGTTTATTCGCCGCTGAACACCGCCGGATTCATCACCAGGCAAAGAGTGCAGCTGATTTACCGAGTCTTCACCGATAATAATATGATCTGGTTTCATGTCAGCGACTGCGAAACCTTTCTGCGCCATGTCATCAACAACCTTTGCCGTAACTGCTCCCAGATGTTTAGGCAAATCGGCTGGACCCACGCCGGCATCCGCAAAGCATTCCACGATATCCTGGCCGTCGATCCACCGGTAGATAAGTTTGTATTGGCGCAGGATGTCTAAGTCGATTCCCGGATGACGCGCGTGAATTTTGTTTATCTTCTCGTAGGACCTTCCGCTCTGCCACGGCTGCATAGTTCCAGGCGGAACGTATATCGCCAGCGGCAGTTGGGTCTCAATACGCGTTTCAGGAGGGCCGCATTTTCCCTCGCGCATCTCCATAACAAGAGCGAACTCTTCCCATGGACTGTTGAATTCGGCATTAATAAATTCAAATAGCGTACGCGTCTCCACCGGCACATCTTCTCCGACCCGGCAGTTCTTTACGACAAGCATCAATTGTTCCCCGTCCACATTTTTTGTCGGAACTTTGTAAACAGCGCTTGTTCCTTTCAGCTTCTCACGATGCGCAACGAACCATTCGCGTTCGTACCAGTTCTCTACAGCCAGCAAATGAATAAACGGCAAACCAGGATTCGTGACATAAAGATCTCCGCCGTCCGACGACTTGCTGTGTGTATAAACAACATCAAGAATGCTGATTAAAGAGCCCGGCGGTGGCAAGGGAGATAAACGAACCGGATTACTTGACATATAACTAAAGAAAAGTAAGTGTCATTTACTTCTTTCCGCCGAACCAGCCGCTGCGTATTTCCATGATTCTGTCGTACGCTTTGTGGAGATCTTCGAAGGTATCGTCCCGGTTCCCTTGTTCATCGCGCGCGACACCGCTTGCTCCGTGAGCGTCAGGATGATGTTTCTTGGCTGCTGTCCGGAAAGCTTTCTTGATCTGCGACTCCGTAGCCCGGTCATCAAGTCCAAAGCGCGCAAGAAGCTGTGTATACTCATCATCACTGTCGACATCTTGAGCATACCCGGGTCCGCGCTTGCGCCGCTTTTTCTTCTTCTCTTTGCCGCCATCTCTGTCTTCCGGAAGCATCATATACACGACGAATCCTCCGGCACAAAAGAAAAAGAGGACGAAGAGAATAACCACGCCAAGCAGCGCCCACTTAACGGCTGATCCAAGGTAGCCGCGAAACCCGAGGCCAATTTTATCCCATACGCCGAGTACTCTGCGGCGCTGCAGCTCCCGCAGCTGGTCCACGGCAAACTGCCGGCTGCTCTCACCTTGTGCTTGTTGAAGCACGGCAAGCCGCAGCATATCATTCTCGGTGTTGGCATCCGGACGCAGCGTGAGAATCCGCCCGAACTGCAGGCGTGCAGCCGGCCCATTATTCTTCTTGACCAATTCCACTACTCGCCAACGGTAAAGAGCCAAAAGCGCCTCTTTGGCTTCCACTTTGCTTGCGGCTAATTCTTGCAGATAGTTTTGGACATAATCAGCTTCTAACGGCCAGGAGGCCGCAGAAAAATCATCTTTTTCAACCGCTCGCGATAATTCCGCGAGCAAACGCGAAGCGTATTCTGTTGTTGCACCAGTGGCCCAGAAAGCATCGTAATCAATAATCCGCCGCAGATATTCGATCGGCGCTTGCTTCCATAGTCCTTTCTCCAATCCTGTCTTCAATCCCAGATTCAAATATTGCCCGAATTGAGCTTGAACTTCCGGTCTCGATAATTCAGGAACGCCACCGACAAGAAAGGAACGGACAACATCAGAATTATCAATGACAGTGCAAAAACGAAGAAGCGTCAGGTAATATTGACTATCTTCAGTAAAAACTTTCCGCACCAATGCTTTCAGGCCGTCGGTGCGCAGTTTTACCCGCGAGTTCAACAACGAAGTAAGCCGGGCTTCCAACTGCACGCGAAGCACCTCCTCAAAACCAGGCAGCCAGATTTCAACACGTTCGATTTGAGACTCAAAATCCGGTGATTCTTCGGCAAGCTTAATCAGCTTGGAGGCCAGCTCATCGAGGGATATCGCGCCAGATTCAGCATCGCGCGCAATTTGCGCCAAAGAAACGCCCGCCGGCTGAGCGCGTGCGGTGTCGAGCAAAGAAAGTGAGGAAAAACCAGTAAGCAGGAGAACTAAGATAACAATCTTGCTGAAAGCAGTCTGCACAAGACAGGACCGCGGCGTAATTAAGTAAGCAGATAAAAACCGCCGATCAATTCTGCTTTCCCTCGATAATTGCATAAACGGGTAAGACAAGATTTCTCTGAGCTTTATCTGAGTAGTCCGTTGCAATTTTAAGACGCGCCCTGATTATTGCAGCAGAATTGCCTTGTACAGATACTCTTATCGTATAGTCCGCACCGCCTTCAAGGGAATAAAACTCGGTTTGGACAGCCGGATTATCACTTTCCACCTTTTCAATGTTAATTGGCTTGCCGCTGTGATTGCGCAAGACCGCCTCCTTAACAACCGGATCCCGCATCGGGGCTGAAAGAGCACCAAAAATTATCGCTGGCGGCTCAAGACTCATGGCCCCTTCTACGTGGGCATGCACGGGTATGTTGACCACTGGTTCTTTAGCGTCTGTGGTGCGCAACGCGATACGACCGCGAAACTGTCCTGGCGGCAGTGTATCCTTAAGTCTCAGGGTTATCTTCTTCCCTGTGCGGCCGCGCTCCTGGTAATCTTGTGTCTCGACCTCCAAATCCGGGGAGTGCGAACGCGCATCGAGCAGCTTCGTTGATGAGTTTTCCGCAGTATACGCAATAATATCCAGCGCACTTGTTTTACCGGCGGGCACCTTGGCAAAATCAGCGAGCTCCGGCTCAACAACAACATCAGCCATGACCGTGCCCATTATTGTCAATACTGCGGATGATTGCCGGGGATCGTTCGTGTACAACCGGATTGTCTTGACCTTTCGACCCTTAAAGCCTGTAGTATCAAAAGAGGTTTTGATTTCAGTACGCGCACCGGGTTCAATAGTATCTTGGTCAACGACTGCCGCCGTGCAGCCGCAGGCCGGATGAATTTTGCCGATCTTCAGCGGTGCATTTCCTCGATTGATTAGACCAAAATTATGCGCGACAACCGTTCCTTGCTTCACCTTGCCAAAATCGAATTCTGTCTCTTCTAAGACAAGCTGTGGTTCGAGCTCTTCGGCGCGCAATGACCGCGCGGATATTACCGTCAGCACAGTTAAAACAACGGCAAAAAGCAGCCGCGATAGATGAATTGCCTGGCGGATCGTCATCACCTGTTTCCTGTCAATGCCCCTTGCCTGTTTCAACAGCGGCGGAATTCGTTTTGCTCTCCTCAGACGCAGAGAGAATAGCGTCAAGCAAACGCGTGTGGACACGGCCCGCACAAAATTCTGGATGCTTGAGTATCCGGCGATGCAGATCCATGTTGGTCTTAATACCGCCGATAATGCACTCATCCAGTGCGACTATCATTTTTTGTATTGCTTCCTGGCGGTTTTGACCACGGACAATAATCTTGGCTACCAGTGAATCATAATAAGGCGGTATGCGGTAGCGGTCATAGATCCCTGAGTCCACACGCACACCGGGTCCGCCAGGCGGATGGTAGCCGATAATCTCACCGGGTGAGGGCACAAATGTCCGCGGATCTTCGGCATTAATCCGGCATTCCAAAGCGTGTCCATGCTGCGCAACTTGATCCTGTGAGTAGGATAGCTCGCGGCCCGCGGCGACCCAAATCTGTTCCTTGACCACATCGGTTAGCGTAACCATCTCCGTAACGGGATGTTCAACTTGCAGCCTCGTGTTCATTTCAATGAAATAAAACTGTTCAGTAGCGGGATCGACTAAGAATTCAATGGTCCCGCAGCTTGAATAACCAATAGCCCTAGCCAATGCTACCGCGGATTCATGCATCCGCCGGCGGGTTTCAGGTCGAATGAGCGGAGCAGGAGTTTCTTCCAGAACTTTTTGGTAGCGGCGCTGCATCGAACAATCACGTTCGCCGAGATGAATCACATTATGAAAACTATCCCCGATTAGCTGAACTTCCACATGACGGGCATTGGCGATGTATTTTTCAACATACAAACTGGGATCGTTGAATGCCGCCTCGACCTCCCTCCGGGCCTGATTAAAAAGACGGTCAAACTCTGCCGGATCGTGAACAATTTTCATTCCCCGGCCGCCGCCTCCGGCCGAAGCCTTAATCAACACCGGAAAACCCATTTTCTCCGCTTCTTTCAGCGCTTCGGAGGCATCGGTGCCCGCATTAGAACTGCCGGGCACGGTAGGAACATCGTTCTTGATTGCCATGCGCCGTGCGCGCGCTTTATCCCCCATCAAGCGCATTGTGCGCACTTTCGGTCCGATGAATGTGATACCGCACTGCCCGCAAATCTCCGCAAAGGAAGCATTCTCACTCAAGAACCCGTAACCCGGATGAATAGCTTCCGCCCCCGTCGCCACCGCGGCAGAAATCAGCGCTGAAACATTAAGATATGACTCGTTTGGAGGAGGAGGGCCAATACACACGCTCTGGTTGGCAAGTTTTACGTGCAAGGCATCGACATCAGCAGTGGAGTGAACGGCAACGGTAGTAATGCCCAGTTCGTGGCAAGCGCGGATAACTCGAAGCGCAATCTCCCCGCGATTGGCAATGAGCACTTTCTTAAACGGCGGCTTGTCCATGTGTTAGGCTTATGTTGTTAAATCCGGAAGTATGGGCTAATCGCGCGTCTTTAAGCAGTTTCAATACGGAATAGTGGTTCGCCGTATTCAACCATCTGACCGTCTTCGAGGCATATCTCAACAATCCGGCCTGCATATTCTGATTCGATTTCATTCATCAGCTTCATTGCTTCCACAATGCACAGGATATCGCCCTTGCGCACCATATCACCAACTTCAACATATGGATTCGCGTCAACCGCGGGACGCCGGTAAAAAGTACCAACCATCGGTGATGTAACTTCGGCGAGTTTCTTCTTCTTCTCCGCGGCAGGCTCAGCCTGGGAGATATTGGCCGCTGGAACAGCAGGCTCAACTGCGGCGGAGGATACCTGACTTATTGGGCCCGGCTCTCTCATCTGTTCAACGGCACTCGGGATCGCGACACCGCTGCCGCCGAAGGGAGCAAAGACTTGCTGGATATGCGGGGCTCTAACTTGCTGCGTTTCTGCGCCGAGCTCGCCGCGGCGGAGAAAGAGCTTTTCTTGCGCTCGTTCGAACTTAAATTCCGTGACATCATGCTGCTGGAGTAGCTCTAACAAAACACGAATATCATCAAGACTAAGAGGATTATCCACTGGCCAGTCTCCTTGACCGAAAAATCCGGTCTCTCAATCTGAGAGCCGCGCCTATATTTTGCTCTCTTTATAAACGACGTGCTTTCGAACTACTGGATCGTATTTCTTTACTTCCAGCTTTTCCGGCTTCTTACGCTTATTCTTCGTGGTGGTATAGAAATGCCCGGTCTTTGCCGTCGAGACAAGTTTTATCAGTTCACGCATGTTTCCATCTCCTTTGCCAGCCTAGCCGCGATATCTCACAAGGCGATATCGCGCGGCTAGGTAAGTTACGTGAAACGGCCCATCCTTGGGCCTTTTCACGCTGCTCCAAACTGTGTCGGGGGCCCCACGTGCCCCGACACAGTGTCGCAGCAAATTTCTTCGCTGCGCTCGAAATTCGGCAACGCCGTCCGGGCGTTGCGCTAACCGAAATATCCCACAGCCTTGGACTGTAAGATATTTCGGCTAGGCTGGTTACCCAGACTCACCCCGCGGGGTATGTCCTTATATACTAAACATTATTTCCACGCAAAAATTATACTGACACTGGATAATGCAGTTTAAGTGCAGTTATCTTTGGAGAAAATTTTTCTTTTGCTTACAGAGCCTTATATAGCCATAAGCAAATTTCGATGACAGAATGCTAAAACGCCACGAATTAACATGTGCATAATAGCGGAGCCTCTGCGCTTTTATCGAAAACCGAGAAAAACACTTGGGCGTTTTCGCTACATCCTGCGGCGGCCTTCAAAAGACATGTGGAGTGTCATTTGATCTGCGTATTCCAGCTCACCCCCCTTGGGCAGCCCCTGAGCTATGCGCGAAAGTGGAATATTCAGTGACTCAATGCTGCTCCCGATATAAAGCGCAGTGGCATCACCTTCGACCGTCGTGCTTGTAGCTAAAATTATCTCCTCAACCTGAGCAAGCAGCGGATCATCGCCGCGCTCTTTCGCATAAAGCCGCTTAATCAGGTCGTTAACCTTTATCTGATCCGGGCTGACGCCTTTTAGCGGAGACCAAACTCCATGCAGGACATGATACAAACCTCGATACCCTCCGCTCTGTTCAATCGCCACAACATCAGCGGGCTTTTCAACAACACAGAGCACGGCGCGGTTGCGTGCCGGATCAGAACAGATTGCGCAGAGCGGAGCTTCTGTCAAAAAAAAGCAAACTGCACATAAGTGCGTTTTTTCAGCCGCCTCTTTCAAGACCTCCGCCAGCGTAAGTGACAATGGCTGACCGGACGTAACCAGGTGGTAGGCCAAACGTGCAGCACTTTTTTCGCCAATCGCGGGCAAACGCGTCAGTTCATTGATCAACCGGCGCATAGCCGGCGGGTACAGGGATCCCATAAACGCAGCCTAACCCAAACCCGGGATGGAAAGTCCTCCGGCAAAACGTGAAAACTCAGCTTTGAGCTGCTCTTTCGCTTTACCAAGAGCATCGTTTACGGCAGCACAAACCAAATCTTGCAGCATCTCCGCATCTCCTGCTTGCGCCAGCGCCGGGTCGATCCTCACTGACAACAAACGCATCGTGCCGTCAGCCACTACGTTGACCATAGATCCGCCGGCAGATCCTTCAATTCTTCTTTTTTCCAACTCGGCCTGAGTTTCAGCAACTGTTTGCTGAATCCTCTGCGCTTGCGCCAACAATTCGCCAATACTGCCCGGAAGTCTCATCGTTTTCTGGCCTCGCTGCTAAGCATCCCGTGTTATGAATCAAGAATCGAAATCTTCTCGATCTTGCTCCCTTTGAATGCCGATAGTGCTGCACGCACCAGGGGGTCCGCCCTGGCCTCTTGCTCTACTTCACTCTTGCGCTCGCGGCGCGCCTGAGATTCCAGCGCCGCCACAGAACCTGGAACAGCTCCCGCCGTACGCGCAGTGGAATCTGGAGCAGCACGTCTTGCCGGGTCTTCACTAGTATCGTTGACGCTGACACTGGCCGCATCATGCTTGACGAAGCGGACATCCCACTTTTCCGCTCCGGTATAGCTGTACAAGCAGTTTATGAGATTACGCTGTGAGTCCATTTCGCTCAGCGCGGCAAGATCGAACGGAGCTGCCTCCAGGACAAGTTTGCCCGGAGTGAATACCGCCGGAGATACACGTCTCAGCAAAGCCTCCAAAAGCATTTCCCCTCGCGATTTCACATGAACAAGAAAGCTCGGCCAAGACGGATTAAACCATTGCTCCTTTTCCTCGATGTGGACTTCCGTTGCAAGCGCTCCCGGCGCAGCTTCGCCCACTGCGCAAGCTCTCTCCAGCGCACGGCTGCTGTCCTCGATTGTTTTCCCCGTTTTCGGATTCGACGGTCTTAAATTTGACTGCCGGGTTCCACCCGGACCAGAAGCACCGCTCAACTTTCCAAGCTTCTCCAAAATGTCCGGCAACGGTTCCAGTGATGGCAAAGCCGCCATTTTTGCAATGCCCGCCTCCAAAACGAAGCGTGAAAAACTGCTGTGCAGCGCCAACTCCGCCGTTCTCTCTGCAATATCGAATAATCTCTGTGCATCAAAAGGTGAAAGCGCAGCCGCTTGTTCGCGCAGTTCGTTATATTCCTGTGGCGTCAGCTCCAGAAACTTGGGAACGCCAGCGCCCCTGGGCGCATCGTTTTGCAGCAGCGCAAGCAGCAAGATATTGCGCCAATGACGGACAAAGTCCGCGACAAACAGCCGCAAGTCAATGCTATGCTTAAACGCTTCGTCAAGCAGCTCGAAACAGCGAACCGGCTGACCCTGGATAATGCCTGCGCTTAGACGCGCCATGCATTGCCGGTCGACAACGCCAAAAATTTGTTGTGCTGACGCTAAATCAATCTTTTTCGCACAAAAGGCAATCAGCCGATCAAACATCGACTGCGCATCCCGCATACCACCTTGCGCGGCACGGGCGATGAAAGAAAATACTGCTTCTTCGACTTCAATACCTTCTTCGCACGCAATTTCGGCGAGCCTGCCGGCGATCACTTCATTGGTTAAGCGCCGGAAATCGTGCCGCTGGCAGCGCGAAATAACTGTCTCGGGTATGCGGTGCGGTTCCGTCGTGGCAAAAACGAAAATTGTATCTGGCGGCGGTTCCTCAAGACTCTTCAGCAGCGCATTAAAAGCCGCAACCGAAAGCATATGCACTTCATCAATGATGTAAATCTTGTAATGGGATCCTGGTGGAGGCGCGGTGCGCAAGGACTCGATCAGCTCCCGGACATTTTCAACGCTGTTGTTGGATGCCCCGTCTATTTCCCAGACAGCCATACTGGCACTACGCGCTATTTCCTGACAGTTGGTGCACTTGCCGCAGGGTTCAACAAGTTTGCGTGCCTGCTCATCATCAAGTTTTTCAGCAGTGCCCGACAAAGCACGCCCAGTGCAGTTCAGCGCTTTGGCCAGAACG
>JAKPSH010000174.1 GCA_029555385.1 Pseudomonadota bacterium
CGTTCTGCCCGCCCGGTGGCAAAAGTCGTTGGGCTGTTTGACTCATGGAGATAAGAAAGTCTCTTACCGGCACGCCCAAAAATTATTTCCCCAAGTGAAAGTTACTCACGCAATCGCTGATGCTCTGCTTATTGCTGAGTATGGCAGACGGCGCGGGTTCTAGCGGTCGTTCCCGAGCTGCTTTATAGTATCGGGATAGGGCAAGGGTTTTGCCATTTTTCCCGTCGTGCCGTGTGGTCCCGAGCGGCGCCTGAACCTCGGGACATTGGAGGGGTGGATGAAAGAGCTGCGGCAGATAATTCGTATCGAATGCGAAATTTACAAGTGCGACATCGAAGTGATCATCGGCGGCACAGTAGAACAGGCAAACAAGCGAGTGCTTTGGCGCTGGCCGAACTTCGGCGACTTGACCCTAGATGTGGTCCCCGAAGGAAGAACCTATCGGCCTGGGAATTCTGCGGACGTTATAGTTTGGTGTGAACTTAACGAGAATTTTCAAAGCATCCTTGCTCATGAAGCCATCCACGCCGCGGCGCATGTCTTGAAATTTCGCGGCGCCAAGCCGGATGTGGACGATGGGAACGAAGAGGCTTTCGGTTACTTAGTTGAATGGATAATTCGGGAAGTGAACAAGAAAGGCAGAAAACTAATTAGGAGGAAGACGTGAAATCATACTGGGATTTGACAGAACAAGAACGCGCAGTGCTCAGCGACGAGGACTTCAAAAAATATCTCACCGTAGAGCTGATGGAGAAGGGGGTTGTTGCCGTTCAGCCCTTGGTTCTAAAGGACGTTCCAGAAGTTAAGATTCCAACCAAGCCATACTGGGTCGTGAAAGGAGATCGAACTTCTCAAGTGGTGGCGGTTTTTGAGAAAAAGGAAGATGCTGAGAAACTACTGTCCCTGACCATCTATGCCCAAGACTACGAATGGCATGACCGCGCCCGGCGCCACTATGCAAAGCCCCTTGGGCAATTGGTCCTTAGCTGCGAAGAGATGTCGACGGAAGCTGACGTGCTCAATGCAAAAAACTTACTGGCCGAAGCTTATAAGGTTGAAAAAGAAAACGACGAAGCCCGTGTCCGTTACCAAAAAGAATGCAAAGCGATTGATGAAGTAACTTCCAGTCTCTACGAGGATCGAATGGAGCGGCAAGATCGCCTCCTTCAGATGCAGCGGATTCAAAAGACGCTGCGTGAATATCGGGAGCTTTGCGAAGGCAACGAGGAGATGGCAAGAGCCTTCTTGGCGAAGGCTTATCGAATCGAAGACGTTGCTGAACTGGATAATTGGATTGCATATTTAGGGGAGGTCTAATGGAACAACGAGTCGGAATTTGTTCTTTGTGTGGCGGAGATGTGCGTGGTTATCGTGGCCCTTGGGCAGGCGTCGGACCGCCGCCGCCGGATCGGTGCAGCGTTTGCGGCGCCTATGCCGCTAATGAGGTTATTGAAATGAGGCGAATAGGCCCCCCACCCAACGCAGGTTTGGTGGATAACCTCATCAAAGGGAGAAACAGCGGAGCT
>JAKPSH010000175.1 GCA_029555385.1 Pseudomonadota bacterium
GGCAGAGCTTGCGGAAATTGCGCGCCAATCACCATTAACAAATGGAATTAGCCGATTTTTCTTTCATGAAGCGTTTCCAGTTGATGCGCGCCATAATGCGAAAATTTTCCGCGACCGGCTTTCTGTTTGGGCGCAAACTCAAGGTGGTCCATGAAATATATCGTAACCGGAGGCGGGGGATTCCTTGGCCGCGCGCTTTGCCTGCGCCTCGCAGCTCAAGGTCATGAAGTCTGGTCTGTTTCACGCGGACGTTATCCACAACTGGAGGAGCACGGCATCCGCGGCGTTTCGCTGGATTTAGGCAAGAATGTTTCTGCTCTTGCCGAGGTGTTTCCCGGCACGGATGCCGTTTTTCACACGGCAGCCAAGATCGATATGTGGGGTCCTTATCCAGAGTTCTTTCAGACAAATGTAAAGGGAACGGAAAATATTATAAGCCTTTGTCTCGCGCATAAAGTGCGGAAACTTGTTTTTACCAGCTCTCCAAGTGTTATTGCGGATGGCCGGAATCTTCGCGGGGTAAATGAAGACTATCCGTATCCGAAAAGGCATGGTGCATTTTATCCAGCTACGAAAGCAGCGGCGGAACGAGCTGTGCTTGCCGCGAACTCCAATGAGTTATGGACCGTAGCACTCAGGCCGCATCTGATCTGGGGGCCGGGAGACACGAATCTTGTGCCGACAATTATTGAGCGCGCAAAAGCTGGACGTCTCGTCCGCGTGGGAAACGGCAAAAACCTGACTGATGTTGTATATATTGACGACTGTGTTGCGGCCCATTTGTGTGCCCTTGATGCGTTGGAAAACAATGCCGCGTGCCGCGGCAAAGCCTATTTTATCAGCCAAGGTGAGCCGGTAATGATGTGGGATTGGATTGACGATATATTGCTGCGGAACGGTTTGCCGCCGGTGCGGCGCACGCTGCCGGTCTGGGCGGCAGATGTCGTTGCTTTATGCTGCGAAGGTTATGCTGCGTGCCGCGGATATAAGAAAGAACCGCTGCTTACCCGGTTTCTCGTTTCGCAGATGTCTAAAGACCACTATTTTGATATCGGCCGGGCAAAGGAAATGCTTGGATTCTGTCCGCAGTATACTGTGGCAGAAGCAATGAACGCGGCATTTGGAGTAAAGCCTGCCTCGACTTATACTGCTTGATCAATACCGGATAGGCACTGGCTGCGGCGATATGGCAGTATGTCAGAGGAGATCCTTTTGATGCTTAAGCTGATTGTTGCATTGATGTGCTTCGTTTCGGTCTTTTGTGTTGGCTTGTTTCTGGTACAGCACCGGTTGCTATATCCTAATCCGCAGCCGTACAGCCCAGCTACGTTGAGTTCAGTTGGCAGCCGGTTTGTCTTTCTCGAGTATCCCACGGCAGAAGGGCGGCAGCGCGCGTTTTATTCTCCTTCCAAAGCCGCGAGGTTGGAAAAGCACGCCAGTATTCTGCCGGATCGCATTTGGCTTCTCTTTGCGGGTATCGGTATGCTGGCTCTTGCTTGGGACGACTTTGTTCAGCGTTTCCCAGATCCCAATACGGCTTTTGTCCTTATTGATTACCCTGGTTTCGGAGCTTCGCAAGGGAAAGCTTCGCCGGATTCGACACACGACTCGGCGGCCGGCGCAGTATTTCAGCTTGCCAGGCATCTTCGGGTTTCTCAAGAGGCGATTTCTTCGCGTTTGAACGTCCTGGGAACGTCGTTTGGCACTGGTGCGGCGGCACTGTTTGCCGCGCATTATCCAGTCAATAAGGTCGTGTTGGTTTCGCCCTACTCCAGTCTTTTGGACGCAGCGTGCTACCGCTGGAGAAAGCCGCTGTGTTATCTCTTGCGGTACCATTACGATACTGAGGAAGAACTATCAGAGCTTATACTACGCCGCGTATCGCCAAAGATTTATATCCTTCATGGAGATAAAGATCAGACCCTTCCGGTGGAGATGGCCAGGAAGCTTGCGCAAATTTCACCGCTGCATATAAATTATCAAGAATTCCATGGGGAGGGGCACGAAATATTGTTTTCTAGAGAGAAAGAAATATTTGCGGCAATGATGGAATAAGCGGGCAAATGCTTTTGATTTCAAATCGCATTTGCCCGCAGGTAGCTTGTCTTATTCCTTTCCTCCTTCGACAACGGTCAAGGTTGTTTCCGAATCGAGTGAGGCTGCTGGCAGGCCGTGGAGACCGGCGGAGTCCATAATCAGATTCTTGATTTCTTCCAGGACTTCCGGGTTTTCTTTAAGAAATGCCCGTGCACTTTCCCGTCCTTGGCCGAGCCGTTCGCCCTTAAACGCAAACCACGCGCCAGCTTTGTCAATGATGCCATACTTGACACCGAGATCGATAATCTCGCCCGTTTGACTGATTCCTTCGTTGTAGAGGATGTCAAACTCGACTTCACGGAAGGGCGGAGCAACTTTGTTTTTTACCACTTTGACTCGAGTCCGGTTGCCAATCACTTCCTCTTTTTCTTTGAGCGATCCAATCCGGCGTATATCGAGACGTACTGAAGAGTAGAACTTAAGTGCGTTTCCACCTGCCGTAGTTTCAGGTGATCCGAACATTACGCCAATCTTCATCCGGATTTGGTTAATAAAAACAACGCAAGTATTAGACTTGCCCACAACCGCGGTGAGCTTTCGGAGCGCCTGACTCATCAACCGTGCTTGCAGCCCCGGCAGTTGATCTCCCATATCGCCGTCCAGCTCGGCTTGCGGGGTGAGCGCGGCAACCGAGTCGATGACAACTAGATCTACTGCATTAGAGCGAACCAGAGTTTCGGTAATGTCCAGTGCTTGTTCTCCAGAATCCGGCTGGCTGATTAAGAGCTTTTCTGTGTCCACTCCGAGCTTCGCCGCATAGTTAAGATCCAGCGCGTGTTCAGCGTCGATAAAGCAGACCGTGCCGCCAAGTTTTTGTGCTTGAGCTGCCAGATGCAGCGTCAGAGTTGTTTTTCCGGAAGACTCGGGTCCGTAAACCTCGATGATACGGCCGCGCGGCACGCCGCCAACGCCTATCGCAATATCCAAACCGATGCTGCCCGAGGGGATGGTGCTGATTGGTTCGGGCTGTCTGCCCTGATCCAGCCGCATTACAGCTCCTTTGCCGTAACTTTTTTCCAGGGCCGACAACGCGGCGCTAAGCGCACGGTCACGTTCTGAATTGGTTTCGCTGCTGCTATCCATTTCACGAGTATTCTTCTTCATACAACACCCTTTTATTGTTCAATTATCGTTTGATTAAGTTTCCAATCCAAAACGCTTGACCACCACAGCTCTCAGCGGACATTCCGTGTGCTGCCAAACGATCCTCTTATATCTGCATTTCCCGGACCAACCCTATCACACGGCCTTGAATTTGGACACGCTCCACTGTGATCGGCTGGTGTGCGGGATTATGAGGAATAAGCATTACCTTTCCTCCCTTTAGGCGCCGAAAGGTTTTTACTGTCGCTGTATTGTCTTCTAGGAGAGCGACGACTATCTGCCCGTTATCCGCAGAATCCTGTTTCGCGACAATAATAATGTCGCCATCAAGAATGTGTGCATCAATCATTGAATCCCCCGTGACCTGGAGGCAGAAAATTTCTTTGCTGCGGATAAGAAACTGAGGGGGAATATCAACTGTTACCGTCGTGTCCTCGATCGCTTCAATGGGAGAGCCTGCTGCAATCAGTCCCAAAAGAGGCACGGCGCATGGTCCGGCGTTTGATTGCAGTTCTTCGAGATCCGCAAGCTCAATCGATCCGTCATCGCCCCGCTTGATAAAGCCCTTGTCCTCGAGACGGCTCAAGTGAAAATGAGCGGTTGATGGCGAGCGAACGCCGATAAAATTCGCGATATCTTTCAGCGTCGGGCCGTATCCTCGCTCAGCGATAAATGTACGCAGGTATTCCAATGTTTGCCGTTGTACTGGAGCCAACGTGTGACTCTTGAATGAGAAATCCTCGGTGTCCACGCTGGGGCCTGCTTTCTTTTTCTGCCGTTGCTGCATTGCTTTGTTGACCATGGTCTTAAACTCTCCCGGTGCTATTTTCTGCGCTGAGCACCCAGGCGGCTCAGACATGTTGGTTTTGCTAATATAGCATATGAAAATTTTATGGAAAGAGGCTGTTTTGGGGAACTATTCCTTTCTCGAAAATTCGCTCTAAAGTGGTAACCGAATGTCTTTCGTCGTGATTTGCCCTTGACAGACAGCCAGTTACCGTATACAACTTTAAGACGCTTAAACAGAAAGCGGCTTAAAGTTCAAAAGAATCAACCCAGGTAATTCCGTTGCTTGGACCGTAGGCGGTATTGGCGGGCGGCGGCGGAATGGCTGTTGTTAAACGTCTGATTTTCATCATTCACCATTACGAAGAGGGGTAAAGTGGCTTTGAATATGTCAGTTGCCAGAGTACGAGTCGGTGGGGTTGAAGAAGAGGATGGATATGCTCTTCCAAGGGGAGTGAAGCCTGAGCGGAATTTACTGGCGGCCGTTCTGGCGCGGGCCATTTGCGATGCGTTTGGTTCCGCGCAGTGTGACCGGCATGTTGTGCGCAGTGCCCGTCAATGGCTTTTTGGAAAGATGACCCCCACGCGTGCGTTTAGCTTTGCTTGGGTCGCTCAGCATCTTGACTTGGATCCTGTTGCCCTGCAGCAAACCTTGCGCAGCTATGAGACAAATCCGGTAACACTGCAAGAACGTTTAAGTTTATTGCGTTAAAGCAGAGCTGGCGCCGTCTCGCGGGTTATAAGCTTCGGTTTGCAAAGAGCTGAGGGCTTTCAGTCGACTCGAGCTAAATGTTTGTGACGCCCGAGCATTCTAATCTGGCATTATTTTGCCAGGGAATGGTTTTTCGTTGGGCGAATTTCTTGCAAATCGCTACTAATATCTGTATCTATACCGGGTCTTTTTTAACCACTTTTTCGGACAGATTGGAGGGGTTGTCTTTTGTTCCTTCTGTCCAAGTTTAGTTTAGTTTTTGGAGTCTTATGACGAAAGTCTTTGTCGGCAATTTCAGCTTCGCGGTGGATGAAGAACAGCTCAAGTCTTATTTTACTAAAGTGGGAACGGTTGTCTCAGCGAGAGTAATGAAAGAGGGGCAGGGCGGGCGTTCGCGTGGTTTCGGTTTTGTCGAATTTTCGGCGGCCGAGGAGGCAGAAAGGGCAATCAAAGAACTTGATGGTTCCGTTTGGGAGGGCCGTGTCATTAAGGTGAGTGAGGACCGCAGCGCGCGCCGCCACGAGCATGAGCCGTATCACGAGAGCGGCGAGCGTCCCGATGAAGAACGGCAGCAGCGGCAGTCTTCGCCCATGGGTTATTTCCGGGCGCAACCCTTGGATCTTGGTGTCCGGCGCCGTAAGAAGTTAGATCCTTTCCTCGAAGATACGTCGCTGAGCATTGATTACAAGGATGCCAAGCTGCTTAGCCGTTTCATGAGCGAGCGGGGTCGTATTTTGCCGCGGCGTATGACAGGACTTACCGCAGCAAATCAACGCCGCATTGCCCGCGCCATTAAGCGCGCGCAGAATATCGGGCTTCTTGCGGCGGTGCGCAAGTAAACTATTCTTCTTTTTTTTTCGGCTCCCAGACAGGATCCCCGGGGATTTGGAAGAGTTGCTCGTGCGCCTTGGTTACTTCCTCAAGTTGTGCTGCGTCGGATAGCTGCTCCATTACGCGTTTTATGCGCATACCGCTTTCTTCGATTAAACGGATTGCTTGAGCTTGTTCGGCTTCCAGCCGTCCTTCAGCCCGCAAGAGGAAAGCCCCGCCGAGTACCGCGCCAAGGGGATTGTTGATCTCGTGCCGCAGAGTCCGTATCAAGGTGCGTATGGTCTCCATGCGCGACTGCTGAATTCGTGTTTTAATTAATTCAGCTTCCAAGCTCTTGCGTTCAATTAAGGCGGAAAGCAGCGGCAAAAAAAGCGGTTCTGATATCTGCTGCTTTGCCAGGAAGTGCCCGGCGCCGGCTTTGAGGGAGTTGGCGGGCAAGTCGGGAGAATTATCGGCGCTTACCGCCAGCACCGCCGATTCCTCAAGGCGGGAATGGGATATAAGCGTATGTCCGATTCCGTCCGGCAAGTGCTGATCGAGCACGACGAGCGCAAAATTACCGCTGGATGAGTCAAGCAGCTTCCGCGCTTCCTCCAAGGTTTCGGCAGCACTGATCTCAAGATCGGTGCGCCAGTGCTTGAGACGCAGCTCGAGCAAACGCCGGAAATGCTTGTCATCTTCAACTATTAATACGCGAAGCGGCATGAGACAATTTCCAGTTATTCCTGTGGCAGACTAACATAGGCGAAGCGTAAAAATCATCCCGCTATTTTGTCGCCGGCTCAATCGCGAGCAGTTTCTCGATTTCAGCCTTCAGCACAGGGTAAGGTTGCGCACCACGGATAAAAACGCCGCGCAATTCGCCGTCCGGTCCTTCTCGTCCCGCAAAAAACCCCGGTGCTCCTTTTGCTCCGATACTTTTGCCTTCGGCGGCGTCCCGTTCGATTTCCCTTTCATATTTCGTGCTTTGCAGGCATTTCGCAAGCTTTTCTTGATTTGCTTGGGCAAGTTTAGCCGCGATCGCTTCAACATGTCCCGCTTCCAGTTCCAGCCGGTTTTCTGAAAGCAGCGAGAACATCGGCCAGTATAGTCCCTGCTCGCCGGCGCAATGCGCTAGTTGGGCCGCTCGTTTTGCATGCAGATGAGAGCCGACAGGGAAATCGCGGTAGATGAATTTGAGTTTTCCGTGATCAATAAAATCGGTCTTCAAAAGCGGAAAAGATTCTAAGAAAAACTTTTGACAAGGACGGCACTGGAAATCGCTGAACGCCATAAGCACGACGGCAGCGTCCTTTGGCCCCAAGAAAGGATCGTCCTTGTGGCTTCCGTCCGGAGTAAAGGCTGCTGGCTTGATTGGTGATTCGGCGGCTGTTGTATCCTTTTGCTGCCTGGCTTTTAGGGCGGAAATCTCGTTTTGCATGTTCAGGACTTCGTAATGAAGCTGCTTCAATGCCAAAACCTCTTCACGAAGTTTGCCTATTTCCTCTCTCATTGTGCTGCCGGAGTCGTCACGGCAGGCGGCAACGGTTGCGGCGATGCTCAGAAGAAGAGCGATACTTGCTTTGGAAAATGGCGCCAGACGCTCCGCGCAAATGCGCTGAGCGAGATTGTAAAACACCGGGCGTTGCTTAGCCATGATTTATCGTTTGTGCACTGATGCGGTTAATAGAAAAACGAGGCGAGCGCGCAATCGTCAGCACATCAACGCTCAGCGCCCCTGCGGTGAGCACGGCATTCGTTGCTGCCCAAACGGTAGCGCCCGAGGTGATGACATCATCAAGCAGAAGAACGCTAAGATTTTTCAGGCGTGTCCGGGCCTGGAAGGCGTTCTGGACGTTGCGGGTGCGTTCATTCAGCGGCACACCAGCCTGCGGCTTGCGAATTCGTGACGATCTGAGCGCAAGCAAATCAAGTTTCAGGCCGGTAATGCGGCAGAAGTTTCTCGCCGCAAGCCCCACATGGTTGAAGCCTCGCCCGCGCAGAGTATCGGTTGACGAGGGTACGGCCAATACGACATCCCAGCGGGGTTCAACGAATGCCGGATGGTCCGGCAGGTTCCCGGCAAGCGTTTGTGCGAGCAACCGTCCGAAGTAGGGCGCCATGCTGCGCTGGGCGCGGTATTTGAACGCACAGATCGCCCGTTTTGCAGCGCCCGCATAAACAAGCGCTGAGCGGAGCTGACGTACCGGAGCTGGAAACGCAGCGCAGACGATGCAAATATCAGAGCCGGGACATAGACTACAGGCCGCGGCGCCGCACTGCCGGCAATAAGCGCGGGTGTCCTGCGCTTCTTTAAGATTGGTTCGCCCAGCACCCTGCCGCTGTCCCGGGGAAGCCGCAGCATAAAGCTCAGATGGCATGCAGTTATTGCAGAACGGCGCCGACAAATAACTTGCACCATTGAGGTCTGAAGGCAATACGGCAAGACAGACCGTGCAATACGGCGGGTAAAGGAAATCAGCGATTCGTGAGGCGAGACTAAGCGGCATGAACTTACTGCCCGGACAATCCGCGAGGCGGTGTAATTTCGGTTTTTAACTCAAAACCTTCGATGCGCCGCTCCGGATGCTCTGGCGGGCGAAGCGCCGAGGCAAACTCCACACCTGTGCCTGCTAAACTGAATCGGCTGAGCTGATTAAGAGTTGCTGTGAAAGCTTCCTTATGTCTGCCGAGCTTGTCTGATATCCGCGCACGAATTACTTCGATAGCAGTTTCCAGTTCTTTGCTCTCCGGCTTAATGTTCGGAATTTCGGCCTCGGCTTCCTTGACCATTTCAAGCTGTAGATACAGTTCGGCGAGCAGCACTTGCCCGTAGGCCGTAGACTTGCCGGCGGCGGCACGTGTTTGAATAGCATTTTCTACAGTCTTAATTGCCTGCTGCGGGTTGTTCGCTTTAAGGCAGGATACTGCTATATTGCTAAGATTCGCGGCCTCTCCGCCTGCAATATATGCACGGGACCACAGTTTGCACGCGGAATTCAGATCAGCTTCGGCAGCAGCGAGGCGGGCCAACTCGGCCAATGCCGGTGCGTAATCGCGATGACGGCGCAATACCTCATTAAGTGCGTTCTTCTTTTGCGCCGAATCTGCGGCGTATTTTTTTAAGGCTGCGCGCGTTTCGAGTCCGGCAATTTGCTGTAAAATGCTTTCTTCCTCGTCTCCGCGCGTTGCGCGGCGAAGGCGATGCAAGTAGCCTAATGCTTGATCGTAACGCTCGAGGCCGTCCGCGCTGTTGGCGGCATATTGCAGCGCATAACGGTTATCCGGCATGATCCCAAGCAGCAGTGCCGCATTATCATGTGCTGCTGTGTGATTGCCCAGTTCGCTGTTAATTCGGGCGGCAAGAAGCAGGAGTTCTCCATTTGGCTTTTGCTCTAGTCTTGCTTGCTCGAGAATTTTCAGCGCTTCAAGAAGTTTGCCTTCCTGCCGGTGTGTCTCAGCAAGCTGGATCAGCGCAACAACATTATCTGGTTCGTCCCGCAAGACCTTAGCCAGCATGCTGCGGGCTTGTTCTGCGTCTCCCAGGGCGAGATGCGCTCGTGCGGAAGCAAGCAACTCTTGATGGTTTTTGGCGGTTTCCAGCAGTCGGGTGAGCCGTTTTTTTTGGATACGCATGCGAAGCCGGAGCAGGAAGAGAAAGCAGCCGACGATTAATGCGCCCGTTAAGAACGAGCAGATGATAACCAGCGCAAGACGGAGCTGCAAAGATGCGCCATGCCAGAGAACAACACTTACGGTGTCGGGATTAAAATGGTAAAGTACTATGCCTGCGCAGGCCAGCAATACGATTAGTATCCGGATTATCCACTCCGACATCATGCATGCCCTCCGAGCAGTCGCAAAAGGCTCACCAAGTTTATATCGCAGCTTAACCGCTGGTGATGAAGGTTATCATTATAGAGCAGCGTGCTGCCACTAGTTTGGCCGCAGTGCTGAAACTTCCTATGCGGTTGCTTGGGTGCACAAACAAGTGATAGTATCCGCAAGCAAAAACACAACCAGTTCAAGTAATTACTCAGAGCATCTTTTGGCTGGCGCATGAAGAACTGTATTCGGAAAACGCTTATTATTGTCTTTCAAATTCCTGTTGTCGGTTATTTAGTTCGGCTGATAATTGCGGCAGTAAAAAGCCCACAAATTATTCAAGAGCACGACATCAAACTTGCTGAGCTGGCGGCGGCGCTGCAGGCGGCAAAAGCTGCTGCTGAACAGCATCTGGAAAAAATGGTGCCACGGCAGGACTACCAACTGCTGGAAAGCAAGGTAACGGCAATTGAACAGCATGTGCCGGCTTTGCTGAACCACATTTCATCGTTCAATGCGTTTGCCCGCAATTATCGAAAGATCGCGGATGATCTCGGCGAACGGGTGGAGAGATTAGAGAATTTCCTCAGATCAGCACCGGGGAGCGACATTTTAGGGTCTCTTGTTCAGGGCCTTGATGGACTGCATGAGGCTCATAAAGAGTTGAAGCAGGCCTTAGATAAGCTGCGGGATGAAGAATGGGCTCACGTGGGGAATTTGTATAAGCGGCTTGAGTTTATTCGTGATGAGCTGTTGTATGAGTTCCGCTATGGGCGCAGCCCCTCTGCCGATATGTCGGAAATTGTGGAATCGCGGATTGTAGATCAAGCCAAATATGAACGTTTTAAGGAGGGTATTAAAATAAACCTCGGATGCGGGCATGTTCCGCTTGTCGATTATCTGAACGTCGATCGGAGAGATTTGCCTGGTGTCGATATAATTGCGGCAGTTGATCATTTGCCGTTTAGTGAAAAAAGCCTGCGGGAGATTTTTTCGGCTCATCTTATTGAACACTTTCCGCAGGAGGAATTGCGCCGGAAGCTGCTGCCGTATTGGCAGAGTCTGCTTGAGGATCGCGGAGTATTCCGGGCGATCACTCCGGACTGGGGCGCGATGGTTCGTAAATTTGCTGCTGGTGAATACGAGTTTGAAAAAATGAGAAAAGTAACCTTTGGCGCCCAGGATTACGAAGGGGATTTTCATTTTAACATGTTTACCAAGGAGTCTTTAGCGCGTTTGCTTGAAGAAGCAGGTTTCCGCGATATCGTTTTTCCAGTGGAAGGGCGTATCAATGGTGATTGTTTTGAAATGGAAGTTTGTGCGCTAAAGTAATCCCTTTATGTCGCTTCCTGTTTCGATAGTCATTAACACCTACAATCGCGCCGCAACGATCAGCAATACGCTTGATTCTCTTGCTTTTCTTGATTATCCGAATTTTGAGGTAATCGTAGTCAATGGCCCTTCGACAGATAACACGCAGGAGGTGCTGAAGCGTTACGGCCGGGCGATTAAAGTTGGAGAGTGCCCGGCGGCGAACCTGTCTGTTTCGCGCAATATCGGAATAGCGATGGCGGAGGGGGAAATTGTCGCATTCATTGACGACGATGCAGTGCCTGAGCCCGAGTGGCTCGGAAGAATTGTTGCTGGGTATGCGAGCGAAGAGGTGGGAGGCGTCGGAGGATTTGTATACGATCATACCGGATATAGTTTTCAATCAAGATATATTCTTTGCGATCGTGTAGGCAACGCTGTTTTTGGCTGTGAAGAAAATCCTTCCGATTCTTTCAATTTTCCCTTCACGCGCCAGTATTGTTCGCTAATGGGAACCAATGCAACATATCGAAAAAAAGCCCTCTTGGAGGCTGGCGGGTTTGACGAGTATTTTGCTTATTTCCTTGATGAGACAGATGTCTGTTTGCGGATTGTTGATTGCGGCTACAAAGTTATCTTTGTTGATGATGCTTTTGTGCATCATAAGTTCGCTCCCAGTCATTTGCGCGATACCCGCCGGGTGCTCAAGGATCGAACCCAAATCGCCAAGAGCAAAGGTTACTTCACTCTACGCAACTCGCCAGGAGTCCTCACGCTTTACGAGGCTTTCGAGGGTCTGCAAAGCTGGTTGGAGATGGTGCGCACAGGCTTGCGCTGGGAGATGGAACATGGGCTGATTGACGCGCACGAGCACCATACCTTTCATCATCAGCTTGACACAGGGATCGAAGAGGGTATGCGGGAGGCGCTAAGCAGGCCCCGGCAAGGTTTGTGCGAAACGACCCTGCTGGAGCATGCCCGTCCGTTTGTTCCTTATCCGGTAAAGAGAACGCAGACACCACGGTTGACTCTGTGCTTTTTGTCTCAGGATTACCCGCCGGCGCGATACGGTGGAATCGGCAAGTGGACGCGGGAGATGGCGGTTGAGCTCGGATCCCGGGGGCATTATGTTCATGTTGTCACGCGGGGGGACGGGCATGATCGCGTAGATTTCGAAGATGGGGTCTGGGTGCACCGGATTGTGCCCCGCTATTTTCCAGAAGAAGAAAAGTTGGCTTGCGATGTCCCCGATACGATTCGTTGTTATGCACTGACCGCGCATCAGGAGGTCAGACGAATAGCCCGGCATCACGATATCGACTTGGTTTCCGCACCCATTTGGGATTTGGAGGGCCTGGCCTGCCTGGCCGATGCTTCACTGCGAACCGTAGTAAGCCTGCACACGACTTTTAAGCTAATGTTAGAATCGCATCCGGAATGGAACTGCGATCAAAACCATCGGCTCAACTATATTGATAAAATGATCCGCGCCGAGACCTGGGTGCTGGCCAATGCGCCGTGGGTTATGGCGAACAGCCGCGGAGTTGTGAACGCGATGCGCGATGCGTATGGTGTTGAACTTGCAGCTCAGAGACTTGGTCTTGTTCCGCACGGCATTGAAGATCTTTCGGCGAAATATGCGGCAAGCCGCCGGGACGATGTGGTCAGGGTGCTTTTTGTCGGCCGTCTGGAAAAACGAAAGGGCATTGACCTTCTTTTGCAGTGTATTCCTGGTCTTTGCCGTGAGTTTCCGCAGCTTCAATTTGTGATTGCTGGTGAAGACGATCTGCAAAACGAGCACGGCCGGACATATCGCGAGGAATTCTCTTCACATTCCGGCACGCTGCTGGGCGAGAGGCGTGTCTTATTCACGGGACGGGTGAGCGATGATGAGCTGTTCCGGCATTATGCAGATTGTGATATTTTTGCGGCGCCGTCGTTGTTCGAGTCGTTTGGTTTGATTTTCATTGAAGCGATGATGTTCGGCAAGCCGGTGATCGGCAGCCGCGCAGGAGGAATGGCCGAAGTAATTTGCGATGGGGCGAATGGATTTCTCGTTGACCCGGGAAATTGGGAATCGCTTTACGAAGCGCTGCGGAAGCTTGTGTCTGATCACGAGTTGCGCCGGCGTTTTGGCGGGCACTCACGTAGAATTTTCGAGCAGTATTTTACGTGCGCGAAGATGGTAGATCAGGCTCTTGCCTTTTATGAGCGCATACTGTTTAGGCACGGAGACCGTGAAGATACAGTTAAGCTTAGCGCGGATTCCGTGGCCGTTGAGGTGTAGTTCGTGAGCGAAGATATCGTCATTGCTGACCGGTTAACCAAAACCTATAAAGTTTATGCGCGGCCTTCCGATCATTTGCGGGAGATAGCTTCGTTAGGCCGGCGTTGTTATCACCGTGACTTCAAGGCCCTGGATGATGTGTCGTTCTCCTTGGTGCGGGGGGACCGTTTGGGCATTGTTGGAGAAAACGGCAGCGGCAAAAGCACTCTCCTTAAAATGTTGAGCAGTGTGCTCACTCCGACTTCGGGGGCCTATTATGTAGGCGGGCGCGTGACGTCATTGCTCGAATTAGGTACTGGTTTTAATCCGGATTTGACCGGTGAGGAGAACGTATTCCAGAATGGCATGTTGATCGGGTATTCCCGCCAAGAGATGAAGCAGCGTTTTCCGTTGATTCATGATTTTTCGGAACTTGGTGATTTTATCTGGCAGCCGCTCAAAACGTACAGCAGTGGCATGATGGTGCGGCTTGCTTTTTCCTGCGCCGTGTTTGTTGAGCCGGAAATTCTGATCATTGATGAGGCGCTGAGCGTCGGTGATGCGTACTTTCAGAATAAATGTTTTTACAAGATTCGCAGCTTGCTTGATCAAGGTGTCACTTTTATTTATGTCACGCACAATTACGACAGTATCAAAAGTTTATGCAACAAAGGCTTAATGCTTGAGCAGGGCCGTGTGGCGATGGCTGGCGAAGCTAAGCTTGTCTCGGACTATTATTTTAAGACAATCCTCGAGAAGCAGAATCGCAGCCGCTGGTATCAGTCAATGCCAGAAGCGGCAAGGTCGAATGCCGATGGCGCTGAGCAGGCGCCGGAACAATCCCAGGCGCTCGTGCCGGTCCTTGCTGCGGAATTTTCCCGGTCGGATGCATTTGCGAGACAGGTCGCGCCGCTTAGAAGCGGCACCGGGGATGCGCGGATTACTGATGTTGCCCTGCTGAACACGCGGGGCGAGAAAATAGATCGTTTGTATTGGAACGAAGAGGCCGCCATCCGGGTGTATTTTGAAGTCAAAAACGAGACCTCCGTCAGTTTCAGTGTTGGTGCTGGAATCTGTGATGCAAAAGGTGTGCAAGTCATTCAATTTACGTCTCTTGATGAAGAATGCCGCCTAGGGGGATTGCCGGGTGGGGCGGAAGTCATTATCGACTTTTGCTTCCGCAGCCCGCTTGCTCCGGGACAGTATAATATTCAGCTCGGCATTGCGGACTTGATTAATTCCCCGATACATCCGGCTTATCGCATAATCGAAAAAACCATAGACTTTTGTGTAGGCGGCTACCAGTTTGAGGTGCCGTTTGAGAACATACCGAAAGCGATTTGGGGCAAGGTGTCTTGCCCGGTAAAGGTGCAGCGCGTGCAATAACTACACTATAAGATGCGGTTCGTCGACGGCAGCCTCGCTTTCGCTTGTCTCAACAGAATCATCTTCGTCTTCTGAATAAGGCTCATCAAACTCCGGGGCAAAGCGGTCGCTTTTCGCGGCGGCATAGAACATGCTGTTGAATAACCAGAATTCAAGACCAGCCTGTGAAGAAAACACGGGAAAGCTGAACGTTGTGGCAATAAGGCCGATATTATAAGCAGCAAGAGAGATGCCCCACATTGAAACTTCGCGGCTTGAAGTTCTTGATTTGCTTATTCTGATCGCAACCCATAACGCGACCATGACCGCCGTTGAATAGCAGATAATCAGCGGTAAGCCGCCATCGTACATCCAGCCTTCCCACATTATTTCCGCCCAGAGCAGCTTTTCCTTAGTGCCGAAATAAGCATTCATCAGGCCCCATCTTCCCGCGCCGGCTCCTAGCGGATATTCAGCGAAAACATTGTAACGGACGTTGTTTAGAAAAAGGCCGCGGTTCATCGCGTACACCTTTCTGGGATCTTCGGCGATCAAGGTGGAAAGACGCTTGGTTACGGTATCCCGGCCCAGGTCGTAGGCGACGAAAAAGCCGACGATCGCCATGATGAGGCACAGTGAAGCCACCCGGAAACTTGCAATAATCCGCTGCCGCCACAGCAGCATCAGTAGTACGCTGACAAAGACAATCACGCTTAAGACAACGAGCAGACGAACTTGTCCCATGCATAAACAAACAACGCTGAAGAAGATACTGGCTGATATGAAAGCCGGAGCGACATAGCCTTTGGAAGTCAGCAAGAGACCGATACCGAAACTCATCGCTGCAAACGCTGAATTAGCGGCTCCTCCAGGCTGATCCGTTAGTCCCATTGGACGGAACACCTTTTCGCCGCTGGCGAGACGGATCTTCATTGATTCTGCTGCCATTGAGCCTTCTATATAGTTTATCGCCGGCGTGGGATCGAAGCGTCCGGGATACTTAACTTGCAGAAGTCCGACGCCTGCGCCAACAGAATGAAAGAGCCAGTAGAGCAGGACAACTTTCTTAAAGCCGGCAAGGCGGATTTGCAGCTTCGGCATCCAGATCAGCGGTGCAAGTATTGAGAAGTTGAACATTATCGAGGCAAAGCCCGCTAATATTTCAGAATCTTCAGCGAGCAGCGTTGAAAGAATTAAGATGCCAAGAATTGGCGCCACAAATAAGCGTGAAGGATGTCCGGGTGATACCGGGCGTTGGCCGCCGACGATGGTCAGCAGGACAATGCTGAGCCCGAAGCTGCACATGCGGAAGACAACGCGAATCTTGGCAAATGGCGGAAACAAGAGCGCAAGTTGGCAGGCAAACTGGAGGACAAATAGCCAAATGACCGTTGAGTCAGATTTAAACCGCAGAGACCGCATTTTGTGACGCTTTGCTAAAAAGTCTTATCGTCTGTTCAGTTCGCCGGCACCTGAAGCGACTGCAATTCCGCATCATTGTTCTCCCGCGCTGGCGGCGTGGGAGATAATTAGAGCTTGCAGAAATTTTGAAATGCGGCGGCTGAATGACAGAAAGCCCAGCGAGAGCGCGGCAAATACCGTAGCGAGCAGCAAAACTTCCAGCGAATCGGTGTGCGCAGGAATTAGAGAGAATGCCATGGCAAAGACGATGCCGACAATTGCCGGCTGTGTACGCAGCCTTTTCAGCTCCTTGATTCGTCTCTTTCGCCGTTGGTAGACCAGTTCATAAAGGTAGATGCAGCAAAATGGCAGACCGGCCCAAAGTGGTAGATGATCGAGCCAGATAGAAAAATTGACCTCTAAGGGCTGTTGGGGATTCATCAACAATGTCGCCGCAAGCAGCATCAGCGCCAAACCGCATAAATCAACAGCAATACGCAAAGACTTGGCGACAAGATGATGACAGCGTTTGCTCAGCGCGTAAACGATAATTAAGCCGCTGTCCTGAAGCTCGACATGAATGCCAAAATGAACAATAATAAAAACCATGCTGAGCAGCGCCAGCGTAAACCATCCTTGAGCATAGTTAAAGCTAATCATGCTAATTAATCCAAACAGGATCAGCACCGCATTTAACAAGTAAAGAGTTGCAGCTACGTTTCTCGGGTGGATTCCGGAATTTGCAAGCCGGTGGTGTATGTGCTCCAAGTCGCCCGCCATGACTCCGCCTGTCTTTTTGTTCCCCATCAACGAAGCGAGAATCCGGCGTGCGCTGCGCCGCCATATGGCGAGGATGACATCAATGATCGGTATTCCCAGTGCGAGAATAGGAACACCCATTGAGGTCAGTAAAGTGCTTTTTGAGTTTGTAGCAAGCGTTACTGCGGCTAGAGTAAACCCTAAGAACATGCTGCCGGTATCGCCGAGGAAGACTTTTGCTGGATACATATTGTAACGTAGAAACGCGCAAGCCGCGCCAATGAGTCCGAGCAGGAAGAGTGCCTCCAGCGCCGAGTCGCGAAAGATCATCGTGCCCGCGAGTCCGAGCGATGATATCGCTGCAAGGCCCGTTGCCAGGCCGTCGTAGCCATCTATAAGATTAAAGGCATTGGTAATTACAAGGAACCAAAAAACAGTTGCGATCAAGTCTAAAGACTCAGGAAAACCATAACCTAATAAACCACTGACACTGACATGTCCCAAATACATTACCACCGCCGCCACGGTCTGTCCGGCAAGTTTAGCGGGCGGAGATATTTGCTTAACGTCGTCAATCAGGCCGACAATGACGATTAGTGTTGAAGCGATAAGATATGTTGACCACCAGGGGACAGCGAACATGCCGCGGATTTCCTGGTACCACGGATGAAAGAAAAGGACGAGGCTGGATGACAAAACCCCAATAAAAATCGCCAAACCTCCCGCACGAGGTGTCGGTTTATCGTGAATTCTGCGTGGGCCGGCGCAGTCGATTATGCCAAGGGCAGATGCGGCACGCGCCAAAAGCGGGGTCAAAGTATAAGTCACTAAGTATGCGACAATTAAGACCAGAGGATATTTTAAGAACGTAAAGAACACTGTTTTGCAATCCGAATATTCTTTGCTTGTTGCAATCGCATTTCAGCTAAGTAACGTACTCGACAAATTGACGGGGAAGCTTGAATTCAAGCAACGGGGTCTTTTTGGGGATTGGTGATAAAAAGTATGTGCGAAAAGAGGCGGCTTTTCGTCTTTTGCCTGGGCAGTGACCCGGCAACCACATCTAGTTTGCCTGCTTGTGCGCAATAAGCCATGTTACATGCAGCAATTAAGTCCTTAAACAATTTGCTTTATTCTTCCGGCGCTTCTGTCGATTATAGTGCTCAAGAGAGAGTTGGCGCTGCGGTGCTGCGTCGCTGGTAGGTTGCTGCGCTTTGTTTTCTGCTGAGCTGAATGAAGCAGGAGCGAAACGCTCTGGTTATTGAAAGATAGAGAGATTAGGAAAATGTTTGAAGAAAAAGGCAGACCAGGCACTTCAGATATTCATGCGCCTACCCAGCGTTCCATCGCGTCCGTACATTCTGGTGCGTCAGCGACGGTGCGCATAGGGAAGAATGGTGCTGACAATGATCGCCGCTCAGCGAGCCGTGGGAAATCTCGCATCTATTTGGATTTTCCCGAGGAGCGTTCCTTTCGCGAATATCTGCTTGTTATTAACCGTTACCGTCTGCTTATTGTGATCTGCATTCTGCTCGGTTTTGGTTTAGCTCATTACCAGAATAAGAAGGCCGTGCGGCTGTATTCAAGCACTTCGTTGGTTAATATCAGCAGTTATGTGCCGGTCAGCGAAGGCATTGTCAGCAGATCTCTTCGCGAAGAGTCGAGCAAAGAGTACTATCTTGAAATGCTGCTTGCCCTGCTGAAGAGTTTCAAGATTGCAGAGCGAGTCCTCGCTTCCAACGAGGATGTTCGGAAATTTCTTGGTGTAAAAGGAGCGTTCGTTAGTTCGGTTCCATCGCCGCTTGAAAAAAACGCCGATAGCACAAATCCGGTAGATCCCAAGTATGCTGCGGCATTGAAGTCCTATTTAAGACGGATTGATACCCAGCACGTAAAAGATTCGGGACTGGTTAAAATCATTGCGACGACAAACAAGCCGAAGATGTCGGCGCTCATGGCAAACCTGCATGCAGAACAGTTTATTCAGTTGGTTTTAGAAGATAGGAAGCTGAAGGCTGAAGTGACGCTTAACTTTCTGCAAGGCCGCTTGTCCGAGGCGGAGGCGGCCCTTAACGATGTTCGAGAGCGCAAGCTTGCTTATGCGCGGCAGAACCCGGCAATCGCCGCCAACGTTGAATCGATTCATCGCAGTTTCCAGGCTAAGTATGACCGTTTAATGTCCGGGATGACCCAGGTTGCGGCTGAAACCTCGGCTAAATCAAATTATCTGCGCCTCCTGAATCGCCGCTCAATGGAGGATGTGGCGGCTGGTGCCGGGGAGATGAGCAGCATCATGAATGTTGAAAAGCTGCGCAGCGAATACGAAGCGTGGCGCAAGGTGATTAAGAACGATCAATCTCCTTATTTGGCAGAATACCGGCGTCAAATTAAGATTGCGGAGACTGCGCTGGCTCGTCATGCGCGGATTAAAAGAGAAAGCGCGGAGTCCGCTTATCGCCTCAGCCGTGACCGCGAAGAGATGCTGAAGAAAGAATTTGATCGTTTAGCCGCTGAGGAAAAAGAACACTCTTCCGTTCGAGTTGAGTATGATGCCTTGTTGCTTGAAGAAGCCGTAGCGAAGGAGGCCGTGGACAAGCTCAGCGACCGGCTGAATGATGCGGTTCTCAACTCGCAGAATGAGCAGAAAACCGTCGTGCTAATCGATCCAGCGGTTCCCGATCCGGTGCCAGTAAGTCCAAATACGAAGGCCAATCTAATTAAAGGAACGCTCTTGGGCTTATTTCTGGGTATGGTTCTTGCGTTCTTATTGGACGTTTCCGACACAAGCATACGGACGATACAGGATCTCGAGCGGGTTACGGACATGCATGTCCTGGGTGTTATACCGCGCTTTGAGAGGCAGCGAGCCGATGTGTCAGGTGAGCAATCTGATGAAGATGGGATGTCAGCCGTGGAGAGCACGGCAGATGCGCCAAGTGAAGATACGGACGATCCGGATGCGGCGAGAAAAAAGCGCAAACAGAACAATCTTGTCGTGGTGAAAAGGCCCCAGTCCAGAGAGGGAGAAGCCATCCGATCCATCTTGGTTTCGATGACCAGCAATCATAGTGCCGAGGATCCGCGTATTATACTGGTGACCAGCGGGGAGAAGGGGGAAGGAAAGACCACATTTGCTGTCAACCTTGCCGCTGCTCTGGCCGAGTTGGGCGAGCAAACACTGATCATTGACGGCGATTTCCGCTTGCCGAATGTCGACGAATATTTTGCGCTGCCCGATGAATCTATGGGAATCGTTGATTATTTGGCGGGAAAAGTAACTTTGTTTGACGCGGTATACGAGTCGGGGGTCCCGCATCTTTCAGTGATGCCCGCGGGAACAATCCCGGAATCGCCGACCTATTTTTTGCGTTCGGCCCGAATGGCTGAGACGTTAGCGGAGCTTTCGCGATCGTTTGATTACATTATCGTTGATTCCCCGCCAATTGGTGCTGTGTCCGATTCGCTGGTTACCACACGTTATGTTCATGGCGTAGTAATGGTCGTACGCTGTAAAACCACTCCGCGTCATCTGATCGTGTCTGCGATTGATCGTCTGCAGCGGGCAGGTGCTCCGATATTGGGCATAGTCTTGAATGATGCGGTGAAATCAAGCGGTAAGGAGACTTACGGCTACTACAGCGAGAGTTATTACAGAAAGTCCAGTACAAGTGATTCGGCGCTTATTACCGTTGCTGCGAAAATGGTGCGCAAGGCAAAAACCGGCGCCATCGATCTACGGCGGGAAGCGAGCACTGGTCAGCAGGAGAGTAAACAATCAGGAGGGACAAAGCGTTTCCGTATATCAAGACGGTTGGTTGAAGGGGCAATCCTCGTGTTGTTGTTTGCCGTTATGTTTGGCGGAGGATTCCTTTTCTCTCACGTGCGTACGAGCAAGGTGGATGCTGATGTAGAGTTAATTGCCGGTCCAGAGGAAAGTGATGCGTCAACGTTGTCTGAGAATGTTCCGGTGTCTAGTCTGGACAATAAAGCCGAGGTGACTGCGCCTCCTCCGCCATCAGCCGCTCCCGGCGTTGTGGCGCTGGAAGCCGCCGTCGTCGCAGCGGAAACTGCCGCCAGTTCGCCTGCGCCGGTGAAAGCACGCGAATCCATGATACCGCCGCGTGAGAACCCAGACACGGCGAAAGAAGCGCCAGCCGGACAAGAGAGCGAAATGAACACTCAAGAGCCGCCCGCCGCATCGCCGAAGTCCGGCACGAATGAGACTGCGAGTGTTGTGAGCGCGGGAGCAGCCGGCGAAAAAGTTGAAACAGATACAGGAGCAAAGGTGCAAGGTCTGCTTTCGGAAAGCAAAGCTGTGTCCCGGACGGCAGTTGTGGCGGAGCAAGTCAGCAAAGTTCCGCCGGGCTGGTATATTCAGTTGTCGGAGTTGTCGTCAAGAAAGGAGGCGCAGAAACAGAAAGCCGACTTGCAGCGGTACCGTTTCCCTTGTCAGTTGGAGACAGTCCGTTATGGGGCAGCGGTTGCTTACCGGGTGTTAGTCGGTCCGTTCAGTTCGCGTGAGGGTGCAGCGCAGATGATAGTCCGTCTCAAGGGCGTCACTAGTGCGGGGAGTGCCTACGGTATTCGGGATATCCGCTGACAACAACTTTGTTCCTGACTGTTGATCATCTGAGTTTGCACGTAAGATACCTAGCCGCGATACTGCCGTGTGAGATGAAGAGGATGGAATGTTGCGCAATTTCTGCAAACAGCACATTATTAACAGCGACTTAGGCCAGCTCCTTCATTTATCCCGGGTTCTGAATTTCAAATTTCGCGGCATTGTTGTCGGTGCCTTCTTATCTGCTTCCGCCTCGTTTTTAGAAGGCGCAAGCATGGTATTGTTGATTCCAACACTGCGCGGAATAATCAGCCGGGATTTCACCTTTATCGCCGGGGTGCCGGCATTAAGCTACTATTTCGCTTTCTTCCCTGAGCATTACCGGCACAACTACTTTTTTCTTTCAGCGAATTTGGTGGGGTTTGTCTTTGCCGTCTTAGTTGCCAAAGTTGTGTTTTGTTTTATATCCGGCCTGATCGTTTCAAGTATTATTCGTGATTTTGGCAACGAACTGCGCAAGTTGATTTTTAAGCGCTATCTGCAATTCGGCAAACTTTTCTTTGACCGCCACAGCCTGGGATTTCTCCAGCAAGTGTTGACGACGTACGTTTACCAAGTTGCCAATGTCCTGGGGACGGCAAATGAATTGATTTATGCGGTGACTACCCTGATTGTCTATGTGGGCGTCATGCTTTATATCTCGTGGCAGCTAACACTTGTTTTTCTTGCGCTCGTTCCTATTCTTTATTTTGCTTATAATTGGTTGGTGCGCAAGATTCACCGCTCTTCTCACTATTACAGTGAATCATACGGTGTTTTAGCCGCTACAATTAGTAATGCAGTTTCCTGTATCGGGCTGGTAAAAGCTTATACGGCAGAAGCTAGAGAAAGCGAGACATTCTCGCACACAAGCGATCATGTAGCTGAGCTCGAATTTAGTATTGATAAAAAGAGACTGGCTATCGGTCCCAGCGGCGAGTTGATCATACTTTTTTTTCTTTTCATACTTGTTGCGATTATTGCCTACATTTTAAATGGTCATCCGTCAGAGACGGCGATGGACTACCTTGTGTTCCTTTTGGTGCTTAAGCGTGCTGTCACGACTTATACGGGCATCAATATCGTGCGGGCAGCGATCGCGGGAGTCTCCGGTCCTCTCGATGAAATCCGACGTATGCTTGCGGACGAAGAGAAATTCTTTGTGCCCGATGGTACACGAGAGTTCCCGGGGCTTAGCGGTCCGCTGGAGCTTCGCGATCTTTCGTTCAGCTTTCCCAATGGTGCAGCGGTGCTAAAGAGTGTAAATATCAAAGTGTTGCCGGGGGAAGTCGCCGCGATCGTTGGAGCGAGCGGTTCCGGGAAGACGACAATCATTAATCTCTTAATGCGTTATTACGATCCTCCTGTTGGAGCGATATTTGTTCAAGGGATTGATGTCCGGGAGTTTACGCTGGAGTCGTGGCGTGCGCGGATTGCGCTGGTCAGCCAGGAGAGTTTCTTATTTAACGGAACGCTGCGAGCGAATCTTCTCTATGGTTTGCCGCGTGAAGTTTCTGAAGATGAGCTGGTCAAGGTCTTGACGAGGGCGCGCCTGACGGATTTGCTGCGGCAGCTTCCGGATGGACTGGATACGCAAATTGGCGATCGCGGAGTTAATCTATCTGGCGGCGAGCGGCAGCGGGTTTCCATAGCCCGAGCTTTCCTTAAAGGAGCGGAAATCCTGCTCCTCGATGAAGCAACGAGTGCGCTAGATTCGACGACTGAGGGGTTGATCCAACAGGCGTTATCGGAACTGATTGCCGGCCGGACAAGTGTCGTCATTGCTCATCGTTTATCCACTGTCCGCAACGCCGATCATATTTTTGTCATTGAGGACGGGTGCGTTGCCGAGAGCGGTTCTCCCGCAGACTTGCTTGCACGAAAAGGCAAGTTCTATGCTTATTGGCAAGAGCAGTATGGCGGCTACGACGGCCTGCCTAAACCGAACACGCCGGCCTGAATGGGATTGCGTTCGGTGTTTCTTTTGTCCACAATGAGGGAACAAGTTTGCAAGCCGGAGGGATGCGCATGAGAGGGCTAATCTGTTTGTCTTTGCTTTCGCTTGCCGCGAATATCAGCCAGGCGCATGCGCAAGATAGCGGAGAAATCCATTACGTGACGCGGCCGCGGCTGCCGTTATGCGTTGAGCCCGGCGGGTCCCCGCGAGCGGAGCTGAACATTGGGACGCCGGTCAAGACCTTTGAAAGGCGGGGCGATTGGGTGCGGGTTTCGGTCGATGGCTGGGTAAGATCCTCTTTGCTGAGCAAGCAAGTTATGACTAAGGATGCTATCGTTGTTTCAGCAGAAGAGGCGATACACTTGCTTGGGATTGTTGATCAGCGTGTGGTTTTGGCTGAGGAAGAGGGCGTGCGCAAAGTAGTGCTAAAACTTACACTAAAAAATCTATCAGCTGGAAGCATTAGCTCTTGGAGCGGCATTCTCGCCGTGCTCAAGGGCAGCCAGGTGCTTTTTCATGCGCCGCTGTCTCAAGATAAGGCAAGCATTCCCGCGGGTGAGACGGGGGAGGCGGCATTTCACTGGGATGAGACCGAGGCTCCATACGCTGCTTTGAAAGCTAACGCCAGCGGCGGTCTTGATTTCCGTTTATTACGTGTTAAGGTCAAGTGAAACTGTATTTGGGCGGACGATGATGAATGAAATGGACAACAACGGGGATAGAAGACCAAGTTGGGATGAGTATTTTTTGCTGCTGACGGACCATGTGGCAAGTCGAGCAACGTGCGATCGCGGCCGGAGCGGCTGTGTGATCGTTAAGGACAAGCGTGTAATTGCTACCGGTTATGTCGGCTCACCGCCGGGCTTGGATCATTGCGATGATGTCGGGCATTTAATGAAAAGTGTTGTTGATGAAGATGGGACGATTCGCCAGCACTGCGTACGGACAATTCATGCAGAACAAAATGCAATTTGTCAGGCTGCGCGGCATGGCATATCGCTTGAGGGAGGGACGCTCTACTGCAAAATGGAACCATGCCGGGTTTGTGCAATGTTGATTGTGACGGTCGGCATAAAGAGAGTCGTATGCCGCAAGCGGTATCATGCAGCCCAGGACACCCGGGAAATGTTTCTCAAAGCAGGAATTGAACTTGTTGTGACTGAGGACTCTGTTGAGCAATATCCCGATCAATAAACTTCTCGCAAAACGGCATTAGCTTACCGGGCCGCGATATCGCCTTTTGAGATGTCGTGCTTAGAGGATCTGACGGTTTGGATTCCAGCTTTCCCAGCCCTTGCCGCGATCAAAAAAGACAGCGTGGTGATCGTGAGGAAGCCGGACGACTTTAATCCGATCCACGCGAAATCCCGGCCGGTGCGGTAAATTGGGAGTGAGAAAAATTACATTAGGCCGCACGGCGGAAACGATCGTGCCGCTGTCGTTCGGATCAATTGCGACAGTGAACCCTTCTTCCAGGCTGACAAAATGAATCGCACAGTCAGTAGGTATAAGAGAACTTATTTTCACCGGAACGGAAAACGGCGCAGCTTTATCTGGAACTATGCAGAGTTCGGGATTTTCCTTATCCTTTGTTACGCCGCTGAACAGACCGAGAATCATGACTAGAGCCCCTCTTTTTGTTAATGTCCTATCCCGCAGTTTAGATGCTCAGCCGCACCGGAACAGTGCTTTTGAATTAAATAGCAGAAAAACGGTCGTCAATTGCCAATGACGCGGGAATGGGTCGGGCTGCGTCTAATTGGTCACGAAACCGGTATTCTTATTGGTTGATTAAGGAGGACGCTTCGAATGCTGTCAGTTAAGGGATTAATTGTATTTATTACGGGGGCCTCGAGCGGTATTGGAGAAGCGTGTGCCCATGTATTTGCTGAACAGGGTGCCCGGCTCGTTGTTTGTGCGCGCCGGATGGATCGTCTGCAAAAGCTCGATGCCGAACTTCGTGCCAAATATGGTGTTGAGTTACTTGCGCTGCAGCTCGATGTGCGAAGTCACGCAAAGGTGCACGAGACTATATCCGGGTTGCCGGAGAACTGGAGAGAAATCGACGTCATCATTAATAACGCTGGGCTGGCTGTAGGAAAAGACAAACTGCATGAAGCGCGCGTTGAGCACTGGGAACAGATGATTGATACCAATGTCAAAGGATTGCTCTATGTGACGCGCGAGATTCTGCCGGGCATGGTCGCGAGGAACCGGGGACATGTGATTAATATTGGCTCAATAGCCGGGCATGAGGCGTATTCCGGCGGCAGTGTATACTGTGCAACGAAAAGTGCCGTGCGTTCGATAAGCCGAGCACTGCAAATGGATGTTCTTGGTTCGGATGTGCGCGTCAGTTCCGTGGATCCGGGATTTACCGATACTGAATTTAGTTTGGTTCGCTTCGGATATGATCGTACGGCGGCTGAAGAAGTTTACCGCGGCATGAGGCCGCTGAGCGCGGCTGATATTGCGGATGCAGTGTTATACTGCGCGACACGCCCGGCGCATGTAAATATCAGTGAGATGCTTATTCTGCCTACCGATATGGCCTCAGCTACGCAGATTTATCGTCGAACATGATTGCCGGACCGCAGTTTCGGACAAGGCGGTGCCGCGGCTATTGTGCGGCTCCGTCGCGGAACTGTTGATCGACCTTGAAATGCAGTTTTTCCTCCTTCACGCCGACTTCGACCTTGCAGTCGCCGGGAATCTCCCCGGCGATGATCGCACGAGCAAGCGGAGTTTCCAAATGCCGCTGAATGTAACGCTTCAGCGGGCGAGCACCGTATGCCGGCTCAAATCCAGCGTCAGCAATATGCTTTATCGCGGCATCGCTGAGTTCGAGTTGGATATGCCGATCGGCCAGACGTGCCGTAACGTGTTTTACTTGCAGCAGGACGATCGACGCAATTTCCTCGCGGCTCAGTGGTTTAAACATGACGATATCATCGACCCGGTTGAGAAATTCCGGGCGGAAATGCAGCCGCAGTTCCCGCAGCACGGATTCCCTGGCGTTATCAGTGATTTCTCCTTGAGGAGTTATGCCGGCAAGCAGCGTATGGGAGCCGATGTTTGAAGTCATGATGATCACGGTATTCTTGAAATCGACGGTTCGTCCGTGGGAGTCTGTCAGACGCCCGTCATCGAGAATTTGCAGCAATACATTAAAAACATCCGGTGCGGCTTTATCTATTTCGTCAAATAAAATAACCGAATAAGGTTTTCTTCTCACGGCTTCGGTGAGCTGTCCGCCTTCATCATAACCTATATATCCCGGTGGCGCGCCAACAAGCCTCGATACGGAATGCTTCTCCATGTATTCGCTCATGTCGATCCGCGTCATATTTTCCTCGGTGTCGAACAGCGCCTCCGCGAGACTGCGCGCAAGCTCGGTCTTGCCCACTCCTGTCGGTCCGAGAAAAATAAAAGAACCAATAGGTCTTTTCGGGTCTTTGATCCCTGAGCGGGCACGAAGCACCGCATCGGCGACAAACGACACCGCGTCGTCCTGACCAACAACACGCTCGTGCAGCACGCTGTCCAGCCGCAGCAGCTTTTCACGTTCGCCTTCCATCAGGCGCATCACGGGAATGCCTGTCCATTTCGCCACAATTTCCGCGATTTCTTGATCAGTCACCTGCTCGCTGAGCAGACGCTTTTCGTTGGTATCTGAGAGAATGTTCACCTGCTGTTCGAGTTCCCGCTCAAGTGCCGGAAGGCGTCCGTGCTTAAGCTCGGCCGCTCGCTCTAGATCGTACGCCAACTCGGCCTTTTCAATATCACGGCGGACCTGTTCAATTTGCTCGCGCAGCGCCTGTACCGCATGAATAGACTTTTTCTCCTCTTCCCATTGCGCGCGCATCACATCGGAAACGCCTCGCAGATCGGCAAGTTCCCGGCGCAGTGCCTCCAGGCGGTCGAGGCTTGCTTTATCTGTTTCGCGTTTCAGCGCCGCTTCTTCGATTTCCAGCTGCATGACTCGCCGTGTAAGATCGTCTAGTTCTGCCGGCATGGAATCGATTTCTGTGCGAATCATCGCACAAGCTTCATCAATCAAATCAATTGCCTTATCAGGCAGGAAGCGGTCACTGATATAGCGGTGAGATAACACGGCGGCTGAAACAAGGGCGTTGTCCTGTATCCGCACGCCGTGATGCACTTCGAAGCGTTCTTTCAGCCCGCGCAAAATAGAAATCGTATCCTCTACATCAGGTTGATCAACAAGCACTGGCTGAAAACGCCGTTCTAACGCCGCGTCTTTCTCTATATGCTGGCGGTATTCGTCAAGCGTTGTCGCGCCGATGCAGTGCAGTTCGCCGCGAGCCAGCATCGGTTTAAGCATGTTGCCCGCGTCAATTGCGCCTTCCGCCTTTCCGGCGCCGACAATCAGGTGCATTTCATCAATAAACATGACTACGCGGCCTTCGGACTGCTTGATTTCGTTAAGCACAGCCTTAAGCCGTTCTTCAAATTCACCGCGGTACTTTGCGCCGGCCACCAAAGCTCCCATATCCAGCGCAAACAGTGTTTTATCCCGCAATCCCTCCGGGACATCGCCGCGCACGATGCGCTGGGCAAGACCTTCAACAATCGCGGTCTTGCCGACGCCCGGCTCACCGATGAGCACAGGATTGTTCTTGGTTTTTCGTGAAAGTATCCGAATTACACGGCGAATTTCGGCATCCCGGCCGATAACCGGTTCCAGCTTCCCGCGCTGAGCTTCCCGCACCAAATCGCGGCCATATTTTTCCAGCGCTTCGTAAGTTGCCTCTGGATTTGCACCCTGCACCCGCTGACTTCCGCGCACGGAGGCCAGCGCGCCAAGGAACTTTTCCCTTGTCACAAGAAATCCCTTAAGCAATCTTCCTGCCGGGGAGTTGGGACCCTCATCGATCATCACCAGCACGAGATGTTCAACCGATATGTATTCATCGCGCAGTCTTTTTGCTTCCTCCTCAGCCAGCACGAGAAGCTGCCCCATGCGGTGTGTGAAATACGCATGCCCCGGGGCTGTTCCCGATACTGTAACACGCGGTCTTTTGCTCAATTCATTTTCTAAATCGTTGATAAACAGCTCAAGGTTTACTTCGAGCTTCTTGAGCAAGCGCGGCAGCAACCCATCTTTTTGCTGCGTCAAGGCAAGGAGCAGATGTTCCACATCGACTCCTTGATGGTTTTGGCGAAGTGCTAGATTCTGCGCCTCGTGGAGTGCTTGCTGGCATTTTTGCGTTAAGCGATTTGCATCCATATCTATTCCATTACCCTATGATTGCGATGTGCGCGGATTAAAGCTGGAGACTTGCTGCAACTGCTCAAAAAGACGCTTTTCCTCACTGCTCAGGTGCCTGGGCAAGGCGATCTTAAGTTCAACGAACATATCGCCCCGGACAGTTTCGTTAATCGCTAGTCCTTTCCCTTTGAGCCGCAGCGTCTGGCCGCTCTGTGACCCTGGAGGGACACTGATCGCAACGGTGCCGTCGAGTGTAGTCACTTGAACTTTTGCACCAAGAGCCGCTTCCCAGGGGCTAAGCGGCAATGTGTAATGAATCGTGTGACCCTCGGCGCGAAAATGCGGATGGGGGTTGAGGCGAATTCTCAGCAAGAGATCTCCCGCTTTCCCGCTCCGGCCTTTTGCGCCTTGGCCAGCCAGGCGGATTACTTTGCCTTCAGTGATCCCGGCGGGAATCTTGACCTGATATGTCTTGGTCTTGCGCTGCAGAGTTCCCCGCTCATCGTACTCGGAAATTTCGAGAGCTATGTTGCGTACCGCGCCGCGAAATGCTTCTTCCAGTGTGACTGCTAATTCCGCTTCTGTGGGTGCAGGCGGTCTTTCTCTCATTTTCCCCGCACGCGAAGAATGGCCGCGAGATCTCGGATCGAAATCAAATCCGGCGCCCGTATCACCAAAGAGCGAATTAAAAAAGTCGCTGAAACCTCCTCCGCTTCCGAACTGAAAAGAAAAACCTTTGCCGCCGGTTGCTGTGCCCGCTTGGCCCATAAAGCTTCCGAAAAGGTCTTCCCACCCGGGCGGTGGTGTGAACTCCTGACCAGCTTTCCAGTTTTCGCCAAGGGCATCATAGCGTTGCCGCTTCTCGGGATCTTTCAGTACTTCGTAGGCTTCACTGAGCTGTTTGAATTTTTCTTCAGCGTCAGGGTTTTTGTTGACGTCAGGATGATACTTGCGGGCAAGCTTGCGGTAAGCTTTCGTTATCTCCTGCGGCGATGCCGTGCGGCTGACTCCTAATGTCTCGTAATAATCCTGAAATTTGACTGTCACTTAGCGTTCCTAATGATATGTGATGAATGCCGTAACTCTTTTTTTATAAGCACGCACTTATACTTTGTCAAAATAGATACTTAGGGCTAAATAGGACATGACTGTATGTAGGAACGCATTTTGTGTTTGGGCCGGCAGAACTTTTCCTTTGGTGCTTTTGGAGACTGCTTCCGAAGCGGCCGCGCGCGGTCTTGAGCAGAATCATACGCCAGGTGCAGGCGCGTGCGCAGATCACGGTTCCACATACAGAAACCTGGGTCTATGCGTTCAGCCGGGAGACGCGCAGTCTTTTCGGTGGGGGTTTGGCGCCTGGTTTTGCTGCGCTCCTGGATCAAGGCGAAGCAAATCAAGAACCGGCTGTCCGGATTCCGTATTCGGTTGTTTGCACTTGCTTTAATGAAGAGCATACGATAGCGGCGCTCCTTGATTCGCTTCTGCATCAAACAGCCGTTCCTGCTGAAGTAATTATTTACGATGCGGCATCCACTGACCGTACTTTGGCAGTGATTGATCAATGGCGCCGAGAGGTCGAGCCGTCCTTCGCCCTTCGTGTTGCCGCAGGTGATCGTGTTCCCATCGCGCAAGGGCGAAATCAGGCTGCCGCGGAGGCGCAAGAACAGATACTTGTCTTTGCGGATGCCGGCACATCGCTTGATCGTGCATGGGCTGAACGTTTGCTTGCGCCGTTTGCACACCGTCCTGAGACAGAAGTTTCGATGGGCTGGTACCGGCCAATTACGCGAAATATATTCGAGGAGAGCGCCGCGTATTTTATTGTGCCGCGTCTTGATGCGGTTAATCCGATGGTTTTTCTGCCGTCGGCGAGATCTCTGGCTGTGCGGCGAGATGTCTTTACCGCGGTCGGGGGATTTCCGGAGCATTTGACATTTGCTGGGGAAGATACTCTTTTCGATTACTACTTGAAAACAGCAGTAAAACACGCGGCGTTTGTTCCTGATGCCATTGTTCATTGGCGGATGCCCGAAGGCATTTGGGCGTTGGCGCGCACTATTTATCGTTATGCGCGCGGGGATGCTGAAGGCGGTATGATGTTTTGGGACTACTATCTAAGGCTTGTTGATTCGTGCTTTAAGTGTGCACTTGAACTTGTGCTGCTGGCAATGCTCGCCCTTTTTTATTCAATGGTTCCCGGCCGCATGATGGGATTTCTGCTGGCCGTTCTTTGCTTGAGTCTTGTTTTTCGCGGTCTGCGGCTTGCGGGCGGATATCAGCCTTTTGCCGGCCGGCGCTTAACACTTGTGCGTTGTTTGTCCCGTTTAGCGGCGCTAAAGCTGATGCTTTGTTGTCAGTGTGCGGGATTCATGCATGGCCTCCGGCTGCTTACCGGCGCCGAAAGGCGGCGGATCGGCAAAGCAAAAACGGGGCATGTTGTGCTTATGTCCGGGCATTACGTGGAGTATGCGCCTGATGACCAGAGGACACATCAGGTTTTACAGCTTTTGCAGGCCGGTTGGTACGTGACGGTAGTTTACGCGCAAACCTCGGATATGCCGGGTGCTCAACGTCCACTTTTCGCTCATCCGCAGCTTGAGCAGCATTTACGCAGCCACTTTGATATTGACGCCTGGTGGGGCAAACATGAGCCGTATTTCAGCGGACCGCTGCGCAAGCTTAGCTACGTTGACGTCTGTAATGATTCCCTATCCCGCTCCTTAGCCGGCAATTTGGAAGCCCTCGGGGCGAGCCCGCTGAAGCGCGATTAACCACAGCTTGCGCTAATAAAATGTTTTGTGCTTTATTGTAGCGCGCGGTTGTATCCGTGTATGGGCCCGTAGCTCAGCTGGGAGAGCGCTTGACTGGCAGTCAAGAGGTCGCCGGTTCGATCCCGACCGGGTCCACTTAACCTACTTTAACGAAACCCAACAAATCCGGCACTTAGCGAAAAAGATTCATTAACGAATCTTATCGCGTATTGCTCGCTTTTCACCTAAATGGTAACCCAGAGGTAACCCGGCGACAGGCTTTTTCACTGTGCGGCACTTTGACGTGGGATTCATGCGCTTGTGGAAACCAGAGTTCGACTGACCAAGACATTCATCGAGAAGCACGCACTTGCGTTATCGGCGAGCGGTGACGAACGTGCTGTCTTCCAAGATACGGAAGTGCGGGGCCTTGTGCTGCGTGTTTCTTCTTCTGGCAGAAAGACATTTTCGGTCCTTAAGAAGCTGAACGGCCGGCCGCTTCGCATCACTCTCGGAACCTTTCCGGATCTGTCCGTGGAACAGGCGCGAAAGCGCGCTCAAGAAGTTCTCTCTGATATCGCGCTCGGTGTTAATCCGAACGAAGAAAAAATGGCACGGCGGGATGAGCTGACGTTCGGCGAGTTATTCGAGCTTTACCTGGAGAAATATGCCAAGCCGCGGAAGAAATCCTGGGAAGAAGAGGACCAAAAGCGGTATGAGCGCGATCTGAGCCACTGGGCCAACAGGCGCATTTCTTCAATAAATCGCAGTGAAATCGAATCGCTGCATGTGTCGATGAAGCGAAACAGCGGGCCATATGCCGCAAACCGTGTCTTTGCTCTGCTGCACTCGCTGTACAACCGTGCGGTAGAGTGGCAGCTTCTTGAGAAGAATCCCGCGACGGGCATTAAGAAGTTTCCGGAGAATCCACGGAAGCGCTTTCTTGACGATACTGAAATGCCTGCCTTCTTGCGAGCTCTGAATCAAGAAACCAACCAAGACTTGCGCGACTTTGTTTGGCTGGCTCTCTTTACCGGGGCCAGAAAGGCGAACATTCTTGCTATGCGCTGGGAGGAGTTGGACCTCGGGAACAGTCTTTGGATTATCCCGGAAACAAAAAGTGGAGCGTCTCAAGCTGTGCCGCTTCTCCCAAAAGCCGTAGCGCTGCTAAAGAAACGGAAGAACGCGAGCCGAAGTGAGTTTGTTTTCCCGGGAACGGGCAGATACGGCCACTTAATAGACCCTAAACGTGCCTTCCGTAGCCTGCTTAAGCGAGCCGGGATAACGCAGCGTACAACTATCCACGATCTGCGCCGAACGGTCGGTTCGCAACTTGCACAAACCAATGCCAATGCCTTCATTATCCAGCGTGCGCTCGGGCACAAGAGTCTTGCTGCTACCAAGGTTTACACTCAGCTCGATCATCAGTCTGTAAGGCAGTCATTGAAGGCAGCAACGAGTAAAATGCTCCGGGCTGGGAGACGAAAGGGGCCAAGGAAACGGCAGGTGGCCTGAGGATTTTGCCCGGTCGAAGCGTCATTAGGTAAGCTTTGCGCAAGAGTTGTTCAAGAGTCTTGTGTTTGGGATGACTCAAGCGGCAAATCAACGGCAATAACAATCCGAGATGCGCTGCTGAGCCCACCCCGCAAGGGGAAAGGTCAGAGCTTACGCCGCATTAATCAAAGACCCATTGATATACACCACCAATATCCAGTGCAAAGATAAGGTAGGCCAAGAAGACACCAAATGGTATATAGCAAAACGCTAACAACCTTCGCTTCAAACTAGGTATTCGATTAGTCACTCTATAGAGGCAGAATGTAATCAGCACGTAGAGTGCTAGTTTCGCAGCGTCGATGTACCAGAGATCGGCATACACGTGCGGCGGGACTAATTTCGGATCGGGAGAATCGGGGCTCGGCCAATGACCATAAGCTATGTAAACAGCCCAGGCCATGTCATACGCCACTGTCCACTGCAACGGATAAATCGGGGCGATGGCACAGAAGATGAGCGTAATCCAGTCAACATGCCTGCCCCCCACCTGGAGACGCTCCCAAATTCTATCCACGCTGCTTGTGCTCATCTTCTTGGATCTCCCGGACCGTACGGATTCCAGGTCGGATCTCTCAAAAGCGGTACGATAGAAGATGGTGGATTCCTAAATACCCGGAGGCTCGGATACGATTCACAGTTTCCCCAACCCTTGTGCTCACAGGCTTCTTTCGCGCTCACCCTTCTGCAATCATAAGCAGGTGTTCCGTCTTTATTCGCCACTGCAGAGCAGTTGTTCGGAATCTTTTCCCCTCCGGAAACATTTCCTCCAGGACACTGAGTATCGAACTTGTACCAGCCGTCCACATCGCAGTTCTGCCCAGGCATACAATAACTGGGAGGCCAGGCAGGTCCATCTTCCGGCTTAATCCGTATTGGCGCTTCGCTATTATTTTGCAGCGGCGCAAG
>JAKPSH010000196.1 GCA_029555385.1 Pseudomonadota bacterium
TCCCCCTGCTGCGCAAAGATTTTATTATTCATCCGGCGCAGGTTTGGCAGAGCCGGCTTGCTGGCGCCGATGCGGCGCTGCTCATTGCCGCCGCGTTATCTCAAGAACAGCTCAGCGCTCTGCTTGCCGCATTTAACGAAGCAAGGCTGGATGTGCTGCTTGAAGTGCACAATGAAGAAGAACTGCACAAAGCAGCAGCGGCGCTTACCTCGTTTTATTCAGCGGCGGAAATAAAAATCAACACTATGCTCGGCATTAATAACCGGAATCTCAGCACATTTGCCGTAGACCTGCAAACGACGCAGAGGCTCGCCGCTGCTATCCGGCAGCGGTTTGCAGACAATCCACTGCTCAGCTCAACCGTAATCGTCTCTGAGTCTGGAATAGCTGCGTCTGCCGATATGCGCCAACTCGCCGAATTCGGCGCATCAGCGTTCCTCATTGGAGAATCTTTGACAGCGGCCGGCGAACCCGGCGTAAATTTGGCGCGTCTGATCGCTGATTTCCGCGGGCCTTAGCTCGGCGTTCCGGCAAATTAATACCGCCTTCGGCGCCAGTCTTTATTTCTTTTGCGGCTTTGCGTAGGATATGGGGCTTTGCTGCCCTTAACTTTGACTGAGCAAATTTGAAAAAGAAGCAACCAAAGTCTGGCTCCGTTTTCGCTCCCGATGGCCAAGGCCATTACGGCCCATACGGCGGGCGTTACGCCCCGGAAGTGCTTATGCCGGCTTTGGCCGAGCTTGAAGAGTGTTTTTGCAGCGCAAAAAAAGACAAAAAGTTCCAGCAAGAACTGGCGCAGACCTTCCGCACCTATGTCGGACGCCCCACTCCGCTTTATTTTTGCGAGAACTTGAGCCGTGAACTGGGCGGCGCGAAGATCTTTGTTAAAAATGAAGGTCTGGCGCACACCGGAGCGCATAAGATCAACCACTGTGTCGGCCAGGCACTGCTTGCGCGCCGGATGAATAAGCAGCGCTTAATTGCCGAAACAGGCGCCGGCCAGCACGGACTAGCTACCGCGACTGTTGCGGCTAAGTTCGGCTTCGAGTGCGTTATTTACATGGGCGCGCTCGACGTCGCGCGTCAGCGGCCTAATGTATTTTGGATGGAAAAGCTCGGCGCAAAAGTTATCCCGGTGGAGTTTGGCGGCAAACGCTTGAAAGATGCTGTTAATGCTGCGCTCAAAGATTGGATCACTAATGTCCGCACGACCCATTACTTGCTTGGCTCGACCCTGGGCCCGCATCCTTTTCCGGAAGTGAACCGTTATTTTCAAAGCGTTGTCGGCCACGAAATAAAATTGCAGATGCAGGAAGCCACGGGAAAGCTGCCCGATTATGTTGTTGCTTGCGTCGGTGGGGGAAGCAATTCTGCTGGTGCTTTTAATGCATTCCTGCCGCACAAGCGGGTCAAGCTGATTGGCGTGGAAGCGGGCGGCAAGGGCCCAAACTCAGGAGCGCATGCCATCCGGCTGAGAAGCGGACGGATCGGCATCGTTGAAGGTTACAAGTCATACTGGCTGCTCGACGATAACGGTCAGGTCGCGGACACCCACAGCATCTCAGCGGGTCTTGATTATGCGGGAATCGGTCCCCTGCACGCCCTGCTCCATGATCAAGGACGCGTGACGTATACTTACGCACTGGATAAAGAAGTGCTTCATGCGGTTGAGCTGCTTGCCCGTACCGAGGGCATTTTTCCGGCCCTTGAATCGGCTCATGCCTTAGCGCACACCGTAAAACTTGCGCCGGGCCTTGCACGAAGCAAAACAATCGTCGTCAATCTTTCAGGGCGAGGCGACAAAGACATCTTTATTTTGGCTAAGCATCTGGCCGATGAGAATTTCTTTGATTTTCTGCGCGAGTACGCAAAATGATCACGCTCGAAGACCAGCTTAAAAATATTTGTTCGCGCAGCACGCATTACCGCGGCAGTAAGCCGTGGCCGGCGCTGATGACCCATGTTGTGGTGGGCTACCCCTCTTTGCCGAAGACCATTGAGATCGCCATGACCATGGCTGATGCCGGAGCAAGCCTGATTGAGCTGCAGATTCCGTTCAGCGATCCGATGGCAGACGGACCGACGATTATGCGGGCCAACGAGCATGCGCTGGCCGGAGGAACAACGCCGAAGGACTGCATGCGCGTCATGGAAACGCTGAGCGCAAGAGTCGACGTTCCGCTGTTGTTTATGAGTTATTTCAACCTGATTCATGCCTACGGCAATCAACGGGGAAAAAGCGGCTTGGCCCGTTTCTTGGCTGATGCGCGCAGCGCAGGAGCCCAGGGCATGATTGTCCCGGACATCCCGCCGGAGGAATCGCACGAAGGCTACTGGACATTGACGTACAAGAACGGGCTTGCCGCTATTCCGCTTGTTTCACCGGTAAGCAGCGAAACGCGTCTGAAGAAAATTGCTGCGGCAAGCAAAAGCGGATTTGTTTACTGCGTCTCGACCACAGGCACAACAGGCGCAAGAAAAGAGCTGCCGCAAGATTTGCGCGCCTATTTGCAGCGCATCCGGCGCCACTTCTCCCAGCCGCTTGCCGTAGGGTTCGGCATCTCTAAACGGGAGCACATCCAAATCCTTTCGGGCAGCGCAGAAATCGCCATTGTCGGCAGCGCCGTGATTAACATTATTGAAAAGTCGTCCGCGAAAAGCGCTGCGGCAAACGTGCGAAAGTTCGTCCGTCAGCTTACCCGCAATTCCTAGTCCTGAAATACGCGAATAACTCTGCCGCAGTTGGATGTCCGCCTGAATGGCGCATATTTGTGGCATTACCTGGGTGAAAGCTGAAGTCGCGCATGGGCGGTGGAGAGTTTGACGCTGCCGGGCGCTGAAGGCGCGCCGCCGCTAGAACAGATCAAAAACCCGGCACAACCCTTTGCCAACCGCAGCGCGTCGCCCGCATTGACTCGTCGCCATTGGTCTGGACCACTGGGCGGGCGACAGCGAAGGGAGGCAAAGGGTTGTGCCGGGTAAAAAAGGTCACGCCTTCAGCACCCGGCAGCATCGCTCTGGACGAAGCCTCTGGACCTCACGGCTAAGGCAAAAGTTATTCGCTTATTTCAGGGCTAGAGCATTCCGCTCCAAACTGCAACCTAAAGCTGCGTTGATTTTCAACCCGCAAATTCTTTTTCGTAAACTTCGCGCTCCCAAACAATCCATCCCGAACCGGGACGAATCGTACTAAGAATCGGCTGGCCCGTTTTTGCGCAGCGTTGCGGATAAAGTTTCAGTCCGCCGAGCCAAAGAGCGCGCTGTTCCATACGTTCGTCGTAAGCATCACGCGGAAGCGGCACGTTTAATTTGCGGTAGCGCCTTACTTCCTCGCTGGTGATGCGGAACAAGCGGCCAGACCGCCCGGAGACGGTAAACGCTCGATCGGTCTGCGGCAGACGATCCGGCAGATCCGCGGCACCGACCGCTTCCGCGCGGCTCAATGTCTCTTTTTCATACCAGCGCAGCCCCTCTTTGCGCACGTCCTCCGCTGAACGGGGAAAGACTCGCTGTGCAAGCGAACTGTTGTACGGTACGGGGCTTATCCTCATCGGGAAAAACTTTCCCCATTCCCCTGTCTCGCGCATATGTTCGGCAATCCGCGCCGCAAGATGCTGATATTCTGCCGGCGAGTACTGCTTATTCAAGATCATGTTGCTCTTATTGCGCAGTCCGACACAGCCGAAACAGTCTCGTGACGAGCTGCACATCCAGCAGTAGTTGAGATCATAAACTCCACCCCAGCACAAACAACAGCAGCGCAGATTATATGCTTGCGACCCGCAGCTTACACATGCGTAGAGCAGCTCCGCTCCGTTGCCAAAACAGCTAAAATCATAGCAGTCCTTTACTCCATGCACGGCGTTGTAAACATACTTGCAGTTCTCCGCACCGCGCACCAGACAACTGTCAAAAACGTTTTTTGCTTCGAAAATCAAGTTCCCTGTGACATGCTCAGTCATTTTGCTGTCAATATGCGGGCGCGGATGAAGCCGAAAAAATTCCTCGCACTGGCGGCGCAACCTGCTCCGCTCGGCAAACGAATCAAGCGGGAGACTGCTAATAAATGCGTGGTATTCATCTCTGGTCTTCTGTTCGTTGAATATGCGGTATTCCGCCCGCCGCAAATTAACGCAGCCGAAACAATTGCGGCAGCCTGTGCAGTTAAACAGAAAATAGCTATCGCTGCAGTGCTCACAGCAGATTGAGCTTTGCAGCGCGTAGCAGCGGCCGCACTGAATGCAGTCATAACAAAGCTCGGAATAAGGAGTATGCGTGCAGTCAGTACAGTCGCGGGAACCAAATGCGTTTTCGCAGTACATGCAGTCTTCGGCATTGGACGTGTTAAAGACTAAATAGCAGTTCCGCACGCTCGTACAATGATTCGAATAACTGCTGTTTTCACACTTCAGCACAGAGAGCGGAAAAGACGGCACTTGCTGGGCAAGTGCGGCAAATTGCGCAAAAAAGGGCCTCGAAAAATCAAATTCCTGTCCATAATCCGCGGCATCCCAGGAGTCGCTCCACCATTCATCGTGCGCATAAACAGGAAAAGGTGAATCATCTGGATACATCGAAAACACCTGTTCGCCGCTTTTTGACGATTTACGGCTGTAAACATAGATCTGATTGCGAAACGAGAGCCGTGCTCGAAGCCGGCAGTTCGGGCAGCTCTGCGGCTCGGGAAAAGGATAATTCTTGCCGTGGAACTTCGGTGCAAGCTTAAGCAAGAAGGCGAGATCGTCATCGCCAACAACAAATGGCTCCTGGCAGATTTCACATCTTTTCTTCATCAAACCTCCTGCATGCCGTATTGCCGCCACAGACGGCGATTCTTCCTTTTTGCTTGTCTACTAGTATAGTATCAGTATTCATTGTCTTGCATCTACGTCTTGCAGCAGAGAAGATGTCTGATGGGAAAGAATGTCCGGCTTGAGTTCGTCTATATACAGGTTATTGCCGCCATATATGCGCTCGGCGCCGCCGCAGTTTTCGCACAGCATTTGCCGCGAGAAAACACAGTGAAAGTCGGTTGGATCGGTCCGATGACGGGCGAGCTGGCCAAGTGGGGAGGTTATCAGGCTGCTCTTATTGCCGCAGACGAGGTGAACGCCCCTGGCATGCCGGGCCCGCATATTGAAATCATTTTTGAAGACGGCAAAAGCCAGGGCAAGGATGCGGCAAGCGCTGCACAGAAGTTGATTAACATTGACCGCGTTAAATTCATTCTCGGCGGTCAGTGCACCCGCGAAAGCCTGGCGATTGCCCCGATCGCCGAGAGAGCCGGAGTGATTATGCTTGCGGCAATCACCAGCAATCCTTTTCTTACGGAGGCAGGCGATAATGTATTTCGTGTAACCGCAGTCAGCACCACAGCATCGGTGCGGCTGATGGCGTTTGCTGCAAAGGAGCCGTCACTAAAAAGCTTTGCCGTGATCTTTGAAGAGGCAGATTATCCGCGCCCGCAGGCTGAAAAATTTAGAGATCTTGTTTTGCAAAACGGCTTATCTTTGACGGCATATCAAGGATTTCTGCCAGGTGAACACGATTTCCGGAGTGTCTTAACTAAACTAAAAGCAAGCAAGCCCGATGCCGTGTTCATTGCCACGACCTCCCCTGATTTTGCGGCGCTCTTGTTGCGCCAGATCAGAGACCTGGGAATCAACAGCAAACTCTTCGGCAATGAGAACACTGGTTTTGCGGTTAATTCCTCGGGTTTGGACAAAAATATTTTCAATGGTCTAGTCTTTGCGGCATCACGCTATGACGCCGGTCGCCCAAAAGCTAGAGTATTTCTCGAAAAATATCGAACGCGCTGGCAGGTCGATGCGCTTCCTTACGGAGCCTATACAGCCGAACCGTACGATGCGCTGTGGCTGCTTGCCGACACTATCCGCCGCTGCGGCAGCGAACCGGCGGCGGTCAAGCAGTGTTTGTACCAAACGACCCGCTACGAAGGCGCCTCGGGAGTTTTAGGATTCGACACGAATGGTGATGCGATTCGCGATTATGAACTTCTGGTAGTGCGTAACGGAATAGTCACGCCTTTTGCGGAACTTCAACATTAGAGCCGCGAAAGTTTTTATCTGCGCCCCGCACGCGCACCGACTGAGGCTTTACGCAGTTCATTGATCAGCGCGTGAAAATCGGCGCCGGCCATGGCATACTTGCGCCCTTCCTGACTCGCCCTCTGTTCAATGGGCCGCCGGAATTCTTCCTCTTTTGCAAAAGAACTCTGATCGGCATCGGTCACCTGTTTTGCGAAATTCGCCCCCATCTGCTGCGTAAGGAAGAAACTGAATAAAGCAGCGCGGTAGACGTAAAGCGGAACGCTGCTGTCTGCCTGAAACTGCTCGCGCGCTGTCTTCTCAGCATCGAATTGAATTTTCACCAGAGCTGAAGCCTGATGCGGATGGTGTCTTACGATTTCAATCTGCGCATCCGTCAGTCTGTCGAAATACTGGCTCAGCGCACGAAGGTCGTTTTGGTTCAGATTGATCACGCTTTCGTTGCCGATTTGCTCAATCTGGACCCCTACCCAGTGCTCGGTATTGGGCCCGACAACGAGCGTATAACGCCCTTTCCATGAGATACCTGCCTCAACTCGTCCGGCGCTCAAGAGCTCCTTAACCTGTCCGATCATCTCACGGATGCCGGCAAACGGCTTGCGGAAGTTGAAATTAATATCAATGGCAAAAGACTCTCCTTGAAGCTTTCCCACATCCCAGTTCTCGCCCAACGCGCTCTTCTCGTCCAGAAACGCCGCCGTTGCCGCCCTGGTATAACGAATATCAGCGTTGCGGCCGACTACGCGAAAACGCTCAAAGGAAAAATCGGCTGTCTCCAGCGAAATTTCACCGGCCCTGAAGTCAAAGAACTTACGCGCCGTAAATTCTCCTTGAAAACTCGGCCGCAGCATCACTTTCGCGTTATACCAAGAGACTTTTCGCGGTGAAGCAAATCGCACTTGATCATATTTCGGCTCAATCATCTGCATGCCGAATTCCGCCGAATATTTGGGGATAAGGACCAACGCCTGGCGGCAAAATAGATCGAGAAAAAAATTTGCGCCGATCACGCCAATCAACACCAAGGAGCCGAACAGCAGGATTAAGATGATCAGCAGTTTTTTCATATCAGCGCTTAGTCATCCTGCCATGTGCCGACTAAAACAGAAAACAACCCCGTACTGAAGAAGAAGAAGGCCCAGGTAAAAAGCGAGGCCATCCAGGCAGACTTGGGCAGCGACACGTTAATGATGCCGATGTCAATAGTCATAACAGTAGAATCAAGGGTGACATACGAGAGCATGAACGAAAAAACGAAGACTTGCGCCAGCACAAACACCGTAGCAAAAAACCATCTTCCCTTTTTGCGGAAAGCCAGTCTCCGGCTGACTGACGCCACCAGCACGGCCAAGTAACCGCACAACAGCAGCCCAATATACGTTTCCGTAATCGGCTTATAGCCCAGACAAAGCTGTAGAAATTGCCCCAAACTCTGCCCATCGCCCATCTGTCCTACGGGGATCGTGGCAATAAAATCTTTGAGCGGTAAATTCGCTACATGTGTCTTGACTATCCTCACGACAGGACTAAGCAGCGCCACATGAATCAGCTCTTCAATAGCGGGGCGTGCGGTCAACGAAAACCAGATGGCTGAATGATCGGTCTGCTGCACTGCGATATAAAAGTTGTAGCTAACCAGCACGAGAAAAACGACAAAAAGATATGTCACGGCATTAAAGAAGAGATCCAACATATGGGACAGCGCACCAAGAGCAGCACCGACAAAAAGCGCCGGCAAACTGACCAAGAGCAGAATGACGCAGGAATAAACGACCGCAGGCGCAAGAACCCGGCGTACGGTAAAAGCTGCGGCTTCAACCATATCGGCCCCTTCGAGCAAGAAGAGCCAAAAACCCTCTGCATCGTAGTTGAACAACTTGGGAAAAACGAGCTTGCCCGCAAGAAACAAGATCACTGTAGTGCAAGCCGCCACAAACAAACACGACAACATCCGTACGAATCGCCTTGACTTAAGCGTTGCTGCGGCTGTCTCACGCTCGCCATGCTCCGCCCATTCCGCAGCCTGCCCGGGGAACAATGTGACTGATACCGGCTGACCGGAGCTGCTCACCGCGGCATATTCACCTGACCCTCCTCGCACTGCCTGAAACCCGCCCGAACCCATTGACGCACCAGGCGGAGGGCCGAATGCCTGATGACTGCCCGAACCGCCAACGGGGGGATAGCTTCCACTCCCGGAACCGGGAGGATATGACGGATAGGAACCAGAGCCGCCTGCCGCATGATACGGCGGGTAAGAGCCAGAACCACTTGCGGGATAGGCGCCGGGCGGGTATGGCGCCGCACCAGGTGGAACCGCAGCGTAATGACCACTGGCGGCCGCTTCTGGATTAATAAACACAGTCTGTCCGCCTCCTGCGGCAAACGGCTGACCTGGACTAAGCGTCTCCAGTGCTGCGTCTGATTGCGCGTTAATGGCGCGCGTAGCCAGCGTGGTGCTTTCCAGCTTCACAAATTCCTGCACGGCCTTATTCGCCTTCTCCCGCACCTGCCGTTCACGTTCGATATTTTCTGCAAATAACGATCGCATATCCTTGGCTAAATCGGCCGAAGTGAATTCAGGAAACGCCCGGTTTTTGAACACGGTAAGTTCGCGAAGCAGTTCATCGGCAGTCCGGTAACGTTTTTCCCGATCTTTAGCGAGACAACGGTAAACAATGCGCGCTAGAGCCGGATCTATGCCTCTTTGCAGTCCTTCAAGCGGTGGAATTTCACATTTGACGATTTTCCCTAAAGTCGCAAAGGTCGTGCTGCTTTCAAACAGAGCATGTTCGGCCAGCAGCTCATAGAACACTGTACCAAGAGCGAAAATATCCGACTGCTGGTCTGCCTCCTGGCCGGAAACCTGCTCCGGTGAGAGATAGCCCTCCTTGCCTTTGATTACGCCGGTGCGCGTCAGATCTGCGCTGCGTGTAGCTTTAGCAATGCCGAAATCGACAATCTTCACATTGCCGTCATAGCTCACCATAACATTTTGCGGGCTTACGTCGCGGTGCACGATGTTCAGAGGCTCACCCGTGATATCGTCTTTCTTTGAGTGCGCATAGGCCAGCGCTCGAGCCGCTTCGGCAATAATAAAACAGATCACATCGGTTGGCAGATGAATCGCTTTTTCCTGAGAACGTGCAATCATGTCGTCGACGCTCTTGCCGTCGACGAACTCCATCACGAGGTACAAATATCCGCCATGTTCGCCGTTCGAAAAAACTTGAACAATGTTCGGATGCTGCAAATTGGCGCTGAGCTGAGTCTCGCGGAGAAACATCAGCTTGAATTCTTCAACTCGCGCACACTCAGGCAGGATTCTCTTGACAGCGACGCTCTTCTCGAACCCGCCGACACCGGTCATCAATCCCCGATACACTTCAGCCATACCGCCGGCGGCTAGCTTTTCCAAGAGCAATAGATCGTCAGTGAACCGCTGCACTTTGAGCGACACGGGTTTCTCCCTGTTTGACTTTTATGCTCTTTCTGATGCCCCCAAACGAACAGCTGATTCCGGCTAATTAAACCCAGCAGTTGCACAACTGATGATATCTGCCTTTCGTCCGCCTAGAATAACCCCCCATTATTACCGGGCCAATAGTTTTCTTAAGTTGAAATAAGAGAAACCTGATAAGAAACGCACGCAGTAAAGCAATCCAACAGCCATTCTCGCAACTATTAGAGCGGATTAACTTCCAGCCACACTGGAAGTTAATCCGCTCTAGGGCGCGCCGGGATGGCGTGCCCAGAGGCCGCAACGCCGATGCGCTCTCCGAACTGCGCGAAATTGCTCACGGATGAGCAATTTCGCGCACTATAACAGCTAGAGCAGTTTGCACAAAGATTACACGGCTCGCCTCAGGCGAGTCCTTGTTTCTCGCTACATCATAAGTCAAACTGCTCTAGTCGATTATTTGAAACATCAACCGATTTGCCACTCAAGCATCTCATCAACGAAATCTCCGGCACAAACCCGAGTAACTCCGCCGGTCATTAAGATTTCGTAGTTGTCTTTCACGCAAAGCTTAAGCTTCCCTCCCGGCATATGCACCGTAATATCTTCACCACACAAACCAAGCCGCCGCGCAACCGCAGCAGCAGCACTGCTTGAACTGCCCGAAGCAAGGGTGTAGCCCGCGCCACGCTCCCAAATTTCAATCTTTATATTGTGCCGATCAATCACTTCAAGAAACTGCACGTTGGTTCGATTAGGGAAGCGCGGTTCAACTTCAAGATATGGGCCGAATCGCTTCGCTTCGGACTCCAGCGCTTTGTCCCGCACGATAACACAGTGCGGATTGCCGATAGTTGCCGCAGAAAACTCCAACTCGACGCCATCTACGACAATCGTCTCTTGCAGCACTTCCCGTACCGCACCAACGACTGGGATTTTCGTGCTGTCAAAGCTCACCTGGCCCATCTCTACAGTCACCTGCCGGCCTTCCGCTTGAACCTGGCATTCTACTTTTCCGCCTTTCGTCAGCACGGAAAACGGCGCTTCCTGCACTTCGTCGCGATCCCAAAGATAACGCGCAAAAATACGCAGGCCATTGCCGCTTTTCTCAGCTTCGCTCCCGTCCGGATTAAAAATGCGGAGCGGAAACGCGCCTCCGTTCTCCTGGCCCTGATAAAGAAGTATTCCATCGGAACCGACGCCGAAGTTTCGATGGCAAATGCGGATAATTTGCTCCGTGCTCAGCCGATCGGCACCAAGCTGCGCTTGCAGAACGATATAATCGTTGCCCAGTGCATGATACTTATCGAATTTCATAGCCTCTCCCTTACTTCGGAGTATTATTCCTCAGAACTCGTTGCAGCGCCCGCGGCAGCGTCTGCGCCAGACCGCCAAAGTCGCCGTTGGACATCAAAACGGTCAAGTCACCGCTGCGGATCTCGCGGCAAAGAAAATCCTCTATCTCTTTCACCGTCCGAAAACAAGCAGCCGTCTTACCGCGGCGCATAATCTGCCGCGTCAACTCCGGGACATCCAACGCGCCAACCTGCCGCGCGGTCCCCTGGTATCCTCCAGCATCAGCCACCTCGAGGATCACCGCAATATCGCATGCATCAAAACTAACCGGATACTCGTCCTGAAAAAATGCGCGGCGGCTTGTATTTGACCGCGGCTCAAACACCGCAATCAGCCGCCGTCCTGGATAAGCCTCTTTAATTCCAGCAAGGGTTGTGCGGACCGCCGTTGGGTGGTGTGCAAAATCCTCAATTACCGCCACCTCGCTTTGATTGAATATTACCTGCTGCCTGCGGCGCACGCCGCGAAATCCGGCGATGCCTTTGCTAATCTTCTCCGGTTCCACACCGAGCCATGAACAGACCGCCGCGGCAGCAAGAAGATTAAGCGCATTGTGCTCTCCGGTAAGCGGCGTGAAAACATCAAGCGCTTCTCCGCTGAGCAAAAATTCCATCTGCTGTCCGCAGAGAGCTTGGCCGGGAACTTCCCTGCTCTCCCGGCGGGTAAGCCGGTATTGCGCCTCCGGCGTGAGTCCATAAAGGACGACCGGCGCAACAATGCTCGAATCCTGTTTCCACTTCTGAGCAGTTTCCGGCAAACGCCCGCCCTGGTCACAAACTAGCACCAGTCCATCCTGGGGCACGCGCCGGAGGAAACTGGTAAACTCTGACTCGATTTCTTCAATCGAGTTATAAATATCCCCATGGTCAAACTCGAGACTTGTAACCACGGCGATATCCGGACGATAGCACTGAAACTTAGCGTACTTGGCAAAGAAGGCGCTGTCGTATTCGTCGCCTTCCAGAACAACAACGCGCTGTTCCGGCTTAAGCTCTTGGCTCACCGGACGAACATTTCCAGAAAGAGAAAGCGGCACGCCGCCGATAAAATAACCCGGCTTGCGCCCCGCAGCATCAAGCACCGTGCTGACTGCGGCGGAGGTTGTCGTCTTGCCGTGAGTCCCTGAGATGACAACAGAAGTGCGGCATTGCGCCCGGGTGCCGATGAGCAGCGCCGCAAATACTTCGGGCATCGACGCAAAAGGGAGCTTATGTTCCAGGACATGCTCAACTTCCGGATTTCCCCGGCTTTGCGCGTTGCCAATCACAACAAGCGCCGGGCGCTGTTCAAGATTTTCCGCGCGGTATCCTTCATAAAGTTTATGAGCGAGACTGCGCACGACATCGCCCATCGGCGGATAAAACGCCTTGTCGCTTCCCGTGACATAAAAGCCAAGCTCACGCAGCAGCACCAAGACAGCCGCCGTGCCGCTGCCGCAAATGCCAGATATGTGGATATGCGAACCTTGCTTTAAAGAAGCAGCATAAGCTATCCGCGCCGCACAGTTTTCGTCAGGTTCGCGTGCGGGAGCAAGCATCTCATCAGCATCCATCGGTAAGATCTTTTGCCATGCCGTATTGAATAGACTGCGGAGACGAGTAAAAACCGCGCATGCCCAGCGCGGCCTGATGTTGGAGCAGCACATCAATGAGCACGAGTGCCAACATCGCCTCGCAGACGGGAACCGCACGAATGGCCACGCAAGGGTCATGGCGTCCTTTGGTTTCAATGCCCGCCGCAGCCAGGTCTCTGTTTAAAGTACGCTGTTCTCTCGCAATTGAAGCCGTGGGCTTGACCACTGCGCGCACGACAATCGGCGCGCCTGATGACAAACCACCCAAGACACCGCCATGATTATTGGTGTGAAAACCATCGGTGAACATCTCATCGTGCATTGCGCTGCCATGCATCGCCGCACTGGAGAAGCCGGCACCGATCTCCACGCCTTTTACCGCAGGGATGGAAAACATCGCGCCGCCAATCAGCGCATCAAGCCGGGCAAACACCGGTTCCCCCAGTCCGGGCATAACACCGTGCGCCTGAACTTCCACAATACCGCCCACCGAGTCACGCAGCTTCCGCGCAGCCTCAATCTCCCCGCGCATTGCATCCACTTTTTGGGGATCAACGCAGCGCAGCTCGTTTTGCTCCACTTGATCCCACTGATAGGAGCCGGCACAAACCGCTCCAATCTGCACGACCCCGCCGAGAAATGAGATTCCCGCGGCCGCCAGCAATTGTTTGGCTACAGCTCCTGCAATAACTCGAGACGCCGTCTCGCGGGCAGATGAGCGCCCGCCGCCCCGGTAATCGCGATGCCCGTACTTGGCATAATATGTGAAATCCGCATGTCCGGGGCGGAAGAGATCGCGTATTGACTCATAATCCTTGGAACGGACATCCTGGTTGCGAATGAGAAACGCAAGCGGCGCACCGGTGGTTTTCCCTTCGAAAATTCCGCTGAGCAGCTCAAATTCGTCGCTTTCTTTGCGCTGTGTCACGAGCGGCGATTGTCCCGGCCGGCGGCGTTCGAGCTCACGATTAATATGCTCGATGTCCAGTGTAAAATCAGCCGGACACCCATCAATCACCACGCCAATTGCCGGACCATGACTTTCGCCGAACGTCGCAACACGGAAAAGTGTTCCAAAACTGCTTCCAGTCATAGCTGTCTTGCTCCAACGAATAGAACCCGCATTAGCGAGAACTTAGCCTTGTTTTGCTGATTTCTCCAGCCCGGAAGTGATAACTGGAGGAGTTTACTTCGCTGAAGCTTTAACTACAACCTTTCCGCCTTTAACAACGATTTTGTAATGAAGTTTCTGGACACCATGCTTTTCTTTGAGATCTTTCGCTTTTTTCATCAGTGATTTCTTGAATGCGTCATAGTTCAGCGTAGCAGCCTGCCCGCCGGTCTTGCGCACGGCTGATTCATAGCTCGAGTACAGCTCCCGAAAAGCCTTCTCCGCCGATCCTTTCTTATTCGCTTGTGCAGCCAAGTCTTGCTCGATTTTCTCGCGCATTTCCGCCTTGAAAACATCGCGGAAATACTTTCCTTCATCACGCTGCTTGTTCACCCGCTCCCAGTATGTGCTGTAACTTTGGTAGCGCTGCACAAGCATACGCAGCCTGAATCGCGTGGCCGAGTTGCGAAAAGGCGCTTTAAGCAGCCGCTTAATGGCTCGTACGACCTCAGCGCGTAATTTATCGGGCGGCTGGGGTAGAATATCAACGAAATATTGCTCGTAGAGGATTTTGAGGTCCTCGATCTTCGCTTCTAAGCGATCGAGTTCAAGCTCGAGCGCTTTGCGTGAGCGCTGCGCCTCTTCTCCACTTGTCCGGGCAGACGGACTTTCCTCTTTCTTTCGTTTCGATTCGGTCATGTTCACACAGCAGACGTAACATTATAATGTATGATGTCTTGTTTTTACGTATGTACTCTTTTAGCGAACAGCGCCTGGACAGGGAGTTTTGTTTCTTGATTCGTCAGCTAGTAAATCACTTTCCAACGGGTTTCTTATGATTTAAGCTTACCAAACCAGCTCCTGTTTTTGACTTTTGCTCTAGTTAATTAATGCTTCACCAGGATTTAAAGATGCCATCACGCCTTGAGGTTGTCGTTTTAGCAGCCGGCAAAGGAAAGCGTATGCGCTCCAGCATACCCAAGGCGCTGTTCAAAGTCTGCGGCAGGACGCTCCTTGAAAAAGCGCTTCGCGCAGCAGCACAGTTGCAGCCGCAGCGGATAATCGTTGTTGCCGGGTTTGGGGAAGCATTGATGCGCGAAGAATTAAAGCTGCTGCTGCCACAAAACTTCATGACAGGAATTGAACTGCGCATTGCGCGACAGACGGAGCAGCGTGGAACGGGAGATGCCGTCCAGTGCGCGCTCGGCGAAATAAGCCCTGAAGCACAGGCAGTGCTGATCATCCCGGGTGACACGCCGTTAATTACCGAAAAATCCCTGCGGCCTCTCCTGGAATTAGGCAAACCGGCGGAACTGATTGTGCTTACCTGCCGCCATCCGGAACCGGCTGATTTTGGGCGCATTGTACGCGATGCAAACGGTGCAATTCAGCGCATCGTCGAGCGCAAAGACTGTTCGCCCGCCGAAGCCGCGATTGATGAAATTAACACGTCCATTTACCTGAGCACCCCGGAGTATCTGCGGGAGGCTCTCAGCTGCTGCAAGCCGGATAATGCGCAAGGTGAATATTATTTAACCGATATTGTCGACTACGGCGTGCGCAGCGGGCGTGCGGTTGAAGCCGCGGAAACAAAAGACTTTGCCTTAACACAGGGAGCAAACACGAGATTTGAACTTAGTCTCTTGGAGCAAAAGATGAGGGAAAAAATCAACCGCCAATTAATGGAGCAGGGAGTGTCGTTCGAAGATCCCGCTGCGGCTTATATTGACGAAGGAGTCGAGATTGAAGCTGACACTTTTATCGGCGCCGGCACAAGAATCCGCGGCAAGACAAGAATCGGCTCCGGCGTTGTCATCGAAGGCAACGCGCTGATCGAAGATGCGGTGATCGAGCCCGGGTGCATAATCAAGCTCTTTTCTTATATCCAAGGGGCGCAAGTGGGGAAGAATTGTCACGTCGGCCCATTCGCTCATTTACGGCCCGGGACGGTGCTCGAGGAGAATGTGAAGATCGGCAATTTTGTAGAAACGAAGAAAGCTATGCTGCGCTCCGGGACAAAGGCCAATCACCTGACTTACCTCGGTGATGCTGAAATCGGCCCCGGGACAAACGTCGGAGCAGGCACGATTACGTGCAATTATGACGGCGTGAATAAGTCGAAGACTATTGTCGGGAAGAGCTGTTTTATCGGCAGCAATACAGCGCTGGTGGCCCCGGTGACGGTCGGTGACGGCGCCTATATCGGCGCGGGTTCGACGATTACGCAAGATGTGCCCGCTCAAGCCCTGGGCATTGCCCGTGGACATCAGCGCAATATTGAAGGCTGGGCAGAGCGCAAGGAAAAAACCAAAACAGGAGGACATTAATCGTGTGCGGTATAGTTGGATACATTGGCCCCAAGAGTCCGATTCCCATCTTGATCTCAGGTCTGGAGAAACTTGAATACCGCGGCTATGACTCGGCCGGAGTGGCTGTAATAGAAAACGACCAGTTCTCCGTCTATCGCGTGGAAGGAAAACTCTCGAACCTCAAGAAGCGTTTGAAAGAAGAAAACAAGCTGCCCGAAGCGCCGGTCCCGGAGAATGGCCGCGCGCACATTGGCATCGGCCACACGCGCTGGGCCACTCACGGGCGTCCTTCGGAAACAAATGCGCATCCGCACGTAGCCGGGCAGGTTTGTGTGGTGCACAATGGAATCATTGAAAACTACGCGCCGCTTCGCGCACGTCTGCAGAACGCAGGCTGCTCCTTTGTCTCTGAGACTGATACAGAGATCGCCGCACATCTGATCAACAGCCACCTCACGGGCTCAGCGAGTCTGCTTGAAGCGGTGCGCAAGTCGGTCGCCGAGATGCAGGGCAGCTATGCTTTGGTTGTTATTTCCACCCGAATGCCGGACAGTCTGGTTATTGCCAAGAACGCAACGCCGGTGATCATCGGACTGGCTGAAGGGGAGACGTATATTGCCTCCGACATCCCTGCTGTGCTGGAGCATACTCGTGATTTTCTTGTGCTTGAAGATGGCGAGATTGCACAAGTGACGCCCTCAGGCATCCGTGTCGAATTCGATGGCAAGGAAGTCACGCGCAATCCGGTGCATGTCGCCTGGGACCCGATTACCGCCGAAAAAGGCGGGTTCCGCCACTTCATGCTCAAGGAAATTTATGAACAGCCGCAAGTTGTCACCCAGACCTTCCGCGGCCGGATTGACCCACAAGCTGGTTCCGTCTTCCTTGAAGATGTGCGGCTTTCCGACGACGATTTGCGCCTAATAAAGCGCATCGTCATTGTCGCCTGCGGCACGGCATGGCATGCGGGGCTTGTAACGAAATTTTATATTGAGCAGCTCGCCAAGATCCCCGTAGAAGTAGACTATGGTTCCGAGTTCCGCTACCGCACGCCGATAGTCGATCCATCCACTTTGTTTATCGTGATCAGCCAATCCGGGGAAACTGCCGATACGCTTGGTTCACTTGAGCTTGCGCATAAGCAAGGAGCAAAAACGCTGGCCATCTGCAATGTCGTCGGATCAACAATTTCCCGGAAGGCACAAAGCGTGTTTTATACCCATGCCGGTCCTGAAATTAGCGTGGCCTCAACAAAAGCTTTCTCCACGCAGTTAACTGTCGGTTATCTCCTGGCAATCCGGCTTGGAATCGCGCGGGGCGCGATCAGCAAGACCCAAACAGCCACGTTGTTTGAGGACTTGCTGCGTCTTCCGGCGTTCCTTACCGAAGCACTGAAAACCGATCGGCAGGTGGAAAGGATTGCCAAAAAATACGGGCGCAGCAACGATTTTCTCTTTCTCGGACGAGGCCTGCTCTATCCGATTGCGCTCGAAGGAGCGCTGAAGCTTAAGGAAATTTCTTATGTTCATGCCGAAGGTTATCCAGCCGGTGAAATGAAGCATGGTCCGATTGCGCTGATCAACGAAGAGATGCCGGTGGTCATCCTTCTTGGCCGGGACGGCACGAATTACGACAAAGTAATGAGCAACTTGGTCGAAGTCGAATCCCGCGGCGGAAGAATTATCGCGGTCACTGAGGAAGAAACACCGGAACTGCGGCAGCTCGCCTGGGAAGTGCTTCCGGTGGGAGTTGTGCCGCCGCTGTTGATGCCGCTGGTCTTTACGCTTCCGCTGCAGCTTCTTGCGTATCATGTTGCGGTTTACCGCGGAACTGATGTAGATCAACCGCGAAACCTGGCAAAAAGTGTAACCGTGGAATAACCTACTGATGGCCGAAAAGAAAGAACCAAGCAAAGAAGCTTCCATCCCGGGAATTCTATCCGATAACGAGTCTCGCACTGCTGGCACAGCAGCGGCCGCGGCCACGACAAAAAGCGAGCGCTGGCGGCGAAAAATCAACCCGCTCGGCATGCGTGTTGTCATCCGTATCCGCCGTGAAGCTTCCCGCACGGACACGGGTCTTTATTTGCCGGAAGGAGCGCGTCAAAATATGCACGAGAGCGTGCTCGGTGAAGTCATTGAGGTGGCCAGCGCTGTTGACGCAGACAGTGACGAGGAGGCGAACATCAGCGGTGTTCCCGAAGGTTCCCTGGTGCTCATCCGCCGCGATGCCGGAGTGCGCATCCCGTGGGATGATGACTTGCGCATTGTCGAGACCAAAGACGTGCTGGCCCTGGTGCATGAAATAGAGATGAGTTAGGTTCGCGTTACTTGCTGGCCCGTTTCAACTTTCGCAGCAGCCTTGCCGGATTACCGGCACAAATTCCTGCTTCGGTGATATCTCTGGTTACCACCGCGCCTGCTCCAATCACGGCATCATTGCAGATTGAAACTGGAAGTATCGTAGAGCTTGTTCCAATATGAACGCGGTTGCCGAAAGTGGTTTTCTTGTATAGCTCTTTCCTGCCGGCTTAGCCGCGGCTGAAAACGCAGACGCACCTCTTGTTGTGATTCGCAGCTCTCATAAATTGCAGTAATCAGCTCCAGCGATTTTCGGCCGACCAAACCTTCGATCAAAGCTTGCTTGTTACAATTGATGCACTTCATAACATCCTCTAAGAAATCCCGATGTGCGTAACGATACACTGAATGCGGCGCCGAGGACGTCTCCGTAAATACATCTTCATGGAGCGGCACCGCATAATGAGTATCAGTAGAAATACCGCGCTCCTCCAAGGAAGCCCGGAGCTCATCGCGTCGATCGATTTGAATTACATAAAGATGGTAACTGTGAATATTGCCGTTATATATCTGCGGCGTAATCACCCCGTCTACGCTGTAAAGAACTTCTGAATAGAGCTGCGCACGAGAGCGCCCTAACGCTGCTGAAGGAATTTGTATGTGCTAATCCGCTTATGGAACTCAGAAACTAGCACATATTAGCCGTAGATAAAACCGATTATCCCGGCTCCAGTATGGCAATAATATGCGGTGGTGTCGCCCACTTACGCACACAAGCACTTTATATACTCTCAGGTGCGCTGTTCCTGGTTTTAACTCCGGCAAAACGCTTATATCGATCAGACCGCTCTTCACCGGAAGGCCGGCAATATCAGGAAAAGGATTGTGCTGACACACCGGACCGGCTATCCAGCTCACATATTCGATAGATTAAGGAGCAGGTGTCAAATGCAGCCGGAGGGCGAAAGCCGCTCAGCGCATGAGGATTTAAACCTTTTTACATCCTTTGATGCGCTCATTGTCTTTGTCTCGACAGTCAGCTTTACCGCCCTGGGCACGCTGTTAGCCGGGGCTTATTCACCCGTTTGCGCTTTGGGCGGTGGTACCGGCTGCGCACTTCTTTTTATCCACCGCTACCGTAGATCGTTCGATTGGCGCATGTCCGCGGCAACGCTCACATCAGTTTTGCTGCTTCTTTGTCTAGCCTTGGCCTTTCGCCTTCCTGCATACCGTTACGAAGTGGGAGGACAGGACCAAGGAACCTACTGGAATATGTCACGACACTTCGACCGCAGCGGAGCACTGCCCTACATCGACAAGACCAGAGAAAAGATTAAAAATGATCCGGAACTGCTGAGTATCTATGACAGTAATTGCCACAGCTCTTGGCATCTCGCAGATAAATTCTATTTTCATGTGCCCGGATTGTTTATCGATCGCTTAGAGCAGTCCCGCTACACATTTCAGTTTTATCATCTTCATCCGCTTTGGATGAGCATTTCAGGCTGGATTTTTGGCACAGAGAACAGAGCCGGATCATCCGTTTTTTTCAGCATTCTGGCGATCGCCTGCTGGGTATTGTGCTTTTTGGAACTCGGCGGCTTGCCCTCGCGCGCCGTGCTGCTCGGAGCGTGTCTCGCCGTCCACCCGCTGCTTTCATTTTTTGCCAAGCTTCCAGTAAGCGAGAGCACAGCCGGAGCGTTCTTCGCTGCGGCCCTGTATTACTTGCTGCGTTTCAGGCGCCAGGCCCAGCGCGGCGTCGTGGTCCAAGGATATCTTTGGATCTCGCTGCTGTGCGTGGCGCAGTTCTGCTTGACACGAATCACCGGGTTTCTCCTCCTGCCCTGCACCGTTCTGCTTTATGCAGCAGCTAAAATCGGGCGGCCTGCTGAGCAGAAAACTCTGCTTGCTCGTTACGCCATGATTGCCACAGCACTGTATTTCCTTTCGGCTCTTTATGGGTTGCTTTATTCACCGCAGTATTTTGTCTACATCATGGAAGCTCAGTTTGAACGCTTCGGCTTGGCCGCAGAATGGCAGATGGCGTTTATCGGGGCATCAGCATTATTAGCTTTTGTCTTTGCGGCGGGAGAAGCAAGCGGAGTGCGGCTCAGCACGAATATAGTGTCTCGTTTGGTACGCCGCTTTTACCTGTCTCAGCCGTTCTTCTTTGCAGTGTTGCTGCTCTATGCATGCGTGCGCACAGGCTATGGCGCCTGGACGGCTCCGGCGGATCTGTCTCAAGACGTCCGGTTTGTTTTCCTTGCATACACAGGCCCGTTAATCGCGATTATCCTGCCGTTTCTTTACCGGACACTCCGCGCTCAGTTTCAAAACACAGCGTCGGAGCTTCCGCCTTCCGGGTGCGCCCTTTTTGCCGTGCTTAACATCGTTGCCGCAATATATCTGCTCTCCGGCATGAAGATCGGCTACCACTACTATTACGCACGTTATTTGAGTTCCGAGCTGATTCCGCTGGCTTTTGTCGCTGCCTTTTATGCCTTCAGCCGCTGCTGTCCCCGGGGCTGGATTGCGGCGGGATACGCCGCTGTCTTTTCTTCCTTCTGTCTCTGGGTTTGGCTGAGCGCACTGCACCAGCAAAGCACAGAGGCAGCAAGAAGTGAAAATACTCTTGATATCGCTGCCGATGCCGTCAAGCAAAATGGGGTCGTCGTACTGGTCCGCAACGGTCTTATCTTCGATCAGGAGCTGCTTTTCGGGCTTTCTGTATCCCGTAACCTGAATGTATTTTGTGCAGCCACGCTTGAACAAGCCGCTGAGCTTATACCAAACCTTAAGCGGAAATTCACTGACATTGCGCTGCTCGCACCGCATTCCACCGGAGGCAGCAGTTTGCCGGAGCCGCAAGAGATAACGTACCAGCAGGGTACTTACGGATACTGGCGCACCGTGGGTAATATAAGTTACCGGACGCAATTTTTTCCTCGCATCTTCCGCTTTATGGAGCAGAAATTGTTTCTCTACCGCCTTGGAAGCCGTGAACACGGACCAAACACTGCCGAGAAGCCGCTCAAACTTGGCTTAATGACGGAACTCTCCGGACCCGGTGCACAGGTGGGCAAAGCCTGCCAGTTCGGTTTTGAACTTGCACGCAGGGAGTTTTCGCCGCATGACCGGCTAAACGACTATCACCTGCATTTCATCTACGAAGACACACAAGGCCTTACCGCTCCCGGTGTGAGCGCAGCGCGTAAGCTGATTGATTTGGACAAAGTTGATGCGCTGCTGCTTAAACGCAGCGCAATCGGCATGCCGGTAAGTCCGATCGCACAGCGAGCCGGCGTTGCGCTTCTCGGTTTGGTTGGGCCTGCCGCTTTCACCAAGGAAAATCCGCTTGCCTTCCGGTTCTATCCCGCCTCGGCTGCACTCGGCGCTAAGCTCGGTGAGCTTGCCGCGCGCGTCGGAAAGAGGAAAGCCGCCGTGGTCAGCACCGAAGACGAGTGGCAGCTTTCCATCAAAGAGGCCTTTGTTGCAGCATTTCGCCAGCGCGGCGGAGCGCTCAGTTTTGCAGCAGAAGTACCTGCATCAGACACGGACTTTGCCGGCGTCATCTCGCGGATGAAACAAACTGCTTTCGATGCGCTGATTGTCAATTTGGGACCCGCGCAAACCGGCGTTTTTATCAAGAAAGCTCGCGAACTTGGCGTCGGCCAGCAGATCTTCGGCAATTATTATACTCAAGAGCCTGCGGAAATTATACAGGCAGGCATTGATGCCGTTGAAGGAGCTTTCGTCGTCGACATTCCGATGGAAAAAATGCGGGCTTTCAGCTCCGCACTCGCCCAGGCTTTTCCGGAAGCGCCGGGGAACAGCACAGCGTTTGTGTGTTACACCGGACTTGCGCTTGTGCTCCAGACGCTGGCGCGCGAAGGCGGTATCGAGGGACGTGCCGCTTTGGCGCAAGCGCTCCTGCGCACCGAAAAAATTGAACTTGCCGACGGTGCGCTTTCCGTGCAGAACCGGGAAATTCAGTATAGTCTAGGGGAATACGTCATCCGGCAAGGCAAAATGACGCCATTGGAATAACCCGTGATGTTCGGCTGTTAACGGTATCTCCTTATGACGACTAAGCATTACGTCACGAAAAACGAAAAACTGGTGCGGACAATAAAGTGGTCGGCTGCTTTTGAAACAGGCATTGCGCTAATTGATCAGCAGCACCAAGCTGTTTTTGAACCGGTTAACGAACTGGGGCGTGCCATAACGGCGGGACTTGGCGCACCGGAAATCGGGCGACTGTTACGGGCAATCTTGCAGGACATCGAGGAACACTTCGCCACAGAAGAGCTGCTGCTTAAGGAAAATGACTATCCCGGCTATGCCAAGCAACAGGCGGAACATGAACAAGCGCTGCAGAAACTTAGGCGTATTATTCTTCGCTCTCCCGCCGATCATCTCAGCGCCGCCCAGGAATTTCACGCCCTGTGTTGTGACTGGTTGATTAATCACATCAGCGGCCCTGACCGGGCATATGCTGAATTTCTTTTGAGCAAAGGAGTGCTTTGAGTATTTGATTTGCAGAAGATGCTGATGTCGGGGCTGCCGTAAAACATCGTGCTTGCTATCTTTCTTCGCGCCCGGCTGCTTCTGGGTTTTTCTTTGCGAAGTGGGGAATTCGCGGGATGCCCACTGCCGCGATGGTGGCAAGCATTGCAATCACATGAAAACCGAAACCAAGAGCCATACCGATTGCCCCGGCAAACCAGATGCTTGCAGCCGTGGTAAGATTTCTCACAGTCGCGCCTTCCTTGAGAATCAGCCCGGCTCCCAGAAAACCGATGCCAGAGACAATTTGAGCTGCGATGCGCGATTTGGAAGCCGGGTCGACGGTCACCGACATGAAGGTAAAAAGCATAGCACCCGCAATGACCAGGGTATGGGTACTGATGCCTGCGTCTTTACCTCTGGATTCTCTTTCAACCCCGATGATCACACCAGCCAGCAGACTAAACAGTAGGTCAACGATAAAATTGAGTTCGTTAGGCCCAAATAGTGTTTTCAGCATCGATCACCTATCTTATTGTTGCGCAAACGCCGGCACCCGGCACAGCAAGGGCCTCAGCACCGGTTCAGCAGACCGCGCCGCTGCGCCGGATAATTGCGCTTATTGCGGCTTCTGATCCGCCGTACGCTCCTCCAGCTCTTTCAGTCCCTGTGGGAGCTTGATACTGCCGCAGAGTGCGCGGCTTAGCACGGGCAGATCGACAACGATGCTTGACCCCGGCGTACGCACAGTTGCTGGCCGCACAGTAGTAAGAATATTCTTCACCTTTGCCGTGCCGGCACGTGCTTCAGCGGTTGCACCCAACCGCTCTGCCAGATAAGCAGACATCTGTTCATAACCGCTGTCCTGCATCCGGCTCTGAAACGCCGTGAATTTGTTCTGTTCCAGGACAAACGGTGCAAAGAAATAAATTTTGTCCGCAGGCTTTCCTGTGCTTGGTTGAGCCACGTCGACCACCTGTTTCCCTCCGCAGCGGCCTTCGTTGTTTGAGTCCTTGCAGATATATAAGCCCATCAAAACCGGCCGCGTAGACGGCGCAAGCAAGAACAGGCGGGATTGGCCGTCGCGTAAATCGCTCAATGCTGCTTGCTGGACAACCGGCGGAGCCGATAGCTCGGAAACAAGGAGCGGTTCGACGCTCAACAGCAGTTTTGCGGTGCGATCCTGTGAGATCTCGCGGCTGATGATATCGTAATCACCAATCATACAGCGTTTCATGTTCTCAAACTTGATAGGCAAAGACACCGCTGTCCCGTTCTGCGCAAGCTCCCTGGTCCTTGCACCGATTTCTGGTGGAGTATTCGCATCCAGCACATGTTCAGCAACATTGTGGAGCGGCTCGTCATAAACCGGTGGGGGGGCGTAAGGATCTTGGTCCTTCGGCGGAGAACCAGCGAGAGTGGGCCGCACAGCAGCCGGCGGCAGTGAACTCGCGGCATTTGAAATATTATCCTGAATCGCGGCGGTTGACGCCTGCCGTTCGCGGTTCTTTCTCACTTTTACGGCGACAGCAACGGCGGCAAGACTAAACGCAATGACTGCCAAGCAGATAATCAAAAGTATTGGTTTTTGCTTCATTTCCACCCCCAGTTTCCAAACCAGCCGGACAAAGCTTTTCTATTCTACGGCGAAGTACCGGATAAAAAAAGGACAATTATTGGAGAGGCCTGGGGCAAAATGAGAAAATGAAAAGGCCGCTGCAGCATGAAACCGCAGCGGCCTGTCGGAGGCTTTAAACTGTGCGCCGGTTTCAGTCCGGCATCAGCGCGCTAGCGCCTTTCCCAGGGAAGCTGGTAGTTGTTCAGCCGGGCTTGAACCTTCACATCCCCTGTAGCAAAGCCGTCGGCAACGATCATGTGGTCCTCAAGCTTCGTCGACTCGGTGGCAATCTCAAAGTTCCATACAATCTGCTGCTCATCGACCGGCAGCCGCCGCGCGGCTGTCACCCGGTAGAACTGGCCATCGCCGGCAAGCACAAAGTCATCAGTCGTCACGTCGCTTGCTCTTTTTACTCTGACGCTTCCGCCAGAGCTTCCGTCGATGCGCAAGCTGACAGTCTTGAATGATGCGGCGTCGACGCCGATGATCATCGGATGCGTTTCAGTAACACGCACGGATTTTCCTTCGTAGGCGATTTCGATCAGCGGCTTTTTCTCCGGACCGGCCAATCGATTACCGACGGGAACAGCCTTGTTTAGGGCCGGATTCCATACCATATCGCCGGTTTTGATCTTATCGACGGGCTTGGTGCTGCCATCACCCATCAAAATGCGTGTCTCCGGCGGGAAGCAGGAATAGTCACGCTTGTAGACGCAGTCGGCCGCTAGAGGGGCATTGCCGTCCTGACCGTCTGGATCAACGCATGTGCACTCAAAAAATCCATAAGGCCAGTCGCCGTTACCGTTGCCGATGGTGTCAGTTGCGGCGTGAATCTGGTCTTCGCAGTCGCCTCCGCCGACGGTTGATGGACTTGGTTCATTCTCGTGCGGCTGGCGGTTGAGCCGGGCAATTTCCTGTTCAGCCTGAATCTCATCCGGTGATTGAATACGGTCACCTTCTGCGCGGGCATCGCTCGCTGCTCCGGAAAAAAATAATGCGAAAAGAGTTGCAGTAAACGCGATTTTTTTGACGCGAATAAGACTTGGTAGCAACACGTTAATTACCTCCGATCCTAAATATGGTTCGCAACCCTGACCTCGATCCCCACTATATAAGTTTACTACATTCGCACGAAATTGATGATACAAAATCTTTACGAACGATCATATTTTCGTTGCCTTTTTGTCGGGAATTGATGCACTATGTTAGTAGAGGTAGCGGTTTGTCTGTTGTAAGGAGATTACATATCAGATCCGATGCGAACACATTGACTTCATAATGAACAATTACAGTGGCATTTCAGCAGGCGAAAGGCCCGGCGGTGACGCACGCGGTTCTGCTATCCTTGAACTTGCTCTCCTGCTTCCTTTTATGACCGTTCTGGCATTTGGTTCTATCGAGTACGCAAAAATTTTCCGTTTTAAGGAACTCGTATCCGTCGGTATTGTCGAGGCGGGCAAGCTCGCTTTTCGCAACTGCTATGATACCACGCAGAATGATTGCGAAGCGGTGATTGATCCGTTGCTGACCGGCACAGCAAGCAGACAGGAGACCTGCTTGACGCTGCATGCTGGCGCCATCAATGAAAAGCTGGGGAAGTACGTCCAGTCCGGTGCGCTGACACTATCGATCAATATCTACCGCTGGCGCCGGATGATGGTGGACGACGGAACGGGGACAGACACGATGGTCGATAAGGGTTATACCGAATGGTACGCAACAAGCTACAAAGACACAACGCTCACCGATCCCTCGAGATCTAATTATTACAAGGGCCAAGATGACGACGGCGTTGAGCAGATCAAGCAGATCTTCCCCGATAATGTAATGCAGGAGAAAGAGTTCCTTGTTGTCGTCGAGATATTTCTTCGTCTGCCTAGCACTTATGGTTCATTTGTCGGACTTCCCAAAGAGATAGAATTATATGACGTTGGATTCTTCTAGCCGCGGCGCGCGGGAGTGCGGTGTTTTTCTGCCGCTGGTGGCCATGGCGGTGGTCGCTTTTTTCGGACTTGTCGGACTGGCTATCGATAGCGCACGTTTTTACGATGCCCAACTGGCCGCGCAAGGCGCTGCCGATTCCGGCGCCATTGCCGGCGCCGGACTGATGGCCGAATTCAACGGCTGGGACGATGTGGAAAACGGCGACTTTACTGCTTACAACGCGACAAAAACCCGCGCGATCAGTACCGCCACGAAGGTAATCAACGCCAATCTGGCGAAGAAAGGAGTGCCCGTACTTGATGGCTATCCGATTGTTTCGTACAGCGATGCGGACAACCAGCTTTCCGTCGAAGTGAAAGTCGCGATGACGCCAATGTTTATGGCGATGGCAGCGCTCGGCAACTGGACAGGTCAAGCTCTGAATGCGTCGGCGAAATCCAAAGTCAGCATATCGCCGGCTATCATCAGCCTGATTCTTGATACATCCAACTCAATGATCTGCCCGACAGATACCGCACTGACCGATCCTTCGGCCCCCGCCTGTTCTTGCTTCCCGGACTGTGCGGCGAGCTTTACTGCGGCCGGAGACCAAAAAATTGAGGCGCTCAAGGCTGCGGTGGCGGAGTTTCTTGGCTACTTCGATGCCACCCGCGACCGGATAAACATGGTCGCTTATGGAACCGGCGCGAAAGTGATGGTTCCGATGAATACCGAAGACAGCTTTAATCGTGCTCAGTTTAACACTCAGCTTGGAAATCTTGTCGCCGCGGGGCAAACTAACACTGCCGATGCTTTCTTTCGGGCGTACCGTGATGTCTTCCGCGCGGGAGGAAACCGGGCGGTAAGTAAAGTGGCGTATGTGCATTTTGCAGACGGCGCCCCCTCCGCCGTCCGTTTTGTCGCGAAGGACATCGTGTCGCATCCTGATGACGAACGCCCGTGGCGGACCTATGTCACCAACAATGTGCTGAACGAATCATGGAGCGATTACGACTATATTAACTGGTCGGTAAATGCCGGCTGCGGCGCCGATTATGACAAAGACGGAATCATCAACTCCGCTGACAACTGCAAGACAATCGCCAATCCCGATCAAACGGACAGCGACGATAACGGCGTGGGTGATGTGTGCGACGGTATCGGTGACGCAGACAGCGACGGCGTGCTGGACGGGGACGACAACTGCATTGCCCAGGCGAATCCCGGGGGATTTAAGATTCCACTTGTTGACGCAAACGGCGACGGTCAATGGGACAAGAAGTCTGCCGGTGACAACGATAATGACGGTATCGGTGATGCGTGCGAGGACGGCTGCAACGATGTGCGCAAGTCGATACCAAACATCCTGTACGGCACTCCGCCGGACAATCCGGCCCATCAAAACTACTGGGAGGCTTATGGATTCGCGGATGTCGACCCGTCCCCGGTGGCCCATTATGAAGGAGAGACTTTCGTCCGCGGCGCCAAGCGTATTGCCTGGAGCAAGGCCAGTTATACATCCCCCTGGCAGGCCTACTCGAATGTGATGGCGAACCTCGTCATCTATCTGCCGGACGGCAGTGCGCGCTGCGTGCGTCCTGTGCAATGGGAGGGCTGGAACGATTTCGGGCGCTGCACGCAGTCAAATCCGCCCAACTGCGCAAGCTGCGGCACGTTCTTGCGCACCAGTCGTGTAGAACCCAACGGTGAAAGGATGTACACTTGGACTTTCAACAATGGCGATCATCTGCGCTTCTATGCCGATGTCGCGCTGCTCTATGGCGATTTTATGCGCGAGAAGGGAGGCAAGTGGTATACGATCGGTCATGGCCGCGCAAGTTCCGTGGTGACCGACGCATATCAGGGCGTCGACAATCTTGTGGCACGCAAGGATGTACTGCTTGCCCGGACGGCGAATGATCTTTGCGCCGACTTTAACCAGCAGTTCCCGGGTTACGAGACATCATTAAGCATGCGAACACCCCGGCTGACCGGTGTGTATTATCCGGAAGGCACCGCCGAAGAGCTGGCCGAAGCTTTCAAGGCCGTGGCTAAGAAAATCAAGCTGTCGCTGGTCATGTAAGCATCCGCCCCAGCGGTAGGCGCACGCTTCAGGAGTCGTCCTGTTCTCGCATGCCGACTGCGGCAGCCAGAATGGGAATGGTCAGATGCTTGAAAGGCAGGCCGTACAGAAAAGTCACATTCTGCTGAATCCGGACAATCATAAAATCTTGCGTCGACCCCACGCGGCAGACATTAACAGGCGCAGGGGCCGCAACGGTAGGAGCCGTGCAATCGCACATCGAACGGGTCGCCGTGTCTAGCTGATTGTCGTTGCATACCTGAATCTCCGAATCCTGGAGTCTGACCTGAAAGCCTTCTGCAAGATTCTTGACTGCATTCCTAATGGCCAGCATATCGTTGCTGGCCAGAAGTGCCTGCCGGGCCGCAAGGTTTGCCACGTACTGGAGAGTTACAAACTTGAAGCCAATGAGCGCGCAGTTGATCAGAAAGTAAACAAAAAGCAAAAACACGACAAACGAGAGCGCAAACTCAACCATTATCGCGCCTTTGCAGTTGTTTAAGGAGGCCTGATGCTTCATAAACTGAAAGTGCAGCGGCTGCGCTCCCGCGTCGTTTTGAAAATTACTTAATCTATTATACTGCAAACCGATTTCCCTGTGGAGCAATAAATCGCGGATTGTCCCGCCGTTCAGGCACCCTGCCGCAAATCATCACGCGAAAGGCCCCAGGCGAAGAAGGGTCAAGGGTTATGCCGCAGCGCTGATTTCAGGCCTAAATGAACTCTACGTTCTTGCGTCTTTGCTGTTGCGACGCGCTCCGCCGTTGTGCCCGGCAAGCAGTGAGCCTCCGGGCAGCCTGCCCCGCCCCTGCGCATAAGGTTAAGCCTTCAGCCCGGCTTTATTGCTGAGGTGTATCGGTTAAATGCAGCAGGTTGACTAGTGGAATAATCAAAAGCACAACCACAGCAGTCGTTAGCAGAGTCGCCTGTACCCCAACTCTGTCGCAGAGCAAGCCGTAAACGCTTGGAGCCAATGCTCCCGAACCAATCCCTAGTGTGTAAAACAGGCCATAAGCTCGCCCGCGTTTTTTTGCTTCGACGAGTTCGGCAACTGTGCCATAGAGCACTGACGAAGTACCGTTGAGCGCCATACCCAAGACAGGAAGCAGAATTAGTGCCGGACCTAAAGGCAGGAAAACCAACGCAGCAATTCCTCCACCGGTAACTAGTTCTGTCGTAATTACCGTCCGATTGATGCCATACCGTTGCGCAAGAACTGCGCAAAAGAACTTCCCGGCAGCACCTCCGCCGAGAGTAAGCCCGACTGCGATACCGATTGTGGGCAGCTCTGCGCCCTTGGCGAGTAGAACAAAAGACAAGTAAGTCAGTAAACTCGTTCGAGCGGTACTGTCCAGAATATGAATCGTTGAAAGGACGGTAAAGCTGCGTTTATCTCTTATGCCCCAGCCGTTACCAGATAACGAGTCCTTTGAAACACGCGGCGCATACACAACCGTGTCGATCCGGCGAAGAGCGGCATATATCACGATGGCACAGACTCCCGCGGTAGCACCTGTGCAGAAAGTGGCGCTTCGCCAGCCAAACCAAGTTATGAGAAGCGTAATTGCCACGGGCAAGCTCATCTTGCCGAGATCCCCGGTGAAGTTATAAGTGCCAAGAACTGTTCTTCGCGGGCCCTCTTCATAAGCCTGAGAAACAAGAGCTGAGCACAATGGGTGCTGCACAGAAGACCCAAGTCCTGTAAGAAATAGCAATAGGACAAGCCAGGGAAATGTATGAACAGTTTGAAGCAGACAAAAGCCGATAGCACATAAGAGTGTGCCGGCAAAAAGAAGCTTCGTTTCTCCCCACCGTTCAGCAATAATCCCAGCCGGTATTTGGAAAAACGACATCGCGCCAGAGTAAACGGTGCGAAGCAATCCTACCTGAGAAAATGTAAGAAGAAACTCTTTATTCCAAACCGGAAAGAGCACGTAAAGCACATCGGATAGACCGTCGTGAAGAAAGTGAGCAACGCAGCTAGTAAGCAGTGTCGACCGTGCTTTATTCGGCAGTTTAGTTTCAGCCGACTGCGTCGTTAAATTCGAGCAACACGCTTTCATTGTCGCTCCTGAACACGCCCAGCACATACCCGCACCGGAAATGCGAGATAACGGCTATCAGGATGCTGAAAAACCCACTTTTAACCCCCTGTTAGCCGCGATCACGCCCTGCCCGGTCGCAGGCGTCAACCCGAGCGCGGTGCTTATTGTAATCGTCGGTCAAGCACTCGTAATCTTCCGGATTATATTTCGCGTGGTCGGCAAAGATTTGTTCGATTTCAGCAACGCGGGCGGCTGACTTCTCGCGGTCAATTTCCTCCGCAGCTTCCGCTGTCTCCGCCAGAATAGTAAGCGCTCCATGCTCGACCGTAAAAAGCCCGCCGCTGAGCATCACAAAGCGCGGATGCCCTTCAGCCGCCGCCCGCAGCACGCCTGTGCCGAGCAAACCGACAAAATCCCCGTGCCCGGGCAGCACCCCTGCTTCACCATCGTGCGCCGGCAAGTATACTTCAGTCGTGCGCGTGCGCAGCACACGGCGGCTTGGGGTAAGGACTTCCAATGAAAAATCTTTGCTCATCACCTGCCTTGACTTGAAAGCTTCATCGCCTCAGCAGCAAGACGCTGCGCTTTTTCATGAGCCTCTTCTATCGTGCCCACCATGTAGAACGCTTCTTCCGGGAGATCGTCATGTTTTCCTTCGATAATTTCTCTGAAGCTCCGCACGGTATCCTCCAGCCGCACGTACTTGCCCTGTAGTCCGGTGAAGGTTTCGGCGACAAAGAACGGCTGCGACAAGAACCGCTGCAGCTTACGCGCCCGCTCAACAACACGCTTGTCATCGTCAGAAAGTTCGTCCATGCCGAGAATGGCGATAATATCCTGCAGGTCCTTATAACGCTGCAATATGCGCTGCACTTCGCGGGCAACCGCGTAATGCTCATCGCCGATGACCGCGGGATCAAGAATTGTCGATGTAGAGTCCAGCGGATCGACCGCAGGATAAATGCCCATTTCCGAAATCTGGCGCGAAAGCACAGTCGTGGCATCCAGGTGCGAAAATGTCGTTGCCGGCGCCGGGTCGGTAAGGTCGTCAGCGGGCACGTAAATCGCCTGCACCGAGGTAATCGAACCGGACTTGGTTGAGGTGATGCGCTCCTGCAGCTCGCCGACATCGGTCGCCAGCGTCGGCTGATAACCTACGGCAGAAGGCATGCGTCCGAGCAGAGCAGATACTTCAGACCCGGCTTGCACAAAACGGAAAATGTTGTCGATAAACAACAGCGTATCCCGCCCCTCGCGATCGCGGAAGTACTCGGCAACGGTAAGTGCCGTCAGACCTACACGGAAACGTGCTCCCGGCGGCTCGTTCATTTGCCCGTAAATTAGCGCCGCTTTATCCAATACGCCGCTGTGCTTCATTTCATTCCACAAGTCGTTTCCTTCGCGGGTCCGCTCCCCTACTCCGGCAAAAACCGAGTATCCGCCGTGCGCCTTGGCCACGTTGTTAATCAACTCCATAATCACCACGGTTTTGCCCACACCAGCGCCGCCGAACAGACCGATCTTGCCGCCCTTGACATAAGGAGCAAGCAGGTCAATGACCTTGATCCCGGTTTCAAAAATTTCTTTGGAAGTCGACTGGTCTTCGAATTTGGGCGCTGGGCGATGAATCGGCCAGCGTTCTTCGGCCACAACCGGACCGCATTCATCAACCGGGCGGCCCACCACGTCAATGATCCGGCCCAGAGTGCCCGAACCAACAGGCGCCGTAATCGGCTGACCGGTATTGCGCACCGGAATGCCGCGCACAAGCCCGTCGGTGGCATCCATCGCAATGCAGCGCACGATGTTGTCGCCAATATGCAGGCCAACTTCCACTGTCAGATTATCCGGCTCATCGCTGATTGCCGAATTGGTCAACAACAGCGCAGTGCCTATCTCGGGCAGATGCTGCCCTTCTTCAAAAAGAACGTCTACGACCGGCCCCATCACCTGCACCACCCGGCCCATACTGACAGTATTTGTTTGCGCAGTAGTCATTTCGCTTCCTCTATCTCTGCCGAAAAAACTCTATTTCAGTGCTTCCGCACCACCTACAATATCGATCAGCTCAAGCGTGATCGCCCGCTGCCGCGCCCGGTTATAATACAGCCGGAGTTTGCCAATCAGTTCATCTGCGTTGCGCGTCGCTGAATCCATTGCGCGCATCCGCGCCGCATGCTCGCTTGCTTTCGAATCCAGCGCCGCCTGGCGCAGTTTCGTCACCACCGCAAGCCGCAAAAGATAAGAAAAAAGCTGTTCCGGCTCCGGATCGTATCCCGTCATTGAGCGCATAAGCTCAAACTCCAGGGCGCTTGCTTGGTTTTCTCCCGCCGGCAAAAGACTGACTGGCAGAACGACTTCCCGCACGACCTGCTGACTGACCAGCGATGCGAACTTGGTGTAATAAAGCACCACTTCATCACAGCCTCCGGCGGTATAATCCGCCATGCTCTTTTCGGCGATCTCAGCGAGCGGCCACATGACAATATCCTCACCGAGATTCTCGTAGTCGCTGATACTCCGGCCCTCAATGCGCCGCATCATCGTCGTCATTTTACGCCCCAATGCGACCGTTTCCAAAACCACGCCCGGATCGGTCTCGCATGCGCGAACCTCCTTGAAGACACTCACGTTAAAGGCGCCGCAAAGACCGCGATCTGCCGCAACAGCAATCACCCTCCTCGTTCGCACTTCCTCACGCGCAGAAAGCAGCGGATGGCCGCTGCCTCCCGGGAAATCAAGACAGACCCGCGCCAGCGCATTCTGGAGCTTTTCGCCGAAAACCCGGCCGCTCAGCGCCGCCTCCTGGGCACGGCGCAGTTTGGCCGTAGAAACCAGCTTCATGGCCCGCGTGATCTGCTTAGTATTCTGGACGGTAGCAATCCGCCGCCGAATTGCTTTTAAACTCGGCAAAGCCTATCTCCCTGCTTAGTTGTTCTTTTCCTTGAACTCTTTGGTAAACTTGGCAATCGCATCAGTCAGTGCTTTTTCCTGCTCGGCACTGAGCTCTCCCTTGGCCGCCATGTCATCAAGAATGCTCTTGCAGTTTGCCGTAACGTAGTCATGCAGACCCGCTTCGTACGGACGAATCTGCTCCACAGCCAAACTGTCCAAGAATCCGCGGTTGCCGGCAAAAATTGAGACTACCTGCAGTTCAACGGGCATCGGCTTGAACTGCGGCTGCTTGAGCAGCTCAACCAAGCGCTCTCCCCGGCCCAGTTGCGCTTTTGTCACCGCATCCAAGTCCGAGCCGAACTGCGCAAAAGCCTGCTTTTCGCGGTACTGGGCCAAATCAAGCCGCAGCGTTCCCGCCACTTTCTTCATGGCCTTAATCTGAGCCGAACC
>JAKPSH010000235.1 GCA_029555385.1 Pseudomonadota bacterium
AAGCAAACCTTCGAAACTTCATCTCCGCCGCCGTTCGAGCTACGCGCGCAAGCGGCGATGCGGTTCGAATCTTCGTCGGAATCGTGAAAAAAGGGCTCTTTCACCACATCACGCAAGCTGAGGAAGACCGCGCAATTCAGGCGCTAAAGCGCTACCGCGAGAAAAAACACTTACGCGACGCCATGCCCGAAAAGAAGCACGGGGTATTCGTTTCGAAGCTAACAGACGGGCTTCTTCAAACTGTCCCCGAAGCGCGAAGGTTTGACATTGAGCCTATTCGGCCGCGGTTCTGAATGTATGAAGTTCATAACTTCATACATTCACGAAAGTGGAGCTAATCGCGTGAAATTGGGGGAACTTCTCTTTCGAGAGAGAAGTTCCCCCAAGCCCCCTCAAGAGAACGTGGGCGAGCAAGGCTCGCGGGAACGCTTCGGCTGTTTTGAGCCTGCGCTTTGCGCAAGCTCAAAACTTCCTTCGCACGAGGCGAGCCTGGTGGGGATGAGACTTCAGTCCTTAACCTGCCAACAGGGGTCTGGCTGGAGTGCGTCGCCACCCCCCAAGACCCTGAGTCTCTGGAAATTCCGGATTCCGTACAGCTGTATTTCCTTCTTCGAGTTATGAAGTTCATAACTCCAGACCCCGAGAAGAGGGAAAACAAATACACAAAATAGGTCGCTTATCGGTTTTTATCTGTTCATTGTTTATTGAATAGTCTTAAATATTGAACAGCAGCGCATTTTTGCTGTTCAATTGAAAACGAATAGTGACAAATATTGAATAGTGGTGCATTTTGCACCTATGAAAGGTGCGTTCCTTCTGAAAAAACGTCTATCTCGTGGACCAAAAGCGAATATTTTCGCCAAACGCTCAGCCTTGTTGCTGCATGATCTTCTTTTGCAGCCGGAAGATGAGTTTTCGGTCCAGGCTCTCGCCCGTGACACCGGCCTAAGTGTGGGTTTGGTGCATCGGGTGGTCTCGGAACTAGTACACGACGGCTTTGTCCGGGCCGAAGGCCTTCGAACCGCTAAGAAATATCGTCTCTCAAAGCGCGGAGCGCTGTTTCGTAAGTGGCTTGAAACCTACGATATCACAGAAAAGTGCCGCTTTTACACTTACAACACGGCCTATTCTGCCTCTGAGATTGAGCAGAGGCTTCTTGCTTCACGTCTTTTGTCTTCGACCGTGCTCGCTCTGCACTCTGCGTGCAGGCGCCTCGGCTATTCCTTCACTAATCTGGAGAAAACGGAGCTGTATCTACTCAAGCCGGAGAACCGCAGAAGACTTGAGCGGCTGCTGCAACTTGAGCCATGTGACCGCGGCTACGATGTGCTCTTAATTGAGCCCTATTACTCCCAAATAGCTGCAGCCCGAAGCGAGAAGAAAGACGGGCTGCTTGTCAGCCCGCCGCTTCTTACCGTTTTAGACCTTTATCATTTTCCACTTCGCGGCCAAGAGCAGGCCGAGCACATGCTTCGAAGACATCCAGCGCTGAAGCAGCTGTGCCGGGCCATCCATAAGGAACGGTAATGATGCAGCTTAACGTTCTGTCATTTACCCTATCGGAACTTTGCGCATTTCCGAAGAATGAAGCCATTTTAATGATTCAGTTAGGTCATCTGTGTAATGAGCTGACCGCGCTCTATCACTGGCAAATGGTCCTTGCACGAACTAAGACGCAAACAGAACCGGAGATCGCGGGGAATGTTATGCAGATGTTGTTCGTGACGAGGCTCCTTGCCGGCAAATTGAACGAAGCCTGGGAAATGCTGCAAACCGATTTCTTCGGCAGCAAACTCTCCAAATTGCTCGTACCCCTGCTGGACGCAGAAGCGGTAGAGAATTTGGAGCGAGTAAAAGCCTACTTCAGCGGAAAAAACGCCCTGACTCGAATTCGGAATCAGTTTGCGTTTCACTATGGCTCAGATGAGATTCGAGAACAATTGTCGTCTCCGAATGACGATCTGGTTCTTCGTCTTTACGCGCATAAACAGAGAGCAAATTGCCTCAGCCAATTCGCTGAACAAGTTGTCTCAATGACGATCTTTACAGATCATACCGCGTTCGAAAAAGCGGTGAACGACTGCGATACTCTATATAATAACTTTCTCGAATTTGCTCAGCGTTGCATTGTCTTAATATTGCAGCGTCACGTTAATGACAAAGTTACGGGAAGCTGGCCCATAGTGGAAATCGAAGATCCCCCGTTTATCGACGAACTGCGGCTTCCGTTTTATCTAAGAACGCGACAAGTAGATTCGTCATAGGAGAGGGACGATAATTCACCAATGTCGGTCTCTATAATGCTTTGAGACGTCGGACTTTGCACACGGCGAGGGCAGAGATTGAAATGGCAAGATAATTGTTCGCAGTCCGGCTCTTTATCGCCATTGTGCTGCCGCGTTTGCTTCCGAAACTTGAAACCGATATCGGAGTTGCCTATTTACTTGAACCTCTCTATTGGCTTCACCTGGTTGTGATAGGGCAGGCTCTAGGTGTCACTAAATGCAATCGCAAGGGCTTCTGTCGCCATGTAGGGGTCAAGGCCGGTAGTCTTCCAAATCTTCGGATCAATTTCGCGGGGCCATTTTAATCGCGGGGTTAGCATTTTGCTCGGTCCGTTCAGGGGATAGGCCTGTTCATCGAGAACCAACCAAATCAGCCTACGTTCTGCCCCGTGGAACTTAGTCCGGGGATCATACACGAACACCCCTTTTCCTTTTGGATTAGGCTTGGTGCGGAATTCCGCCCCGCCTACACCAAGTTTATTCGGTAACTGAAGTGCTAGGATAACAACGCTACGCGCAGAATGATCGTCGTTGGTGGTCACTTGCGCAGCGGCGAAAGGACATGACAGCAACACGATAAGAAAATATTTACTCAATTTCATAATTATCACTGATTCTAGCTGTTCGTTTGCAATATAACTGGCGCTTATTTGCACAAACCTCGGTTTCTTGGCAGAGAAGTAAGATTATTTACTCGACTGAGATTTGACAGTTCTTATTAACCCAGACACCACCCTTAGTCTTACGACGGAAGGCAGAGGTCAATTGCAGAACAGGAGCTTCAACAATCGAGTAGATTTTAATCTAAGGACGGGTAAAAAGCCATATTGTAACCAGAACGCTAGAGTCAGCCGTTAACCTAAACCAGGGCGGATTACGAATCTAAACAAATTATCGCGCCGTCGAGACCTGGCGGTAAAAGTCGTGTACGCCGCATTGGAAATCCTGGAGTTCTTCAGGTGCTCAAGCAACGAGATGCGACTTTCGGCGGATAATTGAAGACAAGAAAAACACAAACCGTGACACGGCTCTGAGCTAAAATGAAACGTTCTATCGCCTTTGTTTTATTGACTGTTCTGAGCATGATTTTTTCGTCCGCTCTCTTCGCTCGTTCCTTTGATTTCCGACTTAACCTTTCCCCCAGCATGCCGCTCGGCCTCTACCGCGAAGTCTCGCTTCCCGTTACCCGCGGCACTCTCGTTGCCGCCTGCCTGCCGGAGCAAATTGCCTCACTTGGCCGAAGCCGAAGATATCTTCGCCGCGGCCGCTGCGCGGCCAAAGCCGAGCCAGTGCTTAAGCAGGTGAGGGGAATTCCTGGTGATGTTGTCACAGTCGCGCCGGAAGGAGTTTTCATCAACGGCGAACTGTTGGCGCACACGGCGCCTCTTGCCGCGGACTCACACGGCCGGCCGCTTCAGGCGTACACCGGCAAGTTTAGAGTTGCTCCAGGCGAGCTCTGGATCTTTTCGGAGCATGCGCCAAACGGCTGGGACAGTCGCTACTTCGGACCGATCCCGGAACAGTCGGTTATTTCAGTAGTCCAGCCGCTGCTTGTACCCTAGAAGTTACTCGATGATGCAATCTGCCTCAGTTTCGACAAGCCACTCCGGACTGATAAAACCAGACACTTGAACGAAGGTGCATGCTGGCCTGATATCTGCGAAAAGCTCTCCATGAGCCTGCGCAGCTTCTTTCCAGCGGGAAATATCGGTAAGCATGATTCGTGTACGGATAACACTGTCTGCGGTAGCACCAGCTTCTTGGATGGCTTTAAGCATAATGGCAAGGCAGCGTGAAGTATGTTCGTAAACATTACCCGGCGATACGGTTCTCCCTTCGGCATCGATAGGCGCGGTTCCGGCAACCGAGATAAAGTTGCCGACGCGGCACGCCCGAGAGAAACCAATTTGCTTTTCAAATTTTCGCAAATGGTAGGGAGTAAGATTAATAAAATAAACCACAACAGGAAGTTTGATACCGGCAGTAATACAATCCCACAAGGCATCTAAGTTATTGCCAAAATGATCCGGCAATTGCAACTGAATTTTACAAGCCGAGTAAAATGACCGGAGGCTGTGTATTTTATCAAAGTCAAATATAACC
>JAKPSH010000236.1 GCA_029555385.1 Pseudomonadota bacterium
TGCAATCTCAAGTGCGTCGGCTGCTGGGCCGCGGAGTATGGCCAGCATTCATCCATGAGCTTTGAAACGCTGGACAGCATCGTTGAGCAAGGCAAAGAACTGGGCGTCTACTTTTACCTGTTTTCCGGCGGCGAGCCGCTCGTGCGGAAAAAGGACGTCATCGCGCTTTGCGAGAAGCACAGCGACTGCATGTTTACCGCTTTCACCAATGGTACGCTGATCGACGAGGCGTTCGCCGACGAGATGCTGCGGGTGAAGAACTTCGCGCCCGCCATCAGCATCGAGGGCTTCCAGGGCGCCACGGATTCCCGGCGCGGCGACGGAACCTTCCAGGCGGTCATCCGGGCCATGGAGATCCTCAAGCGGAAAAAGCTGGTTTTTGGCGCCTCTCTTTGCTACACGCGCAACAACACCGAGGTGATCGGCAGCGAGGAATTCATCGACTATTTGATCGACCAGGGCGCGAAATTCGCGTGGTTCTTCACTTACATGCCGGTTGGGGAAGACGCCGTACCGGATCTCATGGTGACCGCCGGGCAGCGCGAATTCATGTACCACCAGATCCGCCAATTCCGCTCCACGAAGCCGCTGTTCACGCTGGATTTCTGGAACGACGGGGAGTATGTGCAGGGCTGCATCGCCGGCGGACGGAGGTATCTGCACATCAACGCGCAGGGCGACATCGAACCGTGCGCCTTCATCCACTACTCGGATTCCAATATCCACGAGAAAACGCTGCTTGAGGCGCTGCAATCTCCGTTGTTCATGCAGTACCACGATAACCAGCCCTTTAACGAGAACCACCTCAGGCCCTGTCCGCTGCTGGACAATCCCGGCAGGCTGACCGCCATGGTGGAGGCGTCCGGCGCGGATTCCACGGACTTGATCAACCCTGAGAATGTGCATGCCCTCAACGACAAGTGCGTGGACACTGCTGAAAAGTGGGCGGTAACGGCGGATCGGCTCTGGAGTGAGACGCATGGCTGCGACAGCTGCGCACAATGCGCGGAATGTCCGGAGATTACTGCGGAAACACAACGCCAGTTTGCGGCGGCAGCAGAGGTTTAGCGTCTCCCAACCTACTTAATACCGGAGGCACTGTTATAGCGCCTCCGGCTGCTTTGCCAGACAAACCTGCCCGTACATTATGCGATTGGAGGTTTCCAATTGGATTCACAGCTTAAACGCGGTATTTTGGAGACGTGTGTACTCGCAGTGCTTGCTAAAGGAGATTCCTACGGTTATCAGATCGGCGCGGACTTGGCAACAGTTATAGAAATCTCCGAGTCTACGTTGTACACGATTCTGAAGCGCCTGAAGAGGCGCGGGTATACATCTGCACATTCAGTAGAGGATGCCGGCCGTCTGCGCGTGTACTACTCGATAACTTTTGCAGGGCGGGCACGAATCGCAGAGTTCGTGAGCGAATGGGAAGAGGTTGAAAAAATGAGCAGATTTATCACCGGGACAAAATATCAATAAATCCGTGAGTGTCAAAGTCTGGAGATATATCGATGTTCAATGACTTGTTAAGAATAGGACCAGTTACAATACACGGCTATGGATTAATGATTGGAATAGGTATCTTGTGCGCCCTGCTGGTTGCGGATAAGCGAGCTAAAAACAAAGGGCTTAATGCAAGCATTATATATAGCCTGGGCATCTCCGCGCTTATAATTGGATTTGTTTGCGCGAAACTTCTTTATTGTATCGTCGACATAGGGGAATTTATGAATAACCCTATGGCGGTTTTATCCGGAAACGGTTTTGTAGTATACGGAGGTTTGATTGGCGGCTTGGTAGCGTCAATGATTTATTCTAAGTTCAAAAAGGTCAGCTTTTTACAGTATTTTGATTTGGCAGCGCCATCAATAGCTCTGGCACAGGGGTTTGGAAGAGTTGGTTGCTTTTTAGCTGGATGCTGTTATGGCCGCGAGACGGATTCGTGCATTGGCATTGTGTTCCACAACTCATTATTGGCTCCTAATGACATTAAGCTGATACCCACTCAG
>JAKPSH010000259.1 GCA_029555385.1 Pseudomonadota bacterium
GGTTATTATAGCCGGCGGGATGGGACAACACGTGCAAACCTTATTCAGCGAACACGGGATAAGGGTAATCGTCGGCGCGCCAGCAGAAACTCCAGAACAGTTGGCGCAGGAATATCTGGCCGGCACACTGCAATCGGGATACAATCTCTGCGACCACTGACCAGATTTGCGAGAGGCAAGCTGGTCATTATTATCCGGCAGCTTTTGATTTTTTTGGCTGCCGGGCCTAGCGGAATTAAGATGATACCTGACACACAAGATTGGCTGCCATGTCCCTTAATCACGAAAGCAAATTTACCGTATCAAGAATAGTTGTCATTGCGATCAACTTGCTTAATTTTGCGGGGTTGGGCGTCGCGCTGTATTTGACCTGGCTTCACTATCAAGTACATACCAATCCCGCGTTCCATAGTTTTTGCGCAATGAATGATGCGTTCAATTGCGAAACAGTTGCGGAAAGTCCCTATTCCGTGTTCTTCGGCCTTCCCGTTGCAGTATGGGGTCTTCTCGGCTACTTGCTCATGTTCCTTGTCGCTGTATTCGGCGTCGGCATGAAGCAATCCGCGGCAGCGTATCTTTTCCTGCTTGGCGCCGCCGCGTGCTCCGTGCTGACAAGCCTTGTGCTGGCCATCGTTTCATACTGCATTATCTGCTCATTTTGCGTGATGTGTTCAGTAACCTACGGCATCAACGTCATTCTCTTTGCCGTAATTGTTTGGCAGGCACGTGCGCAGCGTTTTGCTTTTAAGCAAGCTGCTGATGATTTATTCTTCCTGGTGCGCAGATATAAGGTTATCTTAGTTCTTTTGCTCCTCGCCGCCGCTCTGCTCTGCTTTTTCTTCCCCAAATATTGGGATCACGCAGAAAGTGCTGCTCATCATGGCGCAGGGCAAGGCACGACTGCTGATGGACACCATTGGATTGGCGCTAGAACACCGGCGCTGATTGTCGTCGAATTCAGCGACTATCTGTGTCCGCACTGCCGGCGCGCCCACAGTATGCAGCGTGCGCTGGTCTCAGCTAATCCCGAACGTCTGCAATTAGTGCACCGTCATTTTCCGCTTGATGACGCCTGCAATCCGCTGATTGAGACTCCATTTCATCCTGGTGCGTGTCTTCTTTCCCGTGCCGCTCTCTGCGCCGGAAAACAGCAGCGTTTCTGGGAGATGAACGATCTCCTTTATTCTCCAGGAGATCTGGGCGGCGCAACCTGGGAAGAAAAAGTTGAAGTGGCCGCCCAACGCGCGGGATTAAACATACGCCGCTTCCGAGAATGCCTTGCTTCTCCAGAAACGCAGAAAGAGCTTGAGCAAGACATCGCGGAAGCTCTGCGCCTTGAGCTTAACGGCACTCCATCATTTGTCGTTAATGGCGAGATACACCTAGGCATGATTCCTCCAAAAGTATTTGCAGAACATGGAATTGTAATGCCCGCACGGTAGACGCAATTGCGTTCACATCGTGCGGCAACTAGCCGCGATATTTCACAAGGCGAAATCGCGGCTAGTTCGAAGTAAGCAGTTAAATACATAAGGTCAGCGGTATCATCGGGAGGCGTTTTTTGCGGGGGAGTAACGGGTGAATAACCCAATGAAATTTGCAACTCTCCTCTTTGCCCTTCTGGCACTCGGTGCATTAGGATTGATTAATTCTGCGCCTCGCTGTCCGAAATGCAAACTAAAGCTGTTTCGCGCTTCGGAGTTGTTCCGTCCTAAGGTGCTTTGGCAACGCTTCGTGTCTAGCTTTTTTTAAACTGGACAATCAAAGCCCTGCTGATAGGTGGGATTCCTAGGTTTTTTGGTTATTAAAGTCTATTTGGCTCTGGTGCGATAGAGCCGACTTACCCACGGGCCGGCGCGTGAGCGAGAGCAGGCTCCGCTTCGCGCCGTCCTGTGTATAAGTCTCGTCTGAGGCAATTCGCGGTTTTGCGCTGCAACCGAGGTTTAGTCAGTTTCTGTTTTTGCGCTGCGAGGATCTGAGCTGCGCGGTCAAAGAATACATCTGCGGGTCGGAGAAAGCCGATTGCCGAATGCAATCGTTGGCGGTTGTAATGATAAGCGTATTCGTGAATTGTCTGCCAAGCTTCCCGATATGAATCGGGGCTTGCCGGCCGCAATGCTTCCTGACGAACCAAGCCGTTTAAGCGCTCCGCTTCGCCATTTGTCTGCGGATGATTGCGGCGGGTAAAAACTTGCTGAATGCCAAGTTCCGTTACCAATCGTTTGAAGTCGCGCGAGACGAACGCCGAACTATTGTCATGGATCAGCTTCGGCGAGACGAAAGGATACCCTAGTTCAGTCCTAGTTCAGTCCTGTGGATTCAATGATTAAGTGCAACACTCATTGATAAAAGCCTCATGAGGAGTAAGGAAGTTCAGGCACTTACGAGGCCGATGGTTAAGTAGCT
>JAKPSH010000278.1 GCA_029555385.1 Pseudomonadota bacterium
TGCAAGTTCTAGAAAAAGCTCTATCCTCCGTAGCTTTCGCCTTCGCCAAGGCTGCGGCGGACAGGTTAGCGAAGGAGGATCTCGAATCGGCAGATACGAGGAATCGTAAACAGCTCTAGTGCGGCCAGCGTGTAGTATGCGGATGATCGAGATAAAGCTCACGGGGACTTCCATGAATATCAATATCTCTGGTCTCCGGTGAACTCATCAGGCGCTGCTTCTGCATTAGCGCAAAAAGCGAAAACGGCTTGGCTGAGCTGTCTTTGCGTTCACGTTTGCGGCGCGTGAGCACAGGCCGCTCATGTTCGGCAAGAACACGAACCGGACCAGTAATTGTTAACTCGATATACGATGCCAAGGAGGAAAATATTCCTAAGAACACTGTGTTATTCTCCATTCGGGAAGTTAATAATTCCCTAAAGGAAAACCTTGCAATGGAGATTTATTATTTGCGGCAGGAAGACGGCTTAAGCAGAAAGCAGGCCGGATTTGCTTCTCGCTCATGCCTTGAATCACTATTTAGGCACGTTATCACAGCGACATAATTCCCGCAAGGTGTGCGGCGAACCTTGTTCCACGGCTGAGCAAACTTGTATACTTCCCAGGCCGCAACGCGATTTGCGGCTTAACTGAATAAGACCTGGAATCATAGAGTTAGAGCTGGCCATGAAACTGTGCTCCATCGCGTTAGCTATATTGGGTTTTTTCACTATTCACGCTTCGCCCGCTTTCGCCGGGCCGCTTGAGCCGGCGCCCGGCGGGCCGGGTGCGCTTGCGGTCTACGAAGCGGGAACATTTCGCGTACTGCAAAACTTTTCTCAGCTATCAGATAAGCGCTGCGGACAAAATGGTGAACTGCCCGTTCCCGGGAGCTACCTGTCCGGAGTCTCCGGACGTTATGCGGTGTATAACCCGAGTTTCGGGTTATGGCGCGTATGTGCTGACTCGGCGGAGCTTGCACGTTACTGGGGTGCGCCTGGCGACATCCCGGTGGCTGAGGATTTTAACGGCGATGCGTTGACTGACTATACGGTATTCCGGCCAGCGACCGGCGAGTGGTTTATTCAGTACAGCACGGGCGCTCTTGCCGGGGGCGCGGTCGACGTTATTCAGTTCGGACTTCCCGGAGATACGCCGCTTGCAGCGGATTTCGACGGTGACTCCGCAGCGGACCTCACCGCAGTGCGCACAGACAGCCTCACCGGAGGCTTAGTCTGGTATCTGCGCCTTTCGAGCGGCGGCATCCAAAACCCGTTGGCCTTTGGTCTTGCCGGGGACGTGCCGCTCGCTGATGATTTCGACGGCGACGCCAGGGCCGAAGCTGCGGTATGGCGCCCAACCGACGGTGCTTGGTATATCCTGTCTGCGGGCGGCAGCTCATATACGCGTACGCAGTTCGGCCTGCCCGGTGATGTGCCGTCGGCGAGCGATGTAGACGGCGATCTCCTGGCAGACCTTGCGGTCTACCGTCCCGCAGAGTCACGCTGGTATGTGCGTAAATCAACCGATTTGCAGGTTCACACGGCGGCCCTGGGCAGCACCGGCGCGCGTGCGGCGAATCACAGCCGCACGGTGACCACAGACAGGCGCGCTGCGCTTGACCTAAACGGCGACCGCATTACAGACTTGGGTGTGGTACGGCGGGACTCCACGAACAGGCTCCGGTTTCTTCTGGCAACGGGCACTCCGGCTGTCCATCCGTCTGCAAGTATTTTGCTGGGCTCCGCCCCGGCGAGCGTTGTGCACGGCGATTATGATGGTGACGGCCGGAGCGACTTTGGCGCCGTTTACCCGGAAGATGGCTATTTGGTCTGGCGTTTTCTCCGGTCCGGTGATCAGTCGCTGCGGCGCACCGAACTGCTTGTGACATATGGCCTGCAGGGCGACCAGGTTCTGAACGCAGATTTCGACGCAGACCGTATTACGGATCTCGCGGTCGTCCGCAACATGCCGAGCGGGCTTAAACTCTGGTTACCGAATAATTCAGGAAATCAGCCGCTGGAGCCTGTTTCGTGGGGCTTTAACTCCGATACTGCGCTTACTGCTGATATCGACGGAGATGGCAAGAGCGACTACATCGTGGTTCGTCAGTTAGGAAACGAGCTGATGTGGCTCGTCCGCACAGCGCGCGGCGAAGCGTTGCCCGTGCGCATGTACGGCTTTGTGGGAGATGAACTTGCACCAGGCGATTATAATGGCGATGGCCGTGCAGAGCTTGCAGTAATTCGTATAATCTCGGGCGGAAAGCTGGTTATCCCCGATGGCCTTGCACCCTTTTATTGGGGACTTGCCGGTGACACTTCGCTCACCGGGCATTACGCTGGCACGCAGCAAGTATCTTGCGCTGTGTTTCGCATGTTCAATGGCCAGGGTTTCTTTTACCTGCGAAGCGGCATCGCGGGAGCAGCAGCGATAGCGCTGGGCGCTGCTGGTGATATTGCGCTTAATCCGCTGGGCACGACGCGGGTTGAAGGCAGCGGTTCGTCAAGCGGCGGCCCAACCGCGCCTAGGCTAAACTGTGCAGCGCGAAGCAGTGTCTCGGCCCAAGAAGACGGATTCCTCTGGCAGCCGCAGGCGGCAGATGGAAAGCTCTTGGTGCGCTTCGGCGTATCGCGTGCGGGAATGGTGGCGCGCGTCGGGCTTATTGACTCGGGAGAGAGTCAAGATGTACTGCTCGAAACTCTAGCCTCCGCCGGTTTGGATGGATCGGGACGCCCGATTTACCGCGGCGCCGCGGCTGGCGCGTCATATCCGGCGGGCGTGATCCTGGTGCGCCAGGATCTTAGCGGAAACAACAACTGTATTGACGTAGCCTTGCCAGGCCAGCAGTATGGGAGCTTATGATTTCGTATCAGCAATTTCGTTAATCTGGAGGATTACCAGCATGAAGCGAGTGTTAAGTATTTTTGCCGGTGTGTGTGCACTTTTTTTGGGAGCAAAGGGAGCGATGGCCTTAGGTGATTTAACAGCAGTTATGGAGACATCAAAGGGGACGATCCGGATTAAACTCTATGCGGACAAGGCCCCGATGACCGTGGCGAATTTCGTTAATCTTTCCAACCGCGGTTTTTACGATGGATTAAAGTTTCACCGGGTAATTGATAATTTCATGATTCAGGGCGGCGACCCTCAGGGTACAGGTATGGGTGGTCCTGGCTACAAGTTCGGTGACGAGTTTGACTCTTCGCTCACGCATGCCGGCCCTGGAGTGCTTTCCATGGCTAATGCCGGTCCAGGCACAAACGGCAGCCAGTTCTTTATCACCCACGTGGAGACTCCCTGGCTTGACGGAAAGCATAGCATCTTCGGCCAAGTGACCAGCGGGCAGGATGTGGTCAATGCTATTCGCCAGGGAGATAAAATTACCAAGGTCTCGATTGAGGGTGATGCTGCGGCTCTGCTCAAA
>JAKPSH010000279.1 GCA_029555385.1 Pseudomonadota bacterium
ATTGCCCTTTCTGCCCCGCCTCCTCCGAGAGAAGGGAGAAAAATCGCCAGATGTTTGCTCCGATCCATCTGCTGGTTTACGGACTGACGCGTGGCCGTGGTCTGCGGCGCCGCAAGACCAAGGGCGGCAAACGGGAGCACCAGCACATCGAGCGGAAGCCGGTAGCGGCTCTCGGCATAGGAAAGAGAGTGGACGGCGGCAAACAAACCAAAAAGGAGCATGAAGCAAGCAAAGCTCTGCTTGATGCTCGCAGACTGGCTGCGCAAACCGCTGGCCAGCCTAAGCAGTCCAGCACAGCAGATAATCCAATAGCCGCATGTATACCAGGTATGCCAGTAGTTTCGTGGTTGAAAGTCGACAATCTCCGCTGAGTTGCGGGTGAAAACAACATTTCCTTTGCCGAATGGAGTAAGGAGAGGGCCGATGTAGACGAGGAACTTCTGCATTGTTCTTCGCATAAAGGCTATGGGATCTGCCTGAATGTATTCACGTGCCAAACGCTCCAACTCCCGGTCCTGCTCCTGGATCGAACTGCCGCCGCGGGCCGCCAAAGCGTACATTGCCGGCTCCAAATAATCGACATCGATCCGCGGATACACTGAATGGAAGTACGGATTGTGCCCCTTCCATCTAGTTTGCGTTCCAGTGATCGACGAAGTTAATTGCACCATGCCGGTCAAGCGGTAAATGGCGGCTTGCCAGGGGAAAATGACAGCGGCAAAAGCGATAGTCGACAACATCATATTAAGTGCTGCTTTTCGCCACTTGATTCTGCGCAGTTCACTGACGGCAATAATCAGGAGTGCTGCTTGGAGCAGCATGCCGTTTGGGCGGAGAAGATGAGCGATGCCTGCGAGAGTGCCAAGCAGGATGTACGGACGGGGCTGTTGGAGAAGCACGAAAAAATACAGAAGTAGAACAGCCGTAAATAGCACCGTTTCTCTTTGCGCGACGACTTCAAGATGAAAAAGCGGCTGAGATGCAAACAAGAGTAAAACAAAAAATGCGGTTCGGTTGGAGCCGTTAAGCTGACGGAGGATTTGATATAGTATTGCGCAGCACAAAACACTACCGAGCCCCTGGATTACGATCGCTGCTTCCTGCCAGTGTTCCGGGATGTTGGTCATCAGTCCGGCTAAGAACAACGGATAAAGCGGCGGGCGGTAGGCGCTGATAAACTGACCGGTTTCAAGGAATCGGCGGGCAATCATACTGAAAGAGTCGCTGCCCACAAAAAACTCGCCTTGGCGATCGGCTACGACCAACGAAAGCAGGAAGTAGCCGCCAGTAGCCAGAAGCGCTGCTGCACAGAATGTTAGAATGCGTAACAAGCCTCGTGCGCTGTGCAGCGATTGGTTATTATTTGCATGTGGGAGGGGGCCACTCTTCACAAAAAACTCCTCAGGTATATCCAGCCGAACCGAAACGGCAACGCCCTTGATAAACAACCAAGTGCAAATTGCGTAAAAGAAACACTTCTGGAGTTCCTCCCGTCTCTGGCTAAACACCAGACACAAGCCATGTCCAAAAAAATATTTACGATGTTGTATGATGTTATTGATACGACGGGTGGAAGCTCGATTCCGGCAGCGCCGCAAGTATGCTTAAAAATACGACTATTCATACGCAGCGCCCCGGCGGCAAGTAAAAAAGTAAAAAGTATTACATAACATCGAAAGTAACACTGGCAGAGCCAGCATAGGGAATGGCGCTGAACTTGCAAAGTATCACCTAAAAGTTTTTTCACTCTGTTATTTGATGAGCATATCCGATCGCCGGTAACGCATTGAATTCATCTGATTAGTGCATTTGCTGAGCGGCGTATGACCACGTAAGAATCTAGTGTCGAGGCGGCTGCTCAGCACGGCTGTCCTTGCGTATCGGAACGTCTGCAAACATTTTTGGCAACCAGGCAGCACGCTTGGGCCGGCGGTGTATAACGCCGCGCGGTTCGTTGAGAGGTAGCGTTTATGAAGATTGTTCTTTTTGGAAATTCCACCTGGTGTCTTTACAATTTCCGCCGAAGCTTGATTATTGAACTTATCGCACGCGGGCATCAGGTGCACGTGATTGCGCCCTTTGACCCAACGTACAATGATCCGGCGTATGTGGCAAAGTTTGAAGAACTCGCTGTTAAGTTTCATCCGCTGCCGCTTCGTGCGAGGAGATTAAATCCTATCGCGGAACTTAAGTCGGTCTTCTTTCTCGTTCGGCTGCTCTGGAAAATCAGACCCGATGTTGTCTTGAGCTTTACAGTAAAATGCAATTTGTATGCGGGGCTTTGCCGCAAATTAATCAGGTTCCGGCAAATTGCGAATGTTCCGGGATTGGGCGAGGTGTTCGAAAAAAGAACGTGGGTGCAAAGCGTTGTGCGTGTTCTTTACAAATTTTCATTTTCTGGAATGCAGACGGCTTTTTTTCAGAATAAGGAAGATTTGGCCTACTGCGTTGATAATAAGCTGGTTGACGCCGCATGTTGCCGTTTGCTCCCCGGCTCAGGCGTCGATCTTAACCTGTTTACGAAGAGCCTGCCGCCGCGTTGTGCGACTAAACGTGTGTTTCTGATGTATGGACGCCTTCTGCCACAGAAAGGATATTACGTGTTTCTTGAAGCCGCGCGCATTTTGCGGTCTGTCGTTGGTGTCGCAGTGGAATGCAGGATCCTTGGGATTGAAGATAAAAATCGCAGTCAGTCGCGAGATCTTTTGCTGGCAATTAAGAATGCAGAGCGGGAAGGAGTGGTGAAATTTATGCCGGCGGTAGTTGATGTTACCCCGGTGCTGCGCGATGTGGATGTTGTCGTGCTGCCCTCGTACTACAACGAAGGCGTGCCGCGCTCGCTGCTCGAAGCGATGGCCTGCGGTAAACCGGTCATTGGCTCGGATTGGAAAGGCTGCCGCGATACGGTGCGTCATGGGATAAACGGATATTTGGTGCCGGTAAAAAGTGTTCATGCGCTGGTCCAGGCGATGCTGAAGTTTGCCGTGATGCCGGATGATGAACTGCGGGCAATGGGGCAAGAAAGCCGACATATTGTCGAACAGTCGTATGATGAGCGGCTGGTGCTGCACAGTTATCTCATTGCTGTCAGTGGAGAGACAATTCCTCTCGAACCACCGGTGCGGCTGCCAGCGGAGGCTGCGGCGGCATCCGCCGAGAGCGAGGCAAAACGGATGGTCGCCTGAACTGAGCTGAATTAAATTGCATTTAGGGAAGGGGTTCTTATGCAGATTAACAAGGTCATTGGGATTGGGATGAGTAAGACCGGGACTACTACTTTGGGCAAGTGCCTTGAGCTTCTTGGTTTTACGCCTCATCAGGGGCATAATCGTAAGTTGAAGCAGCATTTGGTTTCGGGGGGGGCTGTGCAGCAAATCCTGGCTGCTGCTGAGAAGTATCGCGCTCTTGAAGACAGTCCGTGGTATCTGCTTTATCGCGAACTCGACGAAAAGTTCCCAGGCAGCAAGTTTATCCTAACAGTGCGAAAAGACAGCATGACCCATGCGCGAAGTTCTTGGTATCACGGGGTGCGCGCTGGAAGCCGCCGCGGTGAGCTTAGTGAGCATTATTTGGCTGATAAAATACGCGTCTATGAAGAACATAATCGTCAGGTAATGGATTATTTTAAAAACCGTCCTGACGATTTGCTTGTTATCTGCTGGGAGAAAGGGGATGGATGGGAGAAACTGTGCGATTTTCTCGGCGTAACTGTGCCGGACGTTGCGCTGCCGCACGAAAATACTGGCAGGCAGCCGCGGTCAGGCTATTTGTCCGCGGGGATTTTGGCCGATTCGGTCCCGTTGATGATGGTGCGGCGGATGCGCAACTACTTGTCGGGTGTAACGGTACTGCGTGTTTTGGATAAGGTTATCTCCGATGAAGGGCCGTTTGCTGCGCCGAAGAAGCAAGAATCAAGTGTTGTGGGCGGGTAGGAGTGTCTTGAGAGAGCAGGGTGAAATGAAGGCGGTCCGTGAAGGAAAGAGCGGCAAGGGCAACTTGTCGGATGATCTCCTGCATGGTTTTAAGTGGTCGACGGCCTCAATGATCTTACAGGCGGTGCTGCAACTTACGGTAATTTCCGTGCTGGCACGCCTGCTCAGTCCTCGAGAGTTCGGCATCGTTGGTATGGCGATGATTTTCACTAATTTCTTTGAACGTGTTGGCTTCCTCGGCGCCGGGCCAGCGATAATTCAACGCAAGGAAGTGACCAGCGCGCATGTGCGCGCTGCGCATATGCTTTCGGTTGGTATGGGGCTTGTGCTGTTTCTGCTGATGTTTTTGAGCGCGCCATTGATTGCTGCTTTTTTTCGCGAGCCGCAGCTAGTAAACGTAATGAGGGTGCTGAGTTTGGCTTTTTTTATTGACGGTGTTTCCACGATACCGGAAAGCCTTTTGCAACGTGACCTGCGGTTCCGTACATTAATGATGGCCGCCAATGGCGCTTATTTGTTAGGCAGCGGAGTTGTCGGCATAGGTTTGGCATTGTCGGGATTCGGGGTCTGGTCGCTTGTCTGGGCCGCGATATCCATGCGCGTGGTCAAAGCCGCAGCCTACCAGTATGTCAAGCCTCAGAAGCTTGCCTGGCGCATTCCTTTAAGCGAAGCGCGGGAAATTTTGCGGACCGGGTTGGGTTTCAGCGTGGGCAAGCTTTTGAGCATCATTGCCTTGGTCGGAGACAATTTTGTCGTGGGACGGTTCTTGGGCGCCGCGGCGTTGGGTATGTATGGCCGGGCCTATCAGTTGATGTCAATTCCGGCTACGTATTTCGGGCAGATTTTGGAGAGGGTGATGTTTCCGATTATGGCCAAGCGCCAGGGACAGAATGCGGAGCTCCGTCAAATTTTCTTTTATTCCATTGAGTGCGGCGCCTTGATTGGTCTGCCGGCGGGGATCTTTATTTATCTGACTGCTCCTGAAATTATTCGTCTCTTGTTCGGTGAGAAGTGGCTGGTCGTAGCGCCCACGCTGCAAATATTGGCGCTCGGGACATTTCCCCGCCTGTGTTATAAGCAAAGCGATACCTTGCTGCGCTCTTTGGGTGCGGTATACCGCTACGCGGCACGCCAGATGATCTACACTTTTCTTGTGCTCGCCGGAGCAGCCGCGGGGTGTATGTTGGGACTAGAGGCTGTGGCCGCCGCAGTGAGCTTCGCCGTAACGGTGAATTATCTTGTGCTCTCCCAGCTTGGAATAAGGCTGCTCGATGCGTCATGGAAATCGTTTGTTCGTGCGCACCTGCCGGGTGCCTGGTGCGCCTTGCTCGTGGGCGCGGGCGTACACTTGTTTGTTGCCGCTGCCCGGGGTTGGTTCTGGAGCCCGCTTGCTGTAGTTGGCGGGAGCACGCTCCTTGCCCTCTTCCTGGCCGCTAGTGCTTTGCGTTGGTCGCCGCCGATGCTTCGCGCACGGGTAATAGTGCCACTGGCGAGAGTTATCCGATTCGAGCGCTTCGGTCTTCCGGGACGTGTTGCGAATTGGGTGTTGTACCCGGAGCGAGCATGAAATGGAGATGTCCATTGTGCGTGTAATGCTGAATGAATTGCCGCCAAGGCGTGCGGCGGCAGTCCAGGCCGGGCCTGTCTCGGTGGCTTCTTTCCTTCTTTTCCCTGTTTATTTATATATCATTGCTGGGCTGGGTTTTTTCTTAAGCAATGCGGATAATCATTATGGGCGGATTAGAATGCTGCCGGTTGCGCCGACCGTTGCGGCGGTGTTGTTTCTCGCGCCGCTTGCGGTGTTTGTGCTTTTTGCAGATGCCTTGAGAAAACCATCGTTGTCCTCGATCGGGCGCGTGATTCGTGGAAACTTGATGGTAATTGTTCCGTTCTTATTTATCGTCGGGTGTTCGCTTTTTGGTTCGTTGTTTCCTGAGGCATACTGGGGCGAGGATGGGAAATATATATATATCATCAGCTATGATTTCTGCATCTTTCTGTTGGCGATGCTGCTGCCGATGATTCGTTTTGTGCGCGAGCGCTTTGTTGTTATGACGCTCTGCGGTCTGGCGGCACTTTTGTATTCCGTGGGTCTTGATGTGATTGTGCCAAACTCATTTTCCGGCGAGGAGCTGCGTGCCGCAGGGTTTCCTGGAAATTCTAACTGGGGAGCGCTGACAGTTGTTGCGCTTTGTGCATCAACCTTGCGTTACCAGCCAAATAAGTACCGGCTGTTCGATGGCGTGGTTTTGGCGCTGAGCGGCCTGGCCGTGTTTGCCACGTTGTCCCGCAGCGGAATGGTCAATTATATGCTCCTTGTGCTGTTGTATGTATTGCAGACATTTGTTCTTCACGAAGGCAGCATGCGTAAGGGCATAACGCTGCTGGTAACGGGCTCCGTTGTGGTTTTGGCTTTCCTCTTCGTTGTCCCATATATTTTAAGCAATACAGAGATGTTTGCCCGATCTAATGCTGCTGACCGGATCTTTGGCTTTTTGAGCGGCAAAGTTGTTGACGATGGTTCGAGCGGCGAAAGGTTGAAAGCTGCTCATCATGCGTTGCGGCTTATTCAAGAGGCACCGCTGCTCGGACACGGGACCGGATTCACGCGCACAATGGGTGTCCCGCCGCACAACCTTTATTTGCAGCAATGGGTTAATAACGGATTAGCCGGACTCTTGTCTTATTTGGCCCTGCTTTTGTCAGCGCTGGTGATTTTTGCCCGGCGCAAGATGCCTCAGGGCGTAGGCCTGATCTGCGCTGTGGCTGTGGGCAGTATGTTTAGTCACAATGTGCTGGAGCAGCGTTACTTTTTGATTCTTTTGGGTGCGTTGTGCACTATCTCTCTATCTTTGCCCCATGCTGCCGCGCATACGCCGCACAACGGTCAGGCCCGTTACCGGTAAGAATCAATTAGCCTTTTGAGTTCGGTTGTTAATTCGGCGCTGCTTTTCAGCGTGCCAAGGTGATCCTCGTCGCGTTCCGGCAGAAGCGTGCCTATCTTAATCCAGCGCGATGTTCCCTCTTCACGAATATAGATGTTGCGCAATTCAATTGCAGAAAATTCCAAGCCCTTAGCGTGATTCCCGCTGCCTTGATGAAATATTTGCAGTCTTTGTTCCTTCGCATACTCTTCGGCCTGCTCGAAAGCACGTTCAAAAATAGCCTGGGCATTCTCCGGTGAGAAATCGCGCAGATCTTCTGCCGGCAATGTGCTGGGCGAGTGCTGCTCGACTGCCCGGGCTACAAGTCCGTTTACCGCAGCTCGCACCTGCTCTGGGCTTTTCACGGTTTGCAGGTGGTTCGCTTCCGGAAGCACCTGTCCAATTTGCACCCATTCTTCTGAGCCTGGAAAACGGGCCAGGATGTTCTGGTATTCAATGGGGTTCACATCTGTCAAGGAGAATGCCTTGGCCAATTGGCCGCTTGGCTCGAAACGCAGTTCGACGCCCTGTGCCGCTGCATCGCGGCTGGCTGCGGCGAAACCCAGCTCGAAAACGCGAGCGACGTTTTCCGGTGACATATCGGATAGATCGAGTGGAGGGAAGTGTTCGTGTTGAACCGGTGACGATTGTGTCGTGGCGCCGGACTTGGAATTCCGCTCCTTGGCGAAAGTGGAAGCAAACGGCGGCATCACCAGCTCATCAATGGGCCGAGACGGTCCGGCCAGTTTGCTGTCTTTTATCAAGGTGCTGCCTAGCCGCAGATTTTCAACAATAGTCGTGGGCATTGTTTGGACTCCTCAATCTAAGATAAAAGCCGATTAGTCCCTTCTTTGCGTGAGCAGTAGTCGCGGCCTGTTTGCTCAATGCGACCTAAGGAACTAAAGGATTTATTCCGTGCGCAGTAGAACGCGGGTTTAAGCGCCGCTTAAGATTTGAGATCGGAGAGTGGTCCCAGGCAGAATTCTGGGGGCTTACAGTGTATGCTTTCCTTGTCCCTGCTGGCTCCAGATGTCGCATAGCTGGTGCAGGATGGCGATTGCTTGTTCCAGTGCGGCCAGATCCAGATAGATTCGGGAGTGAACGATTTGTTCCATGCACTTCTCAGGCAGTTCGGCTTGGTTCTGCGCAAGCTCGGGGGAGATATGCGCGTCAGCTTGAGATTTAATTTGGCGCAAAGTCTTCTGCAAACAGTCAAACATCCGGCATCGCTGCCGCAGATCCTTAGTGTGAAGATTCGCCCGTACTTGCGCTGCGGTTTGCAGCGCATCATTACAGAGTTCTCTCACTTGGCGTGGTTCTTCTTGAGCCGCAACTTTGACTTCCTCAAAACCATCAAAACTGCCGATTAACATACCTACTTCCTTTGCCAAAGTGCGCCGACAAAGTGTCAGGCAGCGCAACATATTTATACACAGGTCGTGTTTCTTGGTGAGCCATAAAAAGACTCCCCATTGTTTAGATCGCTCGCGGCAAGAATTTGCTGTAATAGTTTTTATTGATGCGGGCAGTCTTTTTCCCGGCGTGAAATACGCTGTTATTGCAGGGGCTTGCCGGGCCTATCGTCTGGTGTGTTCAGTGAACTAGCCGCGATATCGTACAGTTAGTCAAGCATTTTACGCCGTTCAAGGCGTGACAACAGTGACAAAAGTCCGGCAATAGCGAGGCATAGGCCGGATAGTCCAGATAGAAGAGGAGCAAGCCAAAGACCGGAAAGGGATAAAATCTGAGCCTCCTTAGGGTTTTGCGGGTTGTAAATTACCGGAACAAATGCGCCAAGGGTATATTTACCTGTAGTTTGAAATATTTGAGCCTCCTTGCTTGCCGGTATGAAGCGGATAGAAGAGACGTGCCCGGTCCGGTAGTTGCCCTTTGCGTCGAACTCACGCCTTGGTTCGACTTGAATTACCGTGCCTTGTGTTTTTACGCTGCGGCTGACCAGCGCGCTCGATTGGTAAAGAGTGCCCGCGGCGAAGAAAAAAAAGATACCTGCGGCAGACAGGTATAGCAGCGGTCTCCACAACGCAAAATGGTTACGGCGGCCGCTCGTTTTATTGGAGGATGTTGAGTTAAGAGCCATCAATCCTATTTGATGCAGTTCTTGGCAGCGGAGCTGTTGACAATCTGAGGAGCCAGTGCAGAGCGCAGAAGATTACTAAAACGTAGATAACAAGCTGAGATGATTATAGCTTTGTTAGCAATGACCAGCGTTGACTTCTGTCGGCAGAGCTGTGCAGGGCAATATTCTGCGAGCGAAATGCGCATCTATCACACATTGGTTACCCAACAGCATAATAAAAGTAAGTATACGTGTGTATAGAACTGTGATACGTTAATACTTACGTGCACTGCTCACAAGGCAATGCGGTGTTCCCAGGGGCTGTGACCACGGTTGCGGTTTTTAGTTTTGATAATGGCGATATGACAGACCGGACAATTCAGCAGCAGTCGCTCTCGGTTCCAAAACAAACGGGTTTTGGTGAAGCAAGAACGCCAAAGACTCAGCTTCGTGCCAATGCTGAGGTCATGCAAGAGTTAAACGGCGGCTTTAGAGTGATCGAGAATCTGCTTGGCCGTGCGCTTTTGCGGAGTTCCGCTAATGTAATGACGCTGGTTTTGGCCGGCTGGGCGATGCAACTTAGAGACTTGCAGAAGGCGAAAGACTATTTCGTGAAAGCAAATATTCTTGATCCGGACAATGGCGCGGTCTTGATTGGCCTTGCACATCTGAGCCGGCTTGCTCACGACTACAATGAGGCGATGTCTCTCCTTAACCGGGCGTCATCTACCGCGCTCTCCGATGAACTGCGGCGCTTTTTGAATGTTATGCTGGCCAGCGTATTTCAGAAAAAGGGACAGCCGGAGGAAGCGGTGAAAAAGGCAAGTGAGGCGATCATTGCTTGCGAAAATGATGCGAACAGCAGAGCAAACATTTACCTGAAGAAGACGGCTTATGCGGAGCGCGCTTTGGCTTATCTTAGTACTAACGATATTGAAAGAGCGCTTGCTGACTTAAAGAGCGCGCTTGCCGTTGAAGGCAAGGATTTCAAGCCTACCGGCAAACCGCTGGTCGATCTGCAGCGGGCCTTGGGGATGCTGGGGTAGTATTCTAAGCGGCAGGCCCGTTATGGCTTTTTCGCGGAAACAAATATCGTATCGCTGAAACGACAGCCTTTTAAGCATCCGAGAGAAACATCCCGCCACGCCAAAGACTCGGGAAAACAAGGGACTGCGCCGTGGTCGCAATATGAAAAAGAGAGGTCAACGAAGCCGGTTTCCGTAAGGATCCGCTCAAGGTCCATGCGGAGCAGCGCGGTAATGTGGGCCGGATAATTTGAAACGAACGCGGTGTAGTGACCGCGAACAACAAGATTGAGCAATGCACGCCATGATTCGTTATTTGGGGTGCTGAGCAGCAGCCGGCCTTCGTGCCGCAGCAGTCGGAATAGTTCTCGCGCGACAGCGCGGGGGTTTTCCGACTGCTGCGGCACGAAGGCCGGCTGCTGCTCAGCACCCCAAATAACGA
>JAKPSH010000283.1 GCA_029555385.1 Pseudomonadota bacterium
AGCGTGCTGCTGCTGTTCTTTCTTGTACTTTCGTTCTATTGCATAGAGAATCGCCGCGATATTCTGGCGGGGGTCATGTTTGCGCCCGTATTGGTTAAGCCGCATTTAGTTTATTTGGTGCTGCTGCTATTGAGTTTCTGGGCTGTAAGAATGCACCGGAGCCGGATTTTGTTCTCCGCAGTATTTGCTGTCGGGGCCCTCAGCGCCGCTGCACATTATCTTTTCCCGCAAGTCTTCGCGAATTGGTATGCTTCGTTTGCTGCGGTTCACGCGACAGGCGCTGCGGTGTCGGTTTACCAGTGGAAGGTGGCCTCGTTATGCGGTTTTATTGCGGCGCAGCTGCCCAACGAAACGCTCCAAGCGCAGCGTCTCGTCATGCTGCTTGTGCCGGGTGTATCGGCAATTATTGTGCTGATTTGGTTTATCAGGCAGCAGGCAGACATTAACTGGGCGCGTGCGCTTGTCCCGCTGACTTGTTTGTCGTTGTTCACCTCTCCATATGGCTGGCTTTTTGATCATGCCCTGCTCGCGCTGTGCCAGAACGCGGTAATCGGAGGAATTGTGGTGCGGAGCACGGTGCTTTTGCGGATGCGGATTGCAGCGTTGTGCATGCTCGTCCTGCTGCAAGTGCTGATACTTGTTTTGGCGGGATTGTCCGGAGCTGAACACCATCAGTTTTTCTGGCTGCCGCTCGCCATGCTTGTCCTTTGGCTCTTGTTTCGGCAATGGTTCGCTAAAGAATAATAAAGCCTTCGTGTTCTTCGCGCCATTAATGGTAATTCTGAGAATGCATGCGTAGGGAGATGACTGTAATGATTGAGCGGATTTTTCATCTCGCAGAGAACAAGACGACATTACGCACGGAATGTCTGGCCGGTTTAGCCACTTTTCTGACGATGGCCTACATTATTTTCGTTCAGCCTGCGGTTCTTTCCGGGGTGATGTTCGGGATAAACACCGGGATGGACTTTAATGCTGTGACCGCTGCCACGTGCGTCTCATCAGCGCTAGCTTGTCTGATTATGGGCTTTTATGCGCGCTACCCGATAGCTTTGGCGCCCGGAATGGGTGAGAATTTCTTTTTTGTCCTTTCGGCGATACCTGCCGCCGCCGCGGCAGGCCATCCGCATCCCTGGCAGGCGGCGTTAGGCGCGGTATTCATCGCCGGTCTGCTTTTTTTTGTCCTTTATGCATTTGGTGTCCGTGAGCGGCTTTTTGATGCAATCAGCCCAAGTATGAAGCTGAGCATTGCCGCGGGAATCGGCCTTTTTATCGCGTTTATTGGTTTTCAAAATACAGGCTTGATTATTAAATCTCCCGGGACGGCGGTGCAGTTGAACACGCATTTTCTTTCACCGGACTTGCTGATTTTCTTTTTTGGTCTGCTGCTTACTGCCGCACTGCACGTGCGCAAGGTTCCGGGCGCTATCCTGTGGGGCATCGCCAGCACAACTGTTCTGGCGGCAGCGCTGAGGCTCTTCCTGCCGTATCTGTCGCCGGCGATCGTGCAATCGAGAGTGGTGGCCGAATCGATGCTGATGACTCGTTTTGAAATTGCTGCCAAAGTTGTTTCCGCCCCGCCTTCGATGTCACCGACTTTGATGAAGATGGACTTGCACGGCGCGCTTTCTCCCGCCCTCTGGCCGCTGATCGTGATTTTCTTGTTTATGGCAGTCTTTGATACCATTGGAACGCTGGTCGGAGTGGGTGAGCAAGCCGGTTTGATCAAAGACAACAAACTGCCGCGGGCGCGCCAAGCCATGCTGGCCGATCAATTCGGGATACTTATTGGCGCAGTCTGTGGAACAAGCACGATTACCTGCTATATCGAAAGCGCAGTCGGCGTGGAAGCCGGAGGGCGTACCGGTTTTGTCGCCGTTCTTGTTGCGCTTTTTTTTCTTCTAGCCCTGTTTTTTAGCCCGTTGATCGCGATGGTTGGCAGTTATCCGCCGATCACGGCGCCGGCGTTGGTGCTTGTCGGGGCGATGATGATGCAGAGTGCGGCTAAAATCGAGTGGAGCGATTTTAGTGAATCGGTTCCGGCATTTCTCGTGCTGGCCGGAATCCCGCTTGCCTATTCCATCGCCGACGGACTTGCGCTGGGGTTTATCGCTTATCCGGTAATTAAGCTCTTTAGCGGACGTGGACGCGAGGTGAACTGTCTGATGTATGTACTGGCGGTGGTGCTGGCACTCTACTTTGTTTTTGTCCGTTCGCAAATGGGGTGAACAAGGACTTATCGCGGCGGCACGCCTTCGGCGCACTGATTATGGTGATGGCGTTGGGCTTGACGTGGGAGAGCCATTGGCGGACCGTGCATGGTTCTTCTCTGCTTCCTGCAGCAGCGTATCAATTTGCTGGCGGTTGCGGTAGGTTTCTCCTGCAAGCCGGTTTAATCTCTCCAGAGTTGCCGCAATATCGTTCAGCATCTTAGACTTTTCTTGGAGCTGTTCGGTAATCCGCGGCTGACGGGCCGAGCCGATTTTTGGAATGGCTGCCGCTGAGACAAGCAAAGCGGCCATAAATGCCACAACAAGGAACATCGATGTGTGTCGGGAGAACGAGAAGAACATGGCGGAACTGATTTCGGTTACTGCGGTCGCCGTTCTTGCTGCACGGCTGCGATTGCTGATTTGCTTATACTCTGCGCTGGTATCTTCCAAGTGTTTGGCGAGAAGCGTTTCGATTTCATGTGCGCTTTGGTAGCGGTCTGCCGGGTGTTTCGCGGCAGCTTTGCGGACAAAGTTTTCATACCAAGGCGGGACCTTGGTTAACGCTGTTGAGATTGGCGGCAAGGGATCATTGAGCACTTTCTGGCCGAGAGTCATCCAGTCATCCGCAGTGAACGGGAGCTTGCCGGAGATTAACTCAAACGCGATAATCCCCAGCGCATAGACATCGCAGCGCGGGCTGGCATTTTCCCCCCGTATTTGTTCTGGTGCCATATAGGATGGTGTGCCCACGCAGTGGCCCGCCTGGGTGATGTTGAAGTCGACGGCGACTGGGCGCGCGAAGCCGAAGTCTGTGACTTTGACTTCACCGTTTTCACCCACCATAATGTTGGCCGGGGTTAGGTCGCGATGGATGATGCCTTTCTCGTGTGCGCAAGCGATGCCTTTGGCGATTTCATGGAGCAAGCGCACAATCTCTCTTATCGGCAGTTCGGCACGCTCCGGGCTTTGAATGATCCGGTCCAGGGATTTGCCGTTGATGAATTCCATCGTTATGAAATGCTGGCCTCCGGGAGTCGTGCCGAATTCAAACGTGCGGACAATATTCGGATGCGTCAGCTTTCTGGTAATGAGGACCTCGCTGCGAAAGCGGTAAATATCGGTCTCGTCCTCTACGGCGCAAGGGTCCAGAATCTTCAGTGCGCAAATTTCATCGTTCAGCGCCTGGTCACGCACTTGAAACACGGCGCTTGTTGCGCCGGCGCCGAGCTGTTTTTCTACGCGATAACGATTTGCCAGCAATGAGCCGATGCCGATACCTAGCGTTTTTCGGGAGAAATGACTCATCGAGCACGCCAACCACTAAGGCAGAAAGCCGGAGCAAGCCGGCTTTCTGAATAATCTGCGACACTGGCGTTTAGAATCGGCAGGAAAGACGCATTTCTTAATGTTTCGTTCAGCAAGCTGAAACTTGCTACTGGGACGATGTTCAATTCGTGCTAAATCTATAAGTTTGGGCATGATTTTGATCATACCCGGCAAAGCCTACGCGGTTCGCGGCAGCACAAAAACTGGTGGAAGTTCTGGATGTTCTTTCCTATATTAGATAAAACCCATGCATTGTTGGGGTATTAGCAAAGACGAAAGTCAAGTTCTTCGGGCGGGGTAATGGCATACCTTTGGGAGTTTTGCGCTGGCGCGGCAATTGTAATTGTCCTGGTCGCCATTAATGGTTTCTTTGTTGCTTCAGAATTCGCGCTTGTCAGCGTCCGCCGTTCGCGTGTTGACGAGCTAATGGCCCAAGGCGTGGTTTCTGCCAAAGCCGTAAAAAGCGCGATTGCGGACCTTGATCGCTACATAGCCGGAACACAAATTGGCATCACCATTGCGAGTTTGGCGCTGGGCTGGGCTGGTGAGCCCATTGTGGTGGATTTGATTTATCCCGTCTTCGGCTTATTTGGATTCGAAGTATTCAAAGACGGACGTATCGCCGATTGGGTCCATTATCCGGCCTATGTCATTTCATTTGCAATTATCACTTTTTCACATGTTGTGCTTGGCGAGCTTGTACCGAAATCGGTTGCACTGCAGTGTCCGGAGAAAGTGGCGCTCACGGTAGGTCGGCCGATGCAATATATCGTCGTCCTTTTCCGGCCGCTGATTGCCGCACTGAATGGCGCCGGAAACTTGGTGCTGCGTTTGATTGGATTTGCACCAGCGGGACAGCATCATGGAGTGCATTCGGTTGATGAGTTAGGAATCTTGGTGCATCAAAGCCACGTAGCGGGGGTGCTTGATGAGCTGGAGACTAAGATTTTGGAGCGGACTTTTCATTTCAGCGAATTAAGCGCCGGTGAAATTAAAACTCCACGGGCGGATATCGATGCGCTCGATCTTAAGAAGCCCATGCCGGAGCTTCTGGATCAATTGGGCAAAACTTTTCATACCCGGATTCCGGTTTACGAAGAGTCAATCGATCAAATCGTTGGCATCATCAATGTTCATGATGTATTTCGTGCTCTGCGTCAGGACGGGCAGATCGAGAGTCTCCGGCCGTTGGTCAGACCGGCTCTCCTTGTGCCGGAGGGGATTCATTTAGATGATCTTGTCGAACAGTTCCGTGCGCATCAAACGAAGATCGCAGTTGTTGTCGACGAACATGGCGCTACGGGCGGCATCGTTACATTTAAAGACATCGTTGAAGAAATCTTTGGCAATTTGCGCAGTGCTCCAGGGCGGCCAGACGAATGGGTGCTCAGACGCCTCGCCGACGGCCGTGTTATTGCACGTGGCGATATGAGGCTCGATGAGCTGGGCCGTGAACTTGGCTGGGTGATTGAAGACGAGGATGTTGCGACAATCGCGGGGCTTGTCATGAAGAAACTGGGACGTGTGGCCCAGGTGGGCGATACCGTTAGTGTGCTCTGGGGAAGCATTACCGTTGAGGAGATGAAGAAACTGCGCATTACTCATGTAAGCTTGAAGTCTGCCGCGGACGCTGCGAAAGAAAAGCTTAATCCGTCTTAGAAAAACCGCACCCGTCGCAGGTTTTCGCTCCAGAGAGGCTGTTTAGTATTGGACAATCCCGACTTTTTACCTACGTAAGCCGTGATATAGTTGCCTTTATTTGTGCCTTTCGCTAATCGTTCTTCGGGCAGTAAGTGACAGCTTTTTTATTGCCTAACTTCGCCTCATTTTTTGCTGTTTCTTTATGCTTTCGCACGAGTCGCTGATATTGTAACTTGCGCTCAAGCAAAAGGATGGGGAACAGCTAGTGATACTCTTATTAGGGGGTTTATTCCATGAGAAGGATGATTGACTCGTTCTTAAGTTCAACCGTCTTTCGCCGCAGTTACTTGCCGGCGATGCTTGTTTTCTTTGCGGCAGCTTTTTTCTGGCCGATAGAAGGTGGAAATGTTTACGCGTCGGCTGGCGGCGCGGGGAAGCCTTTTGAATTTTTCTCGCTGTTTTCTGATCCGGATTTTACCGATGTCGAGCGCTATGCCTTGCTTTCGGTCTTAGTTACCGCGATCCTCGGTTTGCTCTATGCTTGGATGCTTGTCGGTGAAATTCGCCGGGCCGACCAAGGCACCAAGAAGATGCAGGAGATTGCCGAAGCGGTTCGCGAAGGTGCCAAGGCTTACCTTGGTGCTCAGTTTTCGAAGATTGGTCCACTGATTATCGTTATTACACTGGTGCTCTTCTTTACGTACCAAGGCGCGGAAAACGCCTTTCGCTGGGGGCGCGCCGGTGCGTTCTTGATGGGATCGATATTTAGCTGGCTGGTTGGCTATGTGGGCATGAACCTGGCGACACAGGGCAATCTCCGGGTAGCCGCCGCTGCTAAGCGCAGTTATGGCGAAGCGCTTCAGCTAGGTTACCGTACCGGAACTATTACAGGCATGCTCACCGATGGACTCGGCCTCCTGGGAGGCACGTTGATCTTCCTTGCTTTCGGCGCGCATGCTTACGAAGCGCTTCTGGGCTTTGGCTTCGGCGGCACCTTGCTCGCTCTTTTTATGCGTGTTGGCGGCGGCATTTACACCAAGGCTGCTGATGTTGGCGCCGACTTGGTCGGCAAGATCGAGAAGGATATTCCAGAAGATGATCCGCGCAACGCAGCAACGATCGCGGACAATGTCGGCGACAACGTCGGTGACTGCGCTGGAATGGCGGCTGACATATTCGAAAGTTACGAGGTGACAATCGTCGCGGCGATGATTCTGGGCATGGCCAGCTTCGGCCATAAGGGGGTCATTTTCCCGCTTCTCGTTCGCGGAATCGGCGTGCTGGGTTCAATTATCAGCACTTACACGGTAAAGGCTGGCGCGGATGACACTTCAGATACGGCTCTGCGCAGCGTGCACCGCGGATTTTGGATCGGTTCGCTGATTAGTATTGCCGGCTTTGTTATCCTCGGCTGGTACTACCTGCGGTTTGATGCGGCCTACCTAGCAACAAACGCGATGGCGGCTGCTGGCTTTCCTAATGGTAATCCGGCAGACCTTCCGTTTTGGGCAAATCTTGGCGTTGCGGGACTTGATATGCGTCCGGCGCTTACTTGTTTGATCGGTATTTTCCTCGCCGTGGCGCTAAACAAGACAACGAGCTACTATACGCATACCAGTCACTCGCCGGTGCAGAGCCTGACCAAAGCTTGCCAAACCGGCCATGCAACCAACATTATTCAAGGCTTTGCTGTGGGCTATGAAAGCACAGTAGTAGCGATCGTGGTGATTGCTGTTGCGGTGTTGCTGTCGCTGCTCTGCTACGCTGGAACACCGCCGTTGTTTATTGCTTACGGTGTGGCGATGACCGGAATAGGTATGCTTACCCTGACCGGCAACACCATCTCGATGGATGTCTTTGGTCCGGTGGCTGATAACGCCAACGGTATCGGTGAAATGGGCTACGATCAGGAAGAAATGGAGCGCACGGCTCCGGGCAGCTACAAACGGGCGCGGCAGATTCTCGCCGACCTCGATGCTGTCGGCAATACGACTAAGGCGGAAACAAAAGGCATTGCCATTGGTTCAGCGGTGATCGCTGCCGTGTCTTTGTTTTCGAGTTTTATTGCTGTGATTGCCGTGGGCAGTGAGGACAAAATCACCGAGATGACTACCGCGCAGTACTTGGCCGAAGCAGGCAAGCTGACCGTGGCTGAGCCGGCGGTGTTTATCGGCTTCCTGATTGGCGGTGCAATTCCGTTTCTTTTCAGCAGTATGTTGATTCGTGCTGTTGGCCGGGCGGCTTTCTATATCGTCAAGGAGTGCCGTGTGCAGTTCAGGGATCCGGAAATTTGGGCTGGAAACAAGAAGCCGGATTATGGCCGCGTGGTGGATATTTGTACAAAGACTGCGCAGAAAGAATTGGTCGGCCCGGGATTCCTCGCGATTTTTGCACCAATCCTGGTTGGCTTCATTCTTGGACCGTATGCGCTTGGCGGATTCCTCGCCGGCATGATTCTGGTGGGCCAGCTCCTTGCTGTGTTCATGGCCAATGCTGGCGGTGCGTGGGATAACGCCAAGAAGTCAATTGAAGACGGTCTTTACGGCGGCAAGGGCTCTGAGGCGCATAAAGCGGCCGTTACCGGAGACACGGTGGGCGACCCGCTGAAAGATACAGCCGGTCCGGCGATCAACCCGCTGATCAAAGTGATGAACATGGTCAGCCTCCTTGGACTTGGCCTGGTGCTGAAATTCAATATCGTCAATCCGCATGTTGTGGACGGCGACGTTTCGGCTCAGCGCATTATTGGAGTGATTGTAGCGCTTGTCTCCACGGTGCTGATCGGCTGGTCGATCTGGCAGAGCAAACGCGAGACAGGGGATTTCGACGTCCAGGGTTAAACTCCTGTTTCCCTTTAAAATTTAAAAGAGGCGGAACAATTGTTCCGCCTCTTTTTTTTGCGTTTCCTTGTATCGGGGGCCGCACGTACCCCCCACAGTGTCGCCGCGAATTTCTTCGCTGCGCTCAAAATTCGGCAACGCCGTCCGGGCGTTCCGCTAGCCGTAATATCTCACAGCCTTGGGCTGTGAGATATTACGGCTAAGAGCACTTGCGCTTTTCTTTCGCGAGTCGTTAAACTCAAGTCATGAAATTCATCGGCAGGCTTGTCCAACTGTGCCTAGTTTTATCTCTGGCTGCGCTATTTGTGTCCTGGTGCTGTAAAGACCGGCTGCCGGATGCGCGAGATATCCTTCCTGCGCTGGAAAAGGATCCCATTCAGCGCCTGCGCAAAGGACCGCAATATGTTTTTGCTTATCGCGGCAGAGATTACGTCATTGAACCGGTAGCGGAGTATGAGCTGTGGGGGCTCGTCGTTTCACACAACGACATTGCAGAGTTCAGTGACATTTACCACACCAGAGACTCGGTTGACATTAAAGATATCTGCGTTATCTGGGGCGACAATGTCGTGGATAATGTATTTCATGAGTTTGATTTTTGGAGTGAGCCATGGAGCTGTCACTTCTTTACAAAAAGCCGTACTGCCTATGGAACTTTTGCCAAGGATCAACTGGCCAACAACCATTTGCTCGCCGAAGAACCAAACGTAAGGGAAAAAATCGCCCGGGTGCGTATCGGCGACCAAGTGCATCTGCGCGGCAAACTGATTAACTATTACCCTAAGGGTGCTTCTGAGGCGCTGCGCAAGACCAGCACAACGCGGACGGATACGGGAAATGGCGCGTGCGAGGTGTTTATGGTCGAACAAGTGGAAATAATGAAGGCTGGCAATCCTGGCTGGCAGCAAGGTTTCCGTTGGGCAAGAATTACCTTAATTATTTCACTGCTGGGTTCGTTGGTGCTTTTCTTATACAATGTGTATCGTCCATCGGTTCGCCGCCGGTAACAACCGGACAGGGCGCAGCAAGCGGTGGCAGGACTTAGACTGGTTATTACCGGTTCAGCGGGATGGATAAGGAACGGTATTCCAGTTTCGCGGGAGGCTATCAGGGTGCTGAAAATTAGTTTTTCAGCACCCTGATAGCCTCAAAGTAAGCGAATAGATTCACCGCAGCCGGAATTCCGCCTGAAAGCCGTTGAATGGCGCATATTTTTGGCATTCCCCCGGTGAGAGCCGAGTTAAATTAAAACGGTCATCCCGAGCGCAGGGGCCGTGCTTAAAGGCAGGGCTTATTGCGCGAGGGATCTCACGCCTGCACAGAGCAAGGTGTGCCTCCGCTCGGGACGAACACGAAGGCAGAGCCAGGCAAAATTAATAATTAAGTGATTTTTATCGCTGCTGTGCCATCAATTGCGTCTCCACCCAGGGTTGACCCTGCACCGGGGAACTTTGAGATCCCTCGCGCGGTGACTGCTGCCTTGAGGAACAACCGGTGGGC
>JAKPSH010000287.1 GCA_029555385.1 Pseudomonadota bacterium
GCAATTTACGCGTGTCTGTCCACCACTTTTGCGGATGCTCGAGACCTGATGCGATAACCTGAGCATCAATGTCCGCGGCAACGCGCCGCCAAATCACGCTGACGCGGCGGGTATGCATCGGCGAAGTTACCACCAGCGCGCTTCGCCATCCTTCGCGGCGCAAGTAATCGGCTATTGCACTCAGTTCGTGAGCGGTATCGTAAGCCTCGGACGTGCTTATTTGTTTTATCGCTTCGGGCGGAAGGCCCAATGACCTGAGCGCGGTCAAGTAGGCATGGCAGTCGGGAGGCCATAACATACGCTGCGGAATGCCGACTTGCCATTGTGGGTCGATGTAGTTTGTTCCAAAAACAATCCGCGGGGCGAAGTTCTGGTGATAAAGTTCGTAAGCCTTAAAGATCCGATCCGGACCCTCTGCGCCAAGCAGGACTACTATTGTTTCAGCTTGACGAGGGGCGTTGTCGACCACAAGAGCCAGCGGAGCAAGCCAAAGGAAGCACACCAAAGCTCCGGCCATTAGGCACAATTGCAGGCACAGAGTTCTAATTCGCCCCGCCTGTTTATGCATAGCGTGATGCCCGATGAAAACTATTGCTGACTGTCCGCGCTTGAAGTCTTGCTGCCTGAGATTCAGGTATGCAAATAGTGAATACTAATTAAGCACCACGACTGTGGAAACAGAAAGTCGAATGATTATCCGGACCCTTATTATTTGTACCGGGAGAAAAAACTGTTAGAAGCTCAGAAAATATTGTGCCCAGCGGGCCAGCGTCTGGGTTATCTCATTTTGAAAGACGGCAGAACCCATATAGCCCACTATCGCTAAGAACACCAATAGTTGCAAGAGCTTACAGAAGTATTCTATTCCGGATGCTTGGTTGAACATGGCATTTTCACCCTTTATAAGAGCAGCTAACAGCGTGCTCTTGTCTACCTATCAGGCGCGGAGGGGAAATTGCTTCAGACATGTCCCAAAAAACCCCCGGGAAGCTAAAAACAGACAGCATCCCGGGGGCCAGACACTAACCGGAAGAAGAAAACCATAGTGCACGAGCCACAAAACTTAGAACATAATCAAAGCCTTGCGCTGCCCGGCATTAGTTGTCGTAGTAGAGATGGAACTCATATGGATGCGGACGAAGCCGAATCTCATCGATTTCATTGTCCCGTTTGTAGCTGATCCAGGCGTCGAGCAGCGATTTACTGAACACCCCGCCCTTAAGCAGATACTCGTGGTCTTTTTCCAAAGCGCTCAAAGCATCGTCCAGCGAACCTGGAGTGCTAGGAACCTCTTTCAGCTCTTCTCGGGTCATTGCATAAATGTCGCGATCGAGCGGTGCGCCCGGGTCGATCTTGTGTTCAATTCCATCCAGCGCTGCCATCAGCATTGCGGAGAACGCCAGATACGCATTGCAGCTCGGATCCGGGCAGCGGAACTCGATGCGCTTTGCTTTTGGGTTTTGTGAGTACATCGGAATCCGGATGGCCGCGGAACGGTTGCGCGCGGACATCGCCAAGTTGACCGGTGCTTCGAATCCAGGCACCAGCCGGTGGTAAGAGTTCACCGTCGGATTCGTAAAAGCAATTATTGAATGCGCATGCCGCAGCAGACCGCCAATCGCATAAAGCGCCGCATCGCTTAGTCCGGCATACTGATCACCCGCGAACAGAGGTTTCTCGTTTTTCCACAACGAAAAGTGCACGTGCATTCCGCTGCCGTTGTCATTGAATATCGGCTTCGGCATAAAAGTTACAGTTTTGTTGTTCTGTTTTGCGACGTTCTTGATGATGTACTTGTACCACATGAGCTGGTCGCCCATCTGCAAAAGAGAAGCAAAGCGCATGTCGATTTCCGCTTGTCCGCCTGTCGCGACTTCGTGATGATGCGCCTCGACGCGAATACCGACTTTCATCATTTCCCGGACCATTTCACCGCGCAGATCGCTGTAAGTATCAGTCGGGCTGACCGGGAAGTAGCCCCCTTTATAGCTCGGTTTGTAGCCCAGATTCGGTTCTTCGAAACGCGAGCTGTTCCAGGCTCCTTCTACGGAATCTATTTGGTACATCGAGCTGTTTTGATTCTGGTCGAAACGAACTTCGTCGAAAATAAAGAATTCTGGTTCGGGGCCGAAGTAAGCCGTGTCCGCAATGCTCGTTGATTTGAGATACTCTTCCGCTTTTTTCGCAATATGCCGGGGATCGCGGTTATATTCTTCCTTGGTTACTGGGTCTACAATATCAGCGATCACGGAAATTGTCGGTCGGCTAAAAAACGGCTCCAGGCAAACGGTACTGGGATCGGCGACGGCGAGCATATCGCTCTGTGAAATGTTCTTCCATCCGCGTATTGATGATCCGTCAAAACCCAGTCCTTCTGTGAAAATCGACTCGTCGAGTTCGGCAAGGGGAAATGTGCAGTGCTGCCATGTACCGAGCAAGTCGCAGAATTTTAAGTCGAGCATTTCGGCGCCGACTCTTTTGGCATAGTCGAAGAACTCCTTTGGCGAAACCGATGCACCAAGCGGTTTGAGCCGTGACGAATTTAAAAGATCGGACATGAGTTTTTTCTCCTTCCTGGTTAGTGGTTACTAGCGGCCCGCAGCGCAGTGCAGGCTTGCCGCCTTGCGCGCGGTATTGGTTGGACCGCGCAGCAAGCGAACTTGCCCTTGAGCAAAAGCAAGTTCCGGGCCAGGGCGGTTTGACCTTGGGGTTCGGCGGTGCTGATTTTGGGTAATTAAGGCAACCAAGCGGTTTGAAGATGCTTTTTAGCCGTCTTCTGCGTGTCGGGCGAGACAACAGCGTTCTTTTAATGCGATTTATAAGCTACGAAAATGAAGTTATTAGCCGTTTACTTTACATTTTTGTAGTCTGTATGCTTGGCTTTGAGCGGTGGCCCGTGTGGACAGGCGAAGGGTTCTGCCTAAGTCAAAGCGGTGCTGCCGTGGCCGCGTTTTATAGTGATCGGCCAAGCGGCATTGTTTTTTGCTCGATGTTACAATATTGTAGGCCCTGATTAAACATCGAACAATAGTGTTATTCTTGTGCGGCTATGGCCTCAACGAAGCTGATTGCGGCGTCACGTAACGCTCATGAGCTCGGACTCCTTTTCGAAGTCAGCCAGATTCTTGACCAGAGTCTTGATCTGAAGCGGATCATGAATCCTGTTCTTGAGACGCTGGCCAAGCATCTCGCGCTGCAGCATGCGACATTGACCCTGCTCAACCGCGAAACCGGTGAGATTATCATCGAGTGTGCGCATGGTCTTTCTTCGCAGCAAGCAAGTCAGGGACGCTATCAGATGGGAGAAGGCGTAACCGGGAAAGTAGTGCAAAGCGGCCGGCCCCAAATAATTGCCAAGACCAGCGAGTCTCCGCTTTTTGTCAACCGCACGCGCCGTCTGGGAAAGAAAGAATTCTCTTTCGTCTGTGTGCCCGTGAAGCTCGGACGGGAAGTAATCGGCGCGCTTAGTGCGGATCGCGAATATGACCCGGATGCTGATTTGGACCAAGACCTTAAGCTGCTGACAGTTATTGCCTCGCTGATTTCACAGGCCGTGAAGCTGCGCCAGTCTGCCCGTGAAGAGCGCCGCCGTCTCGAGGAAGAAAATGAACGGCTTCGCGCCGAGTTAAAGAACAGGTTTCGTCCCGCCAATATTATTGGCACCTCGCGCGAGATGCAGTTTGTTTATGACCAAATTGCGCAAGCTGCAAAAAGTCCGGTGACGGTATTGATTAACGGTGAAACGGGCACGGGCAAGGAGCTCGTCGCGCACGCCATTCATTACAACAGCGATCGGGCCAACAAGCCTTTCATTCGCGTACACTGCGCCGCCCTTGCGGAGAATGTGATCGAAAGTGAGCTTTTCGGGCTCGTGAAAGGGGCGTTTACCGGTGCCGTTGCCGAGCGCAAGGGCCGCTTTGAACTGGCCCACGGCGGCACGCTTTTTTTTGATGAGATAGGCGAGGTTCCGCTGAATATTCAGACAAAGCTGCTGCGTGTCCTGCAAGAACGCGAATTCGAACGTGTCGGTGGAACCCAAACGATCAAGGTAAATGTCCGGCTCATCGCGGCAACGAACAAGAATTTGGAGCAAATGGCGTCAACCGGGGAGTTTCGCGAAGACCTGTTCTACCGGCTTAACGT
>JAKPSH010000298.1 GCA_029555385.1 Pseudomonadota bacterium
TTTGGCACTGGCCATAGTTGTTGCAGCTGCTCTGCTTGCCGTCTTGGTCGCAGCATCACCAGCGCCCGCGCTTACTACCGCTGTCGGTATGAGCGGCCTTGCCGGCATGGGTCTGCAGGTCGCCTTGATCATTGCCTTCCAGGCTGCGCACGGCAGTATTCATCAATGGCTTAGTTTTATTTTTGCCGCATTTCTTGCCGGCACAGCCGCCGGCGCGGTGTGGAGCAAGCGCACGCAAAGGCCGCACCAAGCAGTTGTGCTGGGCATGGACATTTTGCTTGCCTGCTGCGGACTGCTTCTGCCCCTGCTCCTGCCATACGCAGTATCTTGGCCGCACTCCGCATCCGGCACCTTTACGGTTGGTGCGCTGTTCTTCCCTTTAGCTAATGCTGTCGCCGGCTTTGCCGTCGGCGCCCAGTTTCCGGCGGCCCTTGCTCTATTCAGCCGGCACGGCACCGCAGAGTCTTCTGCGTTCAACTTCTGTTATGCACTGGATCTTGCTGGCGCCTGCCTCGGGGCATTTGCTGTAGGCGCGATTGCGGTCCCCGCGTTCGGTCTGCTGCATACTTGCGCCGCACTTGGCGGTGCAAAAGCTGCTACGGCGTTCTGGCTCGCCCTGGAGCACAAGACCCAGCACCAAGCACCCAGGGTCAGAACCAACGGTAGTTTCTGGACAAAAGCTGCCGTGACGGTGGTTTTTGTTGTCTGTATCGGAGTTGTGCAGCTCGAAGCTCCAAACCGCATGCTCTACTCCTTCTCATTTAACCGCTTTTACCATCTTCTGCTAGTTGGACTACTTGGCTGGGGAATTGCGCGAGCAATCAGTTATGTACGCGCTGAAGAACAAGGAAAAGGCAATGGCCTGCTGGTGAGACTCGATCGCAAGACAGCAAAGGCTGCGGGACTTTCCTTTTTCCGCCTGGTGAACTATTGCGGGTTTGCCTTGGCGGTGTTTTATCCGTTGGGCCGGTGCTATTTTTCCCTCCCGTATCTTTTCTGTCACGTCTGCCCGCGAAAATGCGTTTTCGGGTTCCTACGTCCTTATCTCGTGCCCGCTGCGCTGATTATGAATCTGGAGCGGCGCCATTGGTGCTTCCATGCATGTCCCATCGGCACGGTGCATGATTGCCAAATAGCGCCGCGGCGCCGTAGCTCGTGGCTGCCGCAAGCGTTCACCATCGCCGCATACGCAAGCCTGTTGTTTACCGTGGTGTCTTATTTCAAACTTCTTAATGAGAGCGAAGCAGATACCGCACATGGTTCTTGGTATTCTTTCTTTTTCCTAAACCGTTATGCGCTGCCTGCCTGGGCCGGAGCCGCCGCTATGCTGCTGTTTATTGCAGCGTTTCGCTTCCGCCGCACATTTTGTTCGCTGCTTTGTCCAATCGGCACATTTTCCAGTCTCGTGCACGAAATGGCTAAGATCCGGAGTGCAAAAGACGCTGCTGGTGAGGAACGAGTCTAAGCATGTCAACATCATAGCCTTGCTCCGCGAGGAAGCTTAGTATCTTGTCGTAGTCTGCCTGCGGAACTACCGGCTCGCGCGCCATAATCCAAACGTAATCGCGCTTGCTCCGCCCGATAACGGTCTGTGAATAATCCTCGTTCAGGAAAATCACCCGGTATTCGGCTTTGATTGGCCAGACAAACTGCATTCCCCAGACGGCATTTCCCGTACCATCTACGATGAAGCCGCGCGGCCGGTAAACCTTTTTCGGACCGTCAAAACCACCGCTGTTGAAACTGAATGTCGTCTCAATCGTACCATCAGGCGCAAGCTGGTACGACTCAACCGCATTATGCGCGCCTTTCTCCAGGAATGTGGGAATGCTGGCAATGACGTACCAGTCGCCCATGAAACGGTTGATGTCTACTGCGGGAACTGTATAAATCGGCAGCCCCGCTGAACAGCCGGCAAGGGTTGCGGCGCCGAACATCAGCGCAGCCAGCCAATGCGGGTCAATAAGGCGTGATTTCGCACAAGGACTCCCCTGCCGTAATGCTCCTTCTCTCACTGCAGTCTCCATCATCCTTTATTATTTCCCAAAAGAGACTCGGTTAAAGACGAAGAAATACTGTAAGGCGAAAGCCAGATGCCCAAATACGCCCGCGCAAAGTCTGCTCCAGCAATTGTAACCTGAGCAGCGCCATTGCTCAGCAGGGTAAGACCGGACTCCGGATCATATTCAAGCGCATAACTGTCGCCAGCGGATACGTCCCGGTAATGACGGTTCATGCGCTCCAGTCTGTCTCTCATTTTTTGCAGATCCACCGCAGGATTCTTCACCAAAGTCTGCTCAGCGCTTTCGATAAACTCTGGCGCGGTAAAACTCCGATAGTAATAAAGCACCAAGCGTAAAGGATACGCGCCTAGTTCTGCCTGCACATCCTGCACGGCATGAGGTACATAAAGTGCCGCCACATATACTTTAAATCCCCAGTAACGAAACGGCACGAGGGATCTCAAGGGCACTTCGATCCTGCCGACAGCCGCCGAGGCGGGAACACAGGTATCCCAGGCACATCGAAGAGGCTGCTCTGCCGCTGCCGCCGCTGGCATGCTTAACACAAAGAACATCAGGAATCCTAAAAGCTGACGTGCCACAAATTTACTCCATTTCTTTGCTGAGCCGCATGAGAAACGGCGTGACCATTGCCCAAAAAATGCCGATGGCCAGTAACGACACCACCCGGTCAGAACCAAGCACGATTGCGCCCAAACTCTCCCCGGCGAGATAAGCAAGCGGTCCGCCAAGAAAACCAAATAGAGCAGAAAGAAGCAAACGTCCCGCAAGCCAACCGAGACTTGCCGGCAAGGTTGTAGCAAAGCCAAGCCAGATGGCACTCATCCACAACGGGTACCCCCAGGGCACTGCTGCCGGATGGGTAAATGCAAAAGCTCCCAGCCAAAGCGGCACCAAATCGCCGAGAGTACCGATCAGCGTAACAAGCAAGATAAACATCCCCCTCTTCTGCGGGCTTTCCGCTCCAGCAACACTGACCAAGGCAGTAAAAATCGCCGCCGCAATCCCTATCCAAGCACGGCCATAAACAGCCCCCAGGACACAGGAGAACCAAACAGCCTGAAACAAAATGAAATTAAGCGGCTTCGAGTTTAAGTTAAACACACTGGCGCCGGTAAAACCGGTGCTTATGGCGCGCTCCCCTGCAAGAAATTGGCTCACTTTATCACCTTGCCTTTTGGGAGATAAGTCGCAAGACAACAGCCATGCTTACAGCAAAAGAGCATCTTGGATAAAACCGCCTCGCTCGGGATGAACGGCCTTTTGGACCCCGCACCTTTGGCACGACCCCTGCGGCCCGGAAGGACGTCCTGTTGGTGACGCTGGCCTTGGAGTAAAGACCTCGTCTCGTGATGATGAATTGTTTGCGACTACCGCGATATGTTTCCAGGCGCCTCCTAGCCCGAAAATGAGCGAATAAATTTTGCCTCGGCACTGTCCATTGGCTTCGCCCAGAGCGATGCTGCCGGGTGCTGAAGGCGTGACCTTTTTTATTCGGCACAACCCTTTGCCAACTGCAACGCGTCGCCCGCATTGATTCGTCGCCATTGGTCTGGACTACTAGGCGGGCGACAGCGAAGGGAGGCAAAGGGTTGTGCCGGGTTTTTGATCTGTTCTGAAAGACGTGCTGCGGCGAAAGGGCGGCTTGGACGCGTTTTACTTTCTCCCGCTCTTGAAGCAGCGCAGAAAATCCAGGCATTCAGAAATGTGAAATACGACCAAGAGAGACAGCAGCGGACCTGCTCGGGTTTGACTCCGGTGCAGAGAATGACGCTGCCGGGCGCTGAAGGCTTAACCTGATGCGCCGGGGCGGGGGCGGTGCGGGCCCGCCGCAGGAAATCGGATTGCCGTGCTGTCTTGTGCAGCGAAGCATCTCCGGTTCCTGCAAGCCGAGTTCTGCAGGCGGGCGGCGGCGCGCCTTCAGCGCACGGCAGCGTCAAACTCTCCACCGCCAGGGTACTTGGTTTCGCTTTCACCCGGGGGATGCAAAAATATGCGCCATTCAACAACTTTCAGTAAAAATTCCGGCTGCGGCATACTTACTCGCTTATATTGGGGCTAGCCCTTCGGCAAACCGGTCTGCGGCGAGATACCGTAAAGAACCGCGAGTCTTTTGAACATCTTTGCCTCCTGCATAAATCCAGGATTTTTCAGCGCCCGCACCGCTTCCGGCCATGGCGAATCATTATGCGCAACTACGCTGATGCAGTCCATTAAACGTAAGCTTTGCCAATTGATCAGCTCCTGGCTCAAGCATTTGAGGCCGGAGTTCTTCGCGATACGCGCAAGCTTTTCTGCAGTCATACTTGGCCCCCGCCAATGCGAGATCAACACGGTGGGAGAGAAAAACCAGTGCGTAATCCGGTTGCGCGGCAGCGCCTTTAACAGCCGGGAGGATAAGGGGTAGTTGCCCAGATTGGAATGGTGAAGAAACGCGACTCCCGACTTCTTTAATTTCCTGCTCAACTGGGAGACGTAAGACTCCATCACGTCATCCTCGACATGAACTAACGAGTCAAAGCTGAAAGCAAAATCTACAGAATCATCCGGCACCTGCGCCAGCGACAATCCGTCATTGACAAAATACTCGATGTGCGAACAAGAGCGAAAACGTTCTTTGCAGTATTCGATGCAGGGTTCAGACAAATCGACAACAACAAGATGCGAACACAAGTCTTTTAGATAGTTTGTCCAACGCCCGTAACCGGGAGCAATTTCCAGCATGGTCGCTGCCGGCAGATAACGATGGATGCGCGGCAATATTGTTCCGTACCACTGCATATCCGGGCTGCCCCACCTATCGGACCATTCGTTGCCCAACTGCTGCCAGTCATGAGTCTTTGCCCAAACGTCCTTGTTGTCTTCAATCGACGGCATAGCACACCCCCTCTTGCCCTCCACTATAACAACACATTGATCAATCCTGACAGATGAAGCTTTACTGGCAGGTTCGGACAATTTAAGCAGACAAACTCTGGTTTTTCTTTGGGTTTATGATCGGTCCGGTATTTCTTCCGGGCTAAACCCACCCCGCGATTAGTGCCGCACCAATGACAAACATGGCCGCCCCGACTACGGCTCGAACTGCCCGAAGCGTGACTTTTTGCAGCAGTCGTTTCCCGGCAAATGACCCGGCAAAAGCACAAAGTGTTCCAACAACGACAGGACCGAGCATCTCCCCGGACTGGGCAACGTGGTCCGCCATAAATCCCATGCCATAAACCACTAGCCGCGCCGCATCGACGATCACTGCTGAAACAATACCGGTCGCCACGAAACCCTCCTTGGAAAGACCTGCTTTCAACAAAAAGGCCGAACGCAGCGCCCCCTGATTTCCTGACAATCCACCAAAAAAGCCGGAAAGAGCTCCGCCCAGCGGCAGCCATCGCGGCGCAAAGGCAAGCCCCTGGAAGCGAGGCCAAGTCTCGAGCAGAGCAAATGCCATAATTATTATACCAACGGCCCCGTTGACGGCCGTTATTTCAAAGTTTCTCCCCGATAGTTCATAAGTCGTTAAAAGAGGCATTCGATCAAAAAGATTAAGCAAACCGGCGCCGGCCATCGCAAAGACAGCCGCCGGCAGGCCGAAACGGGCGACGACTCGCCAATCGGCCTGTTTTGACATCAATCCGAACTTGAAAATATTATTGGCAAAATGCACCACAGCGGTGGCTGCGACAGCCAGCGGCACCGGGAAGAACAATGAGAATACCGGCATCAGAATTGTCCCTAACCCAAAGCCGGAGAACAAAGTTAGACCCGCCGCAAGAAGCGAGACAATGCCAATTACGAACAGTTCCATACTAAAGTTTTTTGCTAAAAAACTGCCGCGTACTCTAATACTTCAACGCACAAAACGGCCCCAGCGCGGCAAGCTCTTGTTGAGAGCTCGCGATAAGACAAGCTGATGATTGCCGATCACCCTGCTTTCGAATCCAGCTTCACAGTAAGCAAAATAATAGAGCCACTTGCGCATGAACTCACGGTCAAAACCAAGCTCCGGCAGTTTATCCGCATTGGCCAGAAACCGGCTTCGCCAGCACCGCAAAGTTTCAGCATAATGAATGCCAATATTCTCCACATGCTCAATAACAAACGAAGAATGAGCCGCAATAACGCGGGCCAAGACTTCCATCGACGGCAAATGACCGCCCGGGAAAATATGCTTTTGAATCCAATCGCAGCGCCGGCTGTATGCTGCATAGCGCTGGTCGGGAATGGTAATTACTTGAAGCGCCATGATGCCGTCCGGCTTAAGCACACGATCGCAAATCCTAAAGAACTTCCCCAGATTCTCCCGGCCAACAGCCTCCAGCATTTCAACCGACACTATTTTATCGAAAGACCCTTTAATCTCCCGATAGTCGCAAAGCTCGATATTGACTCGTTTACTCAATCCCGCTTCCCGCACACGCTGCGCAGCCATTTCATACTGAGCCCGGGACACAGTAACCGAAGTCACGCGGCAGTCATAATTCTGCGCGGCACGTATGGCCAGGGATCCCCAACCGGAGCCGATCTCCAACAAGTGGTCACCTGACTTTAACTGAACCTTCTCCAACAAAAGGTCAATTTTTCGGTGCTGTGCATCAATCAACGACTCCTCCGCATTGCGGAATATCGCACAAGAGTAGTTCAGTTCTTCGTCAAGAAACGTCTGAAAGAACGCATTACTCAGATCATAATGCGCAGCAATATTGCGCCGGCTCCCATGGACGGTGTTGCGGCGCAGCCGGTGGAGCAAAGTACTGCCCAGAATAAGCAGCCGGGAATTCAACAGTGCCGAGTAATAAAGCTTGCTATTGAGCACACCTAACTCGAGCAGCGCTGTCAAATCGTCAGCATCCCAAGCACCGGCAGCATAAGATTCCCCCAGTCCGATGTCAGCATCCCAAAGTACGGCTGAAAAAAAACAATAGTCACGTATCTTCAGCCGCACTTGCGGGGACGTTCCCTCCAGTCCGAATTTCCAGATACGTTGATCAGGCAATTCAACGCTCAAGTATCCGGTCTCAATGCGCTGCAGAAGTTTCTTGATTACTCTCCCGGCTGCCCGCTGGCACAGTGTCGCGGGAGCTGTCTTAATTGTCCAGCGGCTGTGCGGCGCTGGCTTCTGATACACGGGCAGCTTCTTGCCGAAATAAAGCTTGGCAGCCTGAGCCAAAATCCGCGGGAAGCTGAGCAGCGCGGTAAACGGAAAGCGAAACAGAGTGGTGCGAAGCTCATGCGCGCCGAAAGGCGCCGCTTCGCCTTCCAAACGTGCATGAAATTCCGCCTTTGCGTCTCTGACCATATCTATATCTATGGCCAGTTTTTTCCCCGTATCTTTAACGCGAAAGACGTATTTCCAATCCATGCCGTAAAACGGCGAAACATGAAATTCCTTAGCGGCGCGGAATACGTATAGATCATCAGCCTTGCTCTGTTCCGCTTTGTCCAACACATAAAGATGGGTTTCCGAAAAAGTGTTGTTGACCTCAGCAAGCACGCAGCGCAGCCGGCCTGCCCGATCGCGGCACATAAAGAAACTGACAGGATTGAAAACGTAGCCAAAATACCTGGCGCAAGTTATCAGCTCAATTGAACACAGCTCATCCAGTTCAACCTGATCCTTTAATATTGAAAACAGCTTCTCCTTCACCGGCACCTGACCAGGGGTAAGATAATCCTCGTCAAAAATGGAAACAACAGCCCGGCGGTTATAGCCGAACAACCGCGTTTGCGCCGCAAGCTGCGGCAATTCCTCCAAGTCAAACGAATAAAAATAAACGGGATAGCTGAAACGATGCCGCACCGGGGTAAGGCGGGTATGCAAAACTTGTCCCGTAAGAATTCTAGATTTCACAGCTCCACTCCGAAATCCCGGACTGCCGCAGCCGCAGCTCGCACGGCATCCTCATGAAAGCCATATCCGAAATAACTGCCGCAGTAATATGTCCCCCGCCAGCCGTTTAGTGCAGCCAATTCCGGCTGAGCTGCCTTGTTTTCCATGGTATACACCGGATGCTCGAAATCGAGATGCTCAAGCACTTTCTCCGGCTCAAAGTTATGCGCTGGGTTCAAGGACACAAAGTAATCACGGCTTGCTTTAAAACCTTGGAGCCGATTCATGTGATAAGTTACGAAAACAGGCCGGTCTGCTCGCTCGCTCACGGACTGCGTATAGTTCCAAGAAGCCCAAGCCCGCCTCAGCGGAGAAAGCACGGTTGGATCTGTGTGCAAAGCGCCGGTGTTTCTTTGATAGGCATAGAGCCCCAGAAGACGCGCTTCATGAGGAGACGGATCTTCAAGCACGGCTAATGCTTGATCCGCATGTGCCGCAATAATCAAACGGTCAAAACTCATTACCTCGCCGCCGGACAAGCGCACCCGGATTCTGCCCGTTCGTTCATCGCGCGCCACACCGGCCACAGGCTGCCCTAAGTAAATTCTGCCGCGAAAAATCTTGGCAAACGCAGTGACGTAGGAATAACTGCCGCCAACGACGGTCTGCCACCGCGGACGATTCTCGAGCGAGAGCAAACCGTGATTCTTGAAAAAACGAAAGAAAGATTCGGCAGGGAAATGCTCGATTCCTTGAAACGGCGCCGACCAAATTGCCGCAGCCATCGGCAGCAAATAACGCTGGACCATCCAGGACGAATAACCACCGCCGGATATAAATTCCCCCAAGCTCTTGCCCGCAGCACGCCCATCCTCCAGAGCCGTTAAAGCATCAGCCGAGAAACGCCTGATATCCCTGAGCATCCGGTAAAATCGTGCGCTAAACAGATTTCGCCGCTGGGCAAACAGCCCGGACAAACTCGTTCCTGCGTAACAAAAGTTCGTTTGACTGCAATAATATCCGAACGACATATCGCTGAACCTGACCACCACATTAAGCCCGCGCAAAAAACGGTGAAACAGCGGGTAGGTTTGGTCGTTAAGCACGATAAACCCGGTATCGACAGCAAGCCCGGCATCAGGCCCCTGCTCAAGAACCACGGTTTTTGTGTGGCCGCCCAGATAATTGTTTTTTTCAAAAAGAGTTACGTCGTAGCCGGCGCGATCAAGCAAATAGGCGCTGACGATGCCTGCCACACCACCGCCGACAACCGCAACGCTCGCTTTGTGCTCCATAAACCCAGAAGATTATGTTATTTCATGTCCGTTTTTCGAACAAATAGTGGGAGACAAACCACTCATTACCGCGCCGGTAGCCGAAAAGTTCGGCGCAGGCCATCAAAAACATGCGCCAGCGCTGATGCCACAATGCGGCTTGCGCACCATACACGGGCTGGAAAATATCATTGACGCCCCGTTGGTTCTCGTTAAGCCTCACCAGCCAAGCTTCAAGCGTCTTTTGATAATGAAGCCCCGAGATTTGCCAATGCCGTTCCAATATCAGATCTCGCTGGAAGTAGAGCAGCAGCGAGTCCGCTGGCATCATTCCGCCAGTGAAAAAATACTTGCCCATCCAATTTCCCGCACCCTCTGTCTCGAAAAGATAAGACTGTTCGCGATGAACAAAAATATGCACGAACAGTTTGCCCTGAGCGGCAAGCCACGACGCAATACGCGCAAGCAGTGCTTGGTAATTGCGCATGTGCTCGAACATTTCAATGGAGACGATTCTGTCAAACTGCTCGTCGATCGTAAACTCATTCATATCTACGGTAAGCACCCGCAGATTTGAAAGCCCTTCCGCGCGAGCACGAGCCTGAATAAACTCGCGCTGCGCCGCTGAGTTAGACACGGCAGTCACCTGAGATCCCGAACAGCGCTTGGCTGCATAACAACAGAAAGAACCCCAGCCGCACCCAAGTTCAAGAATTCTCATGCCATCCGCAATCTGCGCCCGTTCAAAAGTAAGTTGGAGCATTGCTTCCTCAGCTTGCTCAAGCGAAGTTTCCGGCGCTTCAAAAAGGCAGCAGCTGTACTTTAGCCGCCTTCCGAGCATTAACATGAAAAACTCAGGCGGGATGGCATAATGCTGCTCATTAGCCGCACCGGCAGACAGCGCAATCGACGAGCTGGCCAAGGACTCACGGTAATTCTCTCTGCTTAAGGAAATTTTCTCGATGCTGTCGCTGCGCAGCGAACGCAGCCGTTCAGCAAGCAAGGCGCGGATTCCTGCGCGAATCAACGCATCAGGCAGCATCCCACGCTCAGCCAGAGAAAGCACATGTTCAAGCATTTTTGTCGACCCTTATTTTGCGGGGAAACCAGGGGAAAAAGGCACTCGTTGTTCGCTGATATTCGGCATAACCAGGCCGGGTCTTCAAGGCCCGCGCTTCTGTGTACGGGATGCCGGTGACCTTTAAGAGGAAAAACAGCATCGCAAATGGCGCCCAGATAGTGAGCCACCAATATCCGCCTCCCCAAGCAAGCGCCGGGTAGCTCCACCAGTGCAGCCACTCGAAGAAATAATTCGGATGACGCGAGTAGCGCCACAAACCGCTGGAGCAAGTTTGGCCTTTATTGTCCGGCACACTGCGAAAACGTGAGAGCTGCCTGTCCGCTAGATTTTCACCAGCGACCGCTGCTGCCCAAATTAGAACACCACATAAATCGGCAAATGTTACTTCGGCGCGCCCATCCAAAGACAAAGCAAGAAATGGCAGCGAAAACAAAACACTGGCAAGGGCTTGCGCCTGAAAAAAGAAAAAAAACTTACAGTGCGCTGCTTCCCCCCAGTAGCTGCGCAGATACTGGTAGCGGCCATCCTCCGTCTTGCCGATTACGCGATCACGCAGCAGGTGCACAGTCAACCGCAAAGCCCAACCGCCCCCCAGCACGGCCGCTAAAAAACGCCGCTCTGGCGCTCCGTCAGCGAAGCACGCGTAAAGAAGAGCCAACATAGCCAACGAGCCGGCCCAGCCCGCATCAACCACACTGGCATCAGAGCGCTTCAGCTCGACAAGCCACAACGCCGCCATCAGCAGACAGGATAAGATTAAACCGCTAATTACAAGTGACCATGGTGCGAACATACGTGTTCAGTGTCGAACGAACCTGCGGTCTCTTACAGTTAAAGTGTAAAGAACGCAGCGAATATACCGCGCAGCTATGCGATTTCCAAGGCCATCACCGGAAGGGCAAATGGAACTGACTGGCGCCGTAAACCGCCTAACAGAATCTTAATGTTATCGAGCAACTACGGAGCATGATTTACTCACCCCGTAAGTTATCCGGCATCAGGCCTAGCAGCGGTTATCCGCAAATGCTCAAGGAACGAACCTAATTTTCTGTTATAATCGGGCTAAGAAATCACTTGAGCATTATGCCTGACCAAACATCAAGAAATCCCGTTAATCGGCGCCGCTTCCTTAAACAGTGCACGATGGGGAGTTGTGCGGCAGCCCTGGGTACATACACGTTTTGGGATCTGCTGGTTCAGGGCGGCGACAGCGGACTGCGCGTCGGCTTTCACAACGATGCGCCGGAAACACTATGGCAGTGGTCAAAGGAAGCTCTATGGTACGAACGTCATGGCGCATTGCGGAGTCCGGAAATATACTGCAAGCTCTGTCCCCATCAATGCGTGCTTGGAGAAAATGATCGCGGACTATGCCGCACGCGTGTAGTAAAAAACGGGCGGCTCCATACCGTTGCTTACGGCAATCCTTGCGCAGTGCACATTGATCCCATAGAAAAAAAACCACTTAATCACTTTTTGCCTGGAAGTCTAACCTTCTCGCTTGCTACCGCTGGCTGCAACCTGCGCTGCTTGAACTGCCAGAACTGGGACATCTCTCAATCCCGCCCCGAAGACACAAAAAATGTCGATCTGCCTCCCGGAGCTCTGGTCCGCGCAGCCAAAAGCGCCGCTCTGCCATCAATCTCTTACACTTACTCCGAACCTGCCATTTTCTATGAATACGTGCTTGATTCTGCAGAGAAAGCACAAATCAATGGACTGCGAAATGTACTTGTCACCGCCGGGTATTTCCTCCCCGAACCCTTGAAACAGCTTTGTCCTCTAATTGACGCAGCTCATGTTGATCTAAAAAGTTTTAATGATTCTTTTTACCGGCGCGTATGCGGCGCCACGCTTAAACCTGTTCTTGAAACGCTTCGCATCATGAAAGAACAAGGGGTGTGGGTGGAAATAATCCGACTGCTCGTGCCGACTCTGTCGGACAGTGTTGCTGATATCGAGGCCATGTCGAGGTGGGTTGTGCAAAATCTCGGGCCGGATGTGCCGCTTCATCTTTCCCGTTTCTACCCCTCTTACAAGCTGAGCATGCTCAGCCCAACTCCGCTGGAACGGCTTCGCGAAGCTGAGGCCGCCGCAAGAGCCCAGGGGCTCCATTACGTGTATGTGGGCAACGCCCCTGAAGCCCCGCAGCAGGATACTTTTTGTCCTGACTGCGGCCGGAAGGTAATTTCCCGCACGGGTTACCGCCTCAGCGAGAATCTCCTGCAGCAGGGTAAGTGCCCTTGCGGCAATGAGATTCCAGGCATCTGGGAATAGCGCCCCCACCCGTAAGCGAAAATCATACCGGATAAAACGCCTTAAAACCCCAAGCGTTTGCTCTTCATCTAAGTGTTAATTGTTCCGGCAATCGTCAATTAATCGCTTAAAAGGAGATCTACATGGTTCGGCAACCAGCAACTGTCTATCTTGCCGCAATGGGCATCGTTCTTGAATGGCTGCTTATTGCTGTCTTTGCTTGTCCCGTTCTGGCGCAGAATCTTTACCTCAATCCGGGATACACTAAGATGAGCGCAGGGCTTGCACCGGCGCATAATGATCAGTCACGTTACGCAGCAGCGTGGGCCGATTTCGATCGTGACGGCCGGCTGGATTTGATTTATGCCGGGCGGGATTTTTCGGACACTCCCCAGACCCATCTCTACCGTCAGGAAGCAAACGGAACATTCAGTGAAGTGACAACGAACCTGCCGGACATCGAATCTGCCGTCTTGCTGTGGTCTGATATTGACGCAGATAATTACCCGGATCTGTTTCTGAGCGGCGACACTGGCGGGTTAAATTATGTCACCTATATTTACCGGAACGAAGAAGGAACTGGAAATTTTTCAGATATTGGCGCGTCAATCAGCTCGGCCGGCCCGCCGCCATTCCTGGCCAAAGAGGCAGCTTGGTGCGATTTCGACGGCGACAACGATCCGGATTTGTTGATTTCCGGCACCTCAACAGACATTTACATTAATGATAACGGCTCATTTTCTCCGATCGGCGCCGGGCTAACGCAAGAGCCGGGAAGCGTTGATTGCGGAGATTACGACGGCGACGGAGACCTCGATATCGCCCACGCCAGCGAAGGAATGTTCACCAGCTCTTTCCATATCTATCGGAACAATAACGGAGCATTTGTCGAGAGCGGAATTAATATACCTGCCGTGTCCAATAATCCTCTCGTACGCTGGGGGGACTATGATAATGACGGAAACCTAGATTTTTTTCTGCGCGGTGTTCCGGAGGGGGAAATTACCACGGAAGGCCGGATATATCTCGGTGACGGCACAGGGCAGTTCTCCCTTTTTTCGACTTCCGCGGGGGGTTATAACGGATGGCTGGATATCGACGGTGACGGAGATCTTGATTTCTACGGCGACCAAATGATGCACTTGCACGTAGACGAATCTGATGACTTATTTACATTCTATCCGCTCTACGGCCGCTACATGTCCTGGGCCGATATCGACGGCGACAATGACTTAGACTACTTTTACTCGGAACCAGATCCGATGGGACTATTCGGACCAATCACTGATATTGTCAAATTTGCACCGAATATTTGGGGTTTTGTCCAGGACGCTGACACAAACCCCATACCGGACGTAACGATTAACGGCGGCGCGCTGGGAACAACCACCACCGACGAAAATGGCTGGTATGCTTTTACAGATTTGGTCCAGCAATCACTTTATTCTGTTGCACCATCACTAAGCGGCTGGCTGTTCGACCCCGCCACGTCCAGCGGAACGCTCTACAGCATAGCACCGCTGCACTTCACTGGCACCTTGGTGCACAAGATCAGCGGCACAGTCACGCTGGACGGCCAGGCCTTATCCGGGGTGCTGATCACCAGCAACAGTTTCGGCACTCGCACCACGGATGCTCAAGGCCGCTACGAGTTTCTCAATGTGCCGGACGGCACCAGCTATACCTTGACGCCGACCAAAGCCGGTCATTCTTTCACGCCTGCCTCCGCAACGGGCACGCTTAGCGCTGACGCAGCCGCAGACTTCGCCGCAGATGCCTGCCCAAGCGATGCGCAGAAACTTCTCCCCGGACACTGCGGATGCGGCGTGGTCGATGAAGGCGGCGATACCGATGGTGACGGCGCATGGGATTGTGTCGACGATGACGACGACGGCGACGGAGTATCGGATGTCCAGGAAGGTCTCGACGGAAGTGACCCGCGCGATCCAGGGAGTGTGCTGATTCGGCTGGGAACGCAGGCTTGCGCTGAGTGGAACGGATTCTTTGGAAACATCTGGAACATCATGGAGCATGACAACTTGAGCGCGGCGATATTAAGCGTGGCAACAACTGTTTACGACGAATCCGGCGACGCAGGCCTTCCGCAGTCTTTTACGCTTGCAGGTTTTGGACAGCATGATGTCCTTGTGCACGA
>JAKPSH010000316.1 GCA_029555385.1 Pseudomonadota bacterium
GTTCATGTTTCCGCCAAGGATCTTGGAACTGGCAAGGAACAGTCGATCAGGATTACGGCGAGTTCCGGGCTGTCTGAGCGCGAGATCCAAGAGATGGTCCATGCGGCAGAAGAACATGCGGCAGAAGACAAGGCGAGAAAGGAAGTTATCGAAGCGCGCAATCAGCTCGATGGTCTGATTTATTCAACTGAAGGTTCGCTGAAGCAATACGGTGCGTCGCTGGATGCTGCGGATCGGGCCGAGATTGAGCGTGCGTTGGAATCGGCTAAAAAGAAACTCGATGACGCAAACAGCAAGGAACTGCTCCAGGCAGAGGTTGAAGCTTTAGCCAATGCTTCGCACAAGCTGGCAAAGAAAATGTATGAATCCGCATCAGGGCGTCAGCAAGGGGCCGGAGCATCTGCCGCGCAGGGCGATGCTTCGTCGAACGCGGCGGAAAGCGGTTCGGCCGGTGATGGTGATAACGTTGTCGATGCCGATTTCGAGGAAGTTAAGTAGCGTAATTCTTGCTCCGCGCCACGGATAGACGCGCAATATCTGAGGTGAGCATTGCTGGACCTCGCGACAATAGTAAAGGGCCTCGTGGGAAATGGGTCCCGTGGCTAATATAATAGATGCAGCAGGGGGGTTGGCTCCTAGGGGCGTTTTACTGTGGTGAAGCGGGATTGCTATGAAATTTTGGGCGTAGCCAAGGACGCTTCGCTTGAACAAATTAAAAAAGCTTACCGGCAGCTTGCGCTGAAATATCATCCAGATCGTAATCCGGACAATAAGGAAGCTGAGGAAAAGTTTAAAGAAGCATCCGAGGCTTACCAGATCCTTTCCAACGAGGAAACTAGAGCGAAGTATGATCGCTTTGGCTGGAATGCGTTTACGCCGGGTTCCGGGTTCGAAGGGTTTACTGACTTCAGCGTTTTTGCTGATGATTTCTTCAGCGATATTTTCAGCGCCTTCTTTGGCAATGCCGGTCCGCGTTCTGGTTCGAGGCATCGCTCCGGGCGAGACCTTCGTTATGTGCTGGAAATTACGCTTGAAGAAGCGGCAGCAGGAACAGACAAGCAGATTAAAATCAAGAAACCTGTGCCCTGTTCCGCTTGTTCCGGCTCAGGGTCACGCGGAGGCGCTGCGCCGAAAAAATGTCACCAGTGCGGCGGTGCTGGTCAAATCCGCATACAACAAGGCTTCTTTGCCGTGTCGCGTACTTGCAATGTCTGTCGTGGTCACGGGACTCTAATCGTAGATCCTTGTCCTTCATGCGGCGGCAATGGTGAGGGTTCAAAGGAAACAGAACTGACGGTGAAAATTCCGGCAGGTATGGATAAGGGACAACGGCTCAAACTCCGGGGAGAAGGTGAAGTGATTCCCGACGGGGCTCCCGGGGATCTTTATGTTGAGATTGAGATTACGCCTCATCAGGTGTTTGAGCGTCAAGACAGCGATATTATATGCGAGATTCCAATTACTTACTGTCAGGCTGTTCTTGGAGCGGAGATAGAGGTTCCGACTCTTACAGGCCCTGTTAACATGAAGATTCCCGCTGGAACTCCATCGGGCAAAGTGTTTAGACTGCGGGGACAGGGTATCGTGGACTTGCACACGGGCAAGCGCGGTGATGAACATGTTCGTACATATATCTATGTTCCTCAAACCGTTACTGATAAACAACGGGAGGTTTTGGAGGAATTGTCAGGAATTGAGGGGAAGCCTGTTTCCAATGAAAGCCGCACGTTCCTTGATAAAGTTAAAGAATTTTTCGAGTAGTTGTTTAACTCTAGCTTTCTTTTCCTTTGTCAGGATTTCTTTAACGCTTTTCTTTTTTTGTATTCTCGGACTTGCGGCAGGCGGGTGTTCAGAAACCACTGAAACTTCACGATTACGTCCTCAAGCTAAGCCGGCTAAACCAAGGCCGCATGCAATAGTCGCAGAACAGAAGCAGCCGCCCATAGCACCATGGCAGCTCTGGCATAGCACGGATATGGGCAGCGCAGAGCTTGCGCAAGGCGAAAAGCTCGTTGCGGAAGGAAAGCTCGATGCGGCTGCTGGAGCATTCCGCGCTGGCATGAAATCGAATCTGGTAGAGATTCGGGATCAGGCGTTTTTGCGAATGTGCGGCACAATGCTTAAACTTGGCCGCTCGAAAGAGATTCTCAATGAAATGGCCCACTACTTTAAACAACAGAACCTTACAGCGCAGACTGCGCCGCCGGGATTATTACTCGTTGCGGGCTATGCTTATTTACACCAGAAGGATTATGACCAAAGTCTGGCCTGGTTTGGCGCTGCATACAACCGCACGAGTGGTCAAGGCATCGTTGCCCGGCGCGCATTAACAGAAGCACGCCGCACTGTCAGCAGCATCCCTACGGGATCATTTGAAGCAATGCGTGATCGCTGGTCGGGAGACGCCTTTGCCGGTCCTATTTTTTCATCGGAGCGCATGCGGCGCGCGCAAGGTGCAAAAGTGTCTTCGCCTTTAGAGGACTATTGGTTCAACGCGGCTTTTTATGCAGCCGGCGGGTCTGTCGAATCAAGAGAGGGTGTCTCCGAAATAGATCTGTTTGAGTCTGAGACACCGCTTCCTGAGCCTGCTTCGCCAGCGGACTTGATGCAGGCATCCTCTGCTCCGCTTACGCTGGGGCTGTTGCTGCCCTTTTCCGGACAGTTTGCCGAACACGCTGCACGGGTCAAGGAGGGCATAGAACTTGCGGCTGGGATGGTTGAGCGAGTGAATATTATCGAAGCAGATACGCAGGGCGACGCTGGTGTGGCGGAACGCCAATATGAAGATCTGGTGCGGCAAGGCGTGAATCTTGTTTTCGGTCCGCTATTGGTCAAAACGTCCGAGCAAGTAGCCCGGAAGTCAGCAGATCTGTACGTGCCCTTTATTAGTTTTACCAAGCGTGAGGGATTTCCCGCTCTTTCTGGCGCTGCATATCGGTTAGGGGCTACGGGAGAAAGTCAGGTGCGCGCGCTTGTCGCGTATGCGGCGGGGCAGGAAGGATTGCGTACGTTCTCGATAATTTACCCTAAGACAAGTGCAGGTGCGGAGTTTGCTAGGTTATTCCGTGATGCGGTTGAGCGTGCTGGCGGCCGAATATTAAGTGAAGCTGACTGGGAAAACGGGGATCCGCAGTCTGTAGCTAACGCAATAAACCAAACTGCCGCAAATCCGCCGCAGGCAATTTTTGTCCCTGATTCACTAGAGAATTCATTGCTAGTGCTGCAGCAAGTGAAGACATCAGCTCTTTCCGCCAGTATGGTGCTTGGTCCTGCATTGTGGGATGACCCCGTTGCCCTGCGTGGAGCAGGTCAACTTGTCGAGGATGCTGTTTATGTTTCCTTGTTTAATCCGGCGAGTTCGCGTCCCATTGTGACCGATTTTACTCAGCGCTATAAGACCCGTTTTGCCCGTCCGCCAGATTTGCTCGCGGCACAAGCCTATGATGCAGCGACCTTCGCATTTTCGGCAGTTGGCCAAGGGCCCGTGGATGCGCAAGAAGTGATTAAGCGTCTCAATACGGCGCCGGCTTTAGCCGGTGTTACGGGTGCATTAAGCATCAGTGCTGATGGCGAAATCGTCAGGCTTCTGCCGGTGGTGCGTATTTATCGGGGGGAGGCGGTGGAGGTGGTGCGCACCACCAACAATTAGCCGGGCGTCGAAAAAGCCGATTTTGACCAATTCCTGCTCCTTGAACTTGGCTCAAGCTCGTCTTTTTAAATGCCCGGCTGATTACAACAGACCCTCTTTGGGGTGAGTGGATTTCGCTTGAGTGATCACAGAATAGGCTATGGCTATGCGGCGGGTGCTGGAAAAATGGTTGAAGTTTTATCATAGCCCCGCCTTTATCTGGTTCGTTCTCGTATGCGGTGCGGTAATCCGCATCATTTCTTATCTGAAAAATCGTCCCCTCGATCGCGATGAAGCGATTGTTGTGATCAAGGTGTTGGATAGCACGATTGGGACGCTGCTGGATCCCGTGCATGGCCGGCAAGGAGATCCGCTGGGATATTTAGCACTACTGCGTATGGCAGTGGTTTTTTTAGGACGGACGGAATTTGCGCTAAGGCTCCCATCGCTGCTGCTGAGTCTGGCTGCCCTGGGAGTATTTGTTAAATACAGCCGTGTTTTTCTGCCGGTTCGGCTTGTCCCCATGGGATGCGTGTTGTTTGCCGCTTCCAGTCCAGCTATCTGGTTTGCCAGTTCTGCAAAGCAATACCAGGGTGACTTATTGATCACGATGATCATTTCTTTGCTCTTCTTGAGCTTCAGTAAGGGATTTTCGAGCAGGATGATTGTTGCTTACTGTTGCGCTGCGGCTGCTGTGTGGTTTTCTTACCCCGTGGTTTTCCTGGCTGCGGGTTTCACGACCTATTATGGAATTCGCTGTTTGACGGACCGTGACTGGAAATCATTCTCCGTCTTAAGCGGCGGCGTCAGTTTGTTTCTGCTCAGTTTTTTCATTTGTTTTAAGACCTCAATGACCGGCGTGGTTGGGACCGGCACTCATTTTTATGATCACTGGTCAACTCTTAACAGTTATCCACCGAATCCGTTTAACTTGCCGGTGAGTTTCAATTGGTATGCCGTATACTGCTACTGGTTGTTTGTGCAGACCGGCCGTTTTTTTACGCCGATACCGGTTTTCCTCTTGGCCCTTGTGGGTGTGGCGGTCTTAGCTAAAAAAAGCAGACACGATTTTTTTGTGCTTTTATTGCCGGTTCTTTGGTTGTTTGCCGCAGGGTTGATGCACTACTATCCGTTTCCTACCGGTGGTATACCTAAGATGGCGCGCCTAGTGATTTTTCTTGTGCCGAATCTAATAGTGTTTTTTGTATTGGGCATTGACTGGTTTGCCGATCGCATCAGCACTATCTCCAAATTAGTTTCCTATTGCGCGATCTGTTTTTTCCTGCTGCAGCCGGTTACTTTTGCTGTGCGAGGCTTATTCGTCTCGGGAAATATCGATGAGGTGCGGCAAGCGCTTGAAGTGATCTCTAAGCAAAAACAGATCGGCGACTTGCTTTATGCGGTGCCCAGTGTTGCCATCTTTCACCGGTACTATCGCGAACATTTAGATCTTTCAGGAGTCGACACGCTCTGGACGCAAATTGCTAAAGACGAACCGCTGAAAGAACAGGAAGAATTTACGCAGCTTAGAGGACGTAAACGCGTCTGGATTATTTTGCGGGCAACCAAACGCGTGCAAGAAGTTCAAGCTTTTTTTGATACCAAAGGTCAGCGCGTGCTTTCGCGGGATTTTGTGAACTGTTGGTTGATGTTGTACGACTTTTCCTCCTGGCGCTAGTCGTGTGATAAGGCGGCTAGAGGGTGAACGGGGTCGGTGACGCAGGCTCAGCCACGATCGGGCAGCGCATGCCGGATCGTGCAGGCCGGTATTTCTCAACAATGCCAGCCAACCAACGATCTGTTCTTACTCGCTCATCGGAACTTAAGCGGCGTGCGAATTGCTCAAGTTGAGGTTCGAAGCTGTGAGGGCCGATTTTATCCGGTGTTAGAGAATTTTTCCAATATTTCCGGTTATTGCCGTGTCCCGGGTATCCCTCGTAGTAAGGGGTTTTAAAAAAAGTGATTCCAGTGACGTAGAGTTCCTTAATGGCAAACTGGCACAGATGCTCGATGGCGACGAAGCCGGTATTGACCGACGTTTTGGCTGATGCAGAGAGTTGTTGATAAGTGCTGCTAATATCAAGATGCGGGATAGCGTGCCGCAGACAGTATTTTCGCAGCGGAATGCTCTCGATATTTTCCTGATAGCAAACGAATCTTGTCTGGTTGAAGTCCGGAATGAGCATCGCGGTTATCGGACGGTCGCCGTTGCAGCAATGATACAGGATGTCCATCCTTGAGCCGATATCAGGCACCAACCGATGCGGGACGGGCCATTGGAAATTAATCCGGGCGATAAAGTCGAATGACTCAAGATACTGCCGCTGGGCGCTGCCCAGCACAGTGACGCTCGGTCCAACAAGCGCAATACGTGCGCCGTCTAAAAGTCGACTGAGATTCCCTGCCGCATTTTGTTGTTCTGTCTCGCTCTGGTGCCATCCGAAAAAATCAAATTCAGCAGGTGTCGAACCCGTCTTCTCCAGGAAAAGTAAGTCAAACTGCTCTTTCGTTAACTGTTTTGCGGTAGGATAAAGAACCAATAACAAGTCTTCCTCGGCTGCATCAAAATGCAGGCTGCGGCAGGCGCATTTGAGATCTTCAGCACTGATACCACTCAACCACTCATAAAGGTGATGACGAATCGTTTCAAGAAGCAGCGTTCTTTGTAATAGCGCCATATCAACAATTGCAGTGTCAGAAGGAATAATTAACAAGCCTTCACATCGTATATAATATACGCTAATAATTCCAGAGCATTTCTCGTTTCTTGTCTGAGATGCGCCGCTTGCAGCGTTTTCAACTGCGCTGCATGATGGTGGCAACGGTGAGGACCGGCTTGGCAGATATGAGAAATAATGAAATGCTTAGTCATTACTTAATCCGGCGAAATCTTTGTCAATATGAATCAAACCGCGCACCAGGAGTCGCTGATTTTGCTTTTGAAAACGGCAGTGCTGCCGCATCAGCACGCGCTGCAAGCATGGGATAGTTGGAAAGAGAAATTTGGTGCGCAGTGCAAAAGCGCTGTGGAAACACGATTCGCGCCGGTAATTGCCAGGCGCTTCGCGGAGTGGGGATTCCGGGATGGCTGGCATTCGTTGCTGCAGGATGCGGCGCGGCAAGCACAACTGCGCAATCAGCTTATGTTCAGCACGGCGGTGCCGATTATCTCCCGTTTACAGCACTTGGCTATTTCATGTTTACTGCTTAAGGGCTGGGGCTTAATTGCGGCGGGCATTGCTGAAA
>JAKPSH010000255.1 GCA_029555385.1 Pseudomonadota bacterium
GCTTTATTGGACCTGAGAAAACTGAGCTTGCCGCACATTTCAATTGTGCAGCATATAATCTGCTGCGCGTTGCGAAACTAGTGCCGGCATAATCAGTCACGCAACGCGCAGCGTTGCGTGATTATATCACTGTCCTGCTAGGTTTGGGTTTGTGCCGCTCTCTGCGCTTATAATGTCTTCATGAGCCGTGCATACAGAGATGGTCGTTCTTTTGGTTAGAGGTCTCAATAGGGTTCATCGCTGTCTTGCTGAGAATGTTGCTTGAGTGGGAATTTGTTTTAAGCACTTGGTAAGCTGCAAATTAGGCCGGCACAATCAGCCGCAATCATCCGGAGCGGCTCGCTGCCTAGAAAACGAACTTTTGAAAGCAGGTCTCGCACAAAACTCTCTCCGGCCGGCCTGGTGCAAAGGTGCTTTGAAACTGCATGGCGCACTGGGCGCATTGCCGGTCATACAGCCGGCGCGGGTTTCTTAGTCCAAGCCGCCGCCGGTGGCGCTCATCGGGGTGGACTCGCGGCAGCGGAAGTTCATGCTCGACGTAAAACTTAAGCTCCCCGGAATTAATCTTATAGCCTCTCCCCGTTGCTTCGCACGTCCAGGCAGTGCCCAGCATTTCTGGACGAAAATCGCGCGGGCTCGCGGGAAGCGGCAACGAGGCCGCATTGGTGTGCGATGGCTCTTCAGCATCATCGTCACGCCAATCATATCCGGCAGAGCGGGCCTCTGCGGCGCTCAGCGGGTAATACTCCTGGGCCATGCTGTCGTTATAGGCGTAAGGCGCAAGTGATGCGGGGAAGAAATGCCCCCATTCACCGTTCTCCTGCATTTGCTCAATGATTTTCCGGCATAAACATTGATACTCTTGCGGCGGGTATTGCTTGTTCAAAATACAGTGCGAAGCTTGCTTTAATCCGGAGCAGCCGAAACAGTCGTGGGTATTCTGAAAACAGTCCTGGCAGTATATTAAATCGCTGGACAGCCAGACCAGGCTCACGAACAAGCAGTGATAGCCGGTGTAGTTTACGCACTGATACGACATTTCGGTGCGGTTCTTCCCGGCGACACTGAGATCCCTGCAGCAGCGGGTCTGGATGCAATCGTAAAGATACGCGCTGTCCTCGCTTTCTACTGTATCAAAGCACCGGAAGCAGTTCTTGCAGTTGGTCAAATAATCACCGGTGCTCTGCTCGGTATTCATCCCTTGATAATACTTATGCGGCGCGTGGCTGAAACGTTCATCAATTTCCTTCTCCAGCCGTGCATGCTCCGGCGGATGGCGCAGCTTTTCGCGCATAGCCTTCAGACGCAAATCGTAGTCTTCACGTGAATACTGCTCGTTGAAGATGCAGTACCGGCGATGAGACAAATTGATGCAGCCGAAGCAGTCGCTGCAGGCCAGGCAGTTTTTCAAATACCAGGAATCGCTGCACTGTTTGCAGCTTTGAGAATAGAACAGCCGGTAGCAGGTGCTGATGTCCGTAGAATGACAGCAAAGCTCGCAGTCCCTGGCGTTGCTGATATCAATACAGTCGCGGCAGCCGACGACTAGACGGCCGTACATGCAATGCTCATTATTCTCTCCCCAGCCGAGAAGCAGATAGCAGTCCCGGCAATTAAGCGCATAGTTCACGTAGTCGGAGTTCTCGTTGTTCGTTGCAATCAGAGCCTGTTTCGGGATATCCCGGTGCAGTTCCCGGAACTGCTCAAAAAACGGGCGGCTGAAGTCATAGCTGCGTCCGAAATCGCGTGCGTCCCAGCTCGAACCCCACCATACTTCGTTGGCCAATACCTTGTACGGCGAGTTCTCCGGAAAAATGGAAATGATTTGTCTGCCGGTAGCGCTGCAAGGGCGGCGAAAAAGCCGCCGCTCATTACGAAACGCCAGGCGCTGCTGGTGGCGGCAGTCCGGACAAAAAGACGGCGGAGGAAGTTCGAACCGCCGGCCGTCAAACACAGGAGAAAGTTGGGCATAAAAGTCCAGGTCTTCACCGGTAACGGTGAATTCGTCCTGGCATCGGCGGCAAGTGCTTTCCATCGCTGAGCTTCCTTATCTTGTGCAAGGCGACGCGCTTCTCGTCCGTGTTTCTCGCAAGCCGGAAAGAGAGCCGCCGCCTTTTGCCACAATCCACAATTCCCACGGCTTCCTCCTTTTAGCGCGTTTTTGCCGGATTTGTCCGAAAGCCGCATAAATAATGGCCCTTGTGAACTCTTTGTTCACGATATTATATTTTTGCAGGTCCATAGGTGAACAAATATGCTGCTCCAGCTTAGAGACTCTCTTGAAGAATTAATCGTGGAATTGCTTGGGCGCCAGCCGAATCTCCCCGCACAGGAGATCCGCCGGCGTCTGCAGGCTCCGCAGCGGCAGTATACGATTCGTGCAGTTTACAAAGAACTGGCTAAGCTCGAAAAGGAGGGCGTTGTCGTCAAGGTCAAGGATCGCTACAGCCTGCGAATGGTCTGGGTCATCAGTCTATCGTCTTTCGTCGATACCGTTCACAACACCTACCTTACTCCGTCGTTTATCAGTTCGTTGATTTTGGCAGGGCAGGAAAAGCAGACCTGGCGATTTACCAACCTGACTAAAATGGATATGGTCTGGACGCAGCTTATGCTCGGACTCCATCGGGCATATCCCGGAAAGGCCATGTGCATCTGGTGCCCGCACCAGTGGTTCGATTTGGCGCACGGGCGCAAGCAGCAGCAGTTTATGCGTGCGAACGAGCTTGCGGCACACAAGCGCTTTCATATTATCGGCGCCGATACTTACCTCGATCGGTTGTGCGTTCCCCATCTGCCGAAGAGCGAACGCTTCTCTTTTGCCAAGAGCCGTTTCGACAAGGAACAATCCACTTATTATACAGTTATCGGAGAGCACGTTATCTCGGTCAAGCTCGATAAACGAACGGCAGACGAGATGGATAAGCTGTTCAACAGGGTCGCTTCCGCACGCCAAGCCGGCGCATGCGGAGTGACGGAGTTTTTTTCGAAGCCGGTAAAGGTCAGACTGACCTTGGAGCGGAGCAAAACTAAAGCTTCGAGAATTAAGCGGAAGTTCGCTGATTTTTTCGGCGTTAGACTAGCAGAGATCGGTTGAACAATTTCTGGAAACCCAGCATGCGACAGCCTCACGGAAGTCTACGAAGCAATAATCAATCGGCCGAAGTGTTGCTCGGCTTTCGGGAAAAACGCAGAGGTCGCTCCAAGCTGTGCCGGGGGTCCCACGAGTTCTGATACTATGTCGCCGCGAATTTCTTTATTATCGGAGACGCAGGAAGAATATAACCCTATCGTCTCCGCGATGTGCTCTCGTGCGGCATTCTCGAAATGCTGGGCGGGGACAGTTGCGGGATTTCATTTTTTGCCGGAGCGCTGCCTTTTCTGCCGGAATTGCCAGCGCGGATAGAACTTAGTGGGATGAGTGTAAGGCTGGTTTCCTGCTCCCGGGTCCGCATAGAACGGACCGCTGGACCAGAGCAGCGCCCCGTCCCATGTCTTTTCGAGCTTCACCAGAGGAATGCGCAAGGTGCGTGTGACGCTTCCGCCTACTTCGATAGCCAACGTGCACGGATCGGACGAGTAGACATTGATTCTGATGATGCGCCCTGTAAAGCGATCTTCAGTCAAACGATCGACCCAGCCGCGCCGGGAGCCGTAGCAAGACCCACAGCGGCGCATGATTACCATTTCGCCGCCTTCAAAACGCGACAACACTTTGTGTGAAATTCGCTTCATGAGATAATCCTTTGCGTAAGAGAGTGTGAACCGGAAAGTGTGCAATCTTTTGTGAAAACCAATTTCTTCCGTGCGTCTCGCTTCATGAAATCCGCTTTTCAAGAAGCGAGACTAACGACGTTGGATCTGCCGTTCTGGGATTGTCAAAGAGCTTGGCGTGCAGGCCGAAACGAGTCGCCTCATTTTTCGCTGTTTGAGTCGGCCTCGTCTTGCTGATAAAAAATATCGGAATTGCGGGATGGAATCAAAAATCTTACCCCCCTGGCGGGGGAGAGTGTTGGATAAAAGCGACTTAATGCGTCGATATATAAACATGATTTGTTATAGTGGGATAAGCGCCAATCTTCGTGCACTCGCCAGATTTGCCACGTTTGATTCCCCCCTTATGGGGGAGATGTGCTAGACTAAGCCCACTCTCATGGAAGAAGCATTACTCAAATCTTTGGGTCTGACAGAGTCGGAGGCGCGGGTTTATCTTGCCCTGATCCGGCTGGGCAGCAGCAGCCAAGGACCGATTGTTAAAGAAGCGGGTGTCGCCTCCAGTAAAGTCTATGGGCTTCTCAACAAGCTGATTGACAAGGGACTCGCCTCGTATGTCATCCGTTCGGGCGTAAAACACTTCGAGTCCGCCCCGCCCAGCAGACTGCTCGACTACTTAAGCGAAAAGGAGAACGAAATTCAGAAGCAGCGGGAGGCGCTGAAGGAACTCGTGCCGATCCTCGACAAACAGCGGGGTATGGCTTGGCAGGAACCGGAGGCACAAATCTTCCGCGGCCTGGAGGGCGCGGCAACGGCATTTGACGATGTGCTTAAAGAGCTGAAGGCAGGAGAAGAGTTCTATGTGCTGGGAATTTCAAAACTGCCGCAGTATTTCGAGAAGTGGGTGCTCGATTTTCACCGGCGGCGGGCAAAACGCGGCATCCGCTGCCGTGTGGTAGTAAACGAACTTGCTCGCGAGACCGGCGAGAAATACGAAGCGATTCCGCGAACTGAAGTGAGGTATGTGCAGAGAGAGCTGTTTACCCCGGTTGTTTTTGTTATTTACAAAGAAAAGACGCTCCTTTCAATCAGTCTTGACGGGATATGGATTCGCATTGACTCGAAAAATCTTACCGAAGGCCTGCGTGTCTATGCTCATTATATGTGGTCTCTCGGAAAGCCCCGGTGATGGAGCGCAAGAACCGGCGGTGGCTATCAGGGTGCTGAAGAACCAATTTTCAGCACCCTGCTAGATGTCAAATAAGCGAATAAGTCTGCGGCAGGCGTAATTCCCCCTGAAAGTCCCTGAATGGCGGATATTTTTGGCATCACCTGGGTGAAAGCCGAAGCCGCGCATGGGCGGTGGAGAGTTTGACGCTGCCGGGCGCTGAAGGCGCGCCGCCG
>JAKPSH010000257.1 GCA_029555385.1 Pseudomonadota bacterium
GAGGAGGCGGGGCAGAAAGGGCAATGCTGCTTTTTGCTGAAGGGCTATTGAGCAGGGGGCATCAAGTAGACCTAATTCTTGGCAAAGCGCAAGGCGCATGGCAGGACATCATTCCTGCAGGGGTGCGCGTTTTCGATTTGAAATGCCGGCGCACTTTATTTGCCTTGCCGCAGCTAATCAGCTATTTGCGCCGTGAACGTCCGGCCGCTATTTACTCCACGATCGTTCATGCGAATGTCCTTGTCATCTTAGCTGCCAAAGCAGCACGGTCTTCCACACGAATAATCCTCCGTGAATCTAATGTCACCAGGGCAGCTCAGCCGGGCACTTTGATCTCGCGCGTTGTCTCTCGACTTTCGCCGATTGTATACCTCTGGGCTGATGCGATCATCGCCGTTTCCAGCGGTGTTGCTGAAGAACTCTGCTTGGTCAACCCCAAGCTTGCCGCCAGGATCTCCGTCTTGCCGACACCGGTAGTATCCGACAAGCTCCATGAACTTGCCGAACAGGTTGGCGCACACCCGTGGCTGGCTGACCGCGAGCGTCCCTTTATCGCCGCCGCCGGAAGACTGCATCCGCAAAAGGACTTTACTACTTTGCTTCGGGCGTTTGCGATTGTCCGGCGCACTGCCGACGTTCGGCTCATTATCCTTGGTGAAGGCAAAGAAAGACCGCAGCTCGAAGCGCTGGCCCGCGAACTGGGCATCGCGCAGGATGTGGCGATGCCGGGCTTTGTCAAGAATCCATTCCCCTACCTCAAGCGCGCGCGGACTTTTGTTCTCTCGTCGCGCTATGAAGGGCTGCCCAATGTAATGATTCAAGCAATGGCGTTTGGTACGCCAGTTGTCACCACTGATTGTTTCGGCGGCGCTGCCGACATAATACGCCAAGGAGACTTCGGCATTGTTGTGCCGATCGGTGATGCGGAGAACCTGGCACGGGCTATCCTGCGTTCACTTTCGTCACCAATCCGGATTGATGCTGCGAAATTTGCCAAGGAGAACTACGGCGTCGCCAGATCTGCTGATGAATACTTGAAAGTGATCGGCGCATGAACGAACATCCGCGTCCCATTCATGTCCTGCACTGCATCACTAGTTTGCTTCCGGACGGCGCTCAGCAAATGCTGCTCAAGCTTTGCCGGTTTGGAAATCGGCAGCGCTGCCGGCATACCGTAGTTGCTCTGGGCAAGGAAAAAGCACTCCTTAAGGAATTTCAGCAATTAGGCATTACCGTAGAAATTTTGGAAATGAAGCGTTCGACGCCCTCGCTCTCATCGCTCCGGCGCCTTAGCCGGATTATCACTGCCGTACAGCCGGATATCCTTCAAGGATGGCTTTATCACGCCAATATTGCGGTCAGCGCAGGAACCTGGCTGGCTCATTGGAAAGGACCGGTTTTTTGGAACATCAGGCGCTCACTTTACAGCCTGCGTCAGGATCGCTTGGTCACTCGTGCGATCATTCGCTTCAGCGCCGCGTTATCCCATTCTCCATTTCAGATAATTTACAACGGAACGTTTATGGCCGAGCAGCATGAGCGTTATGGCTTTTCGCCGGCAAAGCGGCTTGTCATCCCCAATGGTTTTGACACAGAAATCTTCTGTCCAGACAACGATGCCCGCCATCGCTTGCGCAAACTGCTTGGCGTTGCTTCCGACGCACTGATCGTCGGAACCGTCGGACGCTTCCACCCGCACAAGGATCAGCACACGTTTGTTAGGGCAGCGGGCCTTGTCGGACGCCAGCATAACAAGGTTCAATTTGCGGCAATTGGCCGCGGCATAAATGAGTCTAATTTTCTCCTCCGGCGTTGGATTGAAGAAGAAGACCTCGTGCAGCGTTTTCATCTGCTTAGCGAGAGAGACGACGTACTCAAACTCCTCCCAGGATTCGATGTCTTCTGCTCACCTTCTTTAAGCGAAGGATTTCCTAATGCCATTGGCGAGGCCATGGCTTGCGGCATTCCGTGCGTGGTCACCGACGCTGGGGCTTCAGCAGAAATTGTCGGAGATACCGGAATTGTGGTTCCCCGGCAGCAACCTGGGCGCCTCGCTCACGCACTAAAGCTCATGCTGGAGGCCTCCGATGATGAGCGCCGTGCGCTGGGATTCCGGGCAAGAAACCGTATTATTGAGAGGTTCCCCATACATGAGGTAGTAAACTTGTATGAAACCGTTTATGAGCGCGCCATTTTTCCGCACAGCAACCAACTTCGCCAAGCTCCCCAACCGCCTCTCGCACCGGCAGTTGATTCGGGAATATGAACTTAAGCAAGTATTAAGGTTCTTCCGGTGCGGCGATACCGTTTTAGAGATTGGCGCTGGAGCCGGATGGCAGGCGCATGCTCTTTCCCGGCACGGTCTTAAAGTAATTGCCATTGACATTCCGGATTCGCGCTATGCCACTCATCGAATATGGCCGGTCCTGGAATATGATGGGCATGTTATTCCGCTCGCCAACGCGAGCATCGATGCGATATTCAGCTCAAATGTGCTGGAGCACATCCAAGATATCACGGGGTTTCAAAATGAAATGCTGCGCGTATTAAAACCAGGAGGAATTGCCGTTCACATTTTGCCCAGCGCCTCCTGGCGGCTATGGACGATTATTGCCTTTTATATCAACCGCTTCAGGCAGATTCCTCGTCCGCAGCAGCTTAAGGGCTGGAAGAAGACAAATGGCGCTTTTTCCTCCTTTCTGCGGCGTGCGATGTTCATCCTGCCTCACGGCGCACACGGCAGCGCGATTGGCGAGTTGTCATTGTTCCGCCGCAAACGATGGCTGCGTTTATTCGCAGATTCCGGCTGGGAGCAGATCACCTCGCACCCGAACGGGTTATTTTATTCCGGCTATCACCTTTGCGGAGATGCGCTTAGTTTGAAGATGCGGCAACAGTTGAGCGTGGTGTTGGGCAGTTCGTGCTGGATTTACGTAATGCATAAGCCGGGATGTAGTATTTAAATTTTTTTCGCTGCCGCTGTTCCCATACCCATCCCGGTGTGAAAGAATTTCCGGAAATTCGGACGCTCAGCATAAAGATTCAGAAGCAAACCACAGCTACGCAGAGGGGGAATTATGAAGTTTTTCAGTATCCGCGCTTTTTTTGCCGCAATGTCGCTGATTTATATTTTTGCAGACTATGTACCAGCGCATGCCGCGACAACCTGCTTGTTTATCAAAAAGTCGACGGCATGGACTTTGACCAATGATTGCACCACCGATGAAACAATCGTAATTCCCAACGGAGTTGCTCTGTTTGGCGGAGGTTACACGATCACTGCTATCGATCCCCCAGGCAGCAATTTCAAGGGACCAGTTCTCCTTGCCGCTCCAGGAACACGGAACGTGACAATCAACAAGACCCGTCTGGTTGCGAATTTACAGGACGTCTGTAATAGCGATCCGGACAAGGTTGTTGGCATACTTTTCGATAATGCCCCCGGAACCGTCGCCGATTCATTTGTCAGCATTAACAAGGGACCGGCCAGCACCTGCGCAGAAGGCGTGGGGATTCAACTGCAAAAGCTGCCATTTGTACCTGGTGCTGTTTTACGCAAAGTAACGATCAAGAACGGCCTGTTTAAAGCAAATCAACGCGCAGCGATACTTGCTCTGGGAAATATCAACGCGCGCATCGAAAACAATGAAATAAACGGTATCGGACCAACACCGAATGTCGCGCAGCGCGGCATTGAACTCGCCAACGGAGCAAAAGCTTATATTTTAAAGAACAGAATTTTTGACCACAACCACAGCCCGTTAAACAACGACCCGGCCTATGGCATTTTGCTCGCCGGCGCAAGCAGCAGCAGCAGAGTGGAACTCAACTCGATTAAATACAATGATATCGGTATTCGCGTTAACGGCGGAAAATCAATCGCCGTGGTCACCAATACCGTTTGGAGTTCAACGCTCGACGGCATTCGCGTTGATGATGAAATCGGCATCCCGACAACATCAGTAAGCGTCTTGACCAATGATGCAAGCAAGAGCGAACAAAACGGCATCCATTACGTCAGTTACCATGGACTGCTGACAAAAAACCTCGTCAAATCTAATTTAACAACACGTAATCGGCAGATGGGAATCCTGATGGAAGGCACCGCCGACAAGATTCAGAGAAATACGTCGTCTCTTAATTTCGTACTGGATATCGCCGATGCAGGGACAGGAAACTTATACAGCCTCAATGTCTGCGCCACTTCCTCGGGGCCGCCAGTTGACTGCCCCGTGGTCGCCACCGCTCCATAATCTCTGAATAGCATGAAGCCTTCGGCCTAAGTCATGGCCGAAGGCTCTGATTGCCCCGAACCGTGGTCTTTAATCTTGCCCAGGCAAACCCACCGTATTCTTTGATCGCCGCGGTTGAGCGCAGAAGTGCGCTTGCTGACGGCAGATAACTCAGCAAACATCCGGACGTGCACCACGCAAGCCGTCCAGCCGGAACCGGGATGGTGCTTACACCTGCCTGCTCAAACCAAAACACCGCACGGCGTAAATGATGGGCACTAGAAACCAAAAGCACCCGCTGCCAACCGTTTTGGCGAATAATCTCCGCGGAGTAAAACGCATTCTGCTCAGTGGATTGCGAATTGCTCTCCCGCAAAATGATCGACTGGGGCACCCCCATGTCGACTAAGATACTGCTCATATCATCTGCTTCTGAGCGCGTATTTCTATCCTTGGTCTTGTAGCTCTTGCCGCCGCTGACCAGCACCTTTGACGCCTTGCCCAAATGATAAAGCCTCGCAGCAGTAAGCAAGCGGCTTCCAGAATTTTCTTCTGGCCCCGCTCCGGGCGCAGCAGCTCCGCTCGTAGTCCCCCCAAGCACGACGATCGCATCGGCAGCCGTATAATCCGCAAGAGGAAGTGCGGCAAAGCGATTCTCTAATGGCGCAATTAAATGTACCGCGGCCTTGGGCAGGCTCGCTGCCAAGAGCAAGACGAAAGAAAAACTCGCCAACCAAGTTCCGGCACGGCGCCGCCGGGCAAACAAACAACAAATCCCCAGCAGAAGCACAACAAGAGCTAAGTTGAGCGGGTAAATTATTTGTTGAATAACTTTAAACATTTGCTTAATCTGATCGGCCTCGCAACTCACTGAATCTGGCGAGAAAAATACAGTGCTGCTCGGACAAATTCAAGCCGCATCAGGATTTCATTGTCTAACCGGAAATTCCACGCCAGCAATTTGCTAAGCCGCGTCTCTTGGCCTAAAAATCTTTGGAGAGAACACTAAGAGCGGAATACTCAGCCCGCCGGTTTGCAATGAACGGAGAGAAGTATATGGCAGTGTCGCGTAATAGTGCTGCGCAGTCGGCACCCCTAGGTCTGGGCTTTAATTGTTCGCCTGTTTTGCCGCTGGAGCTGGGCCGCGAAAAGGTTCCGCACGTTGCGTTTGCTTGCTTTAAGCGCTTGTTTGATGTCGCAGCATCGTTGGCGCTGCTTTCGATGCTTGGACCTTTCATGATTTTGATCTCGTTGATCATCAGGCTTTCTTCATCAGGTCCCGCAATCTATTGTCAAAAACGCCTCACGGAAGGTGGCCGGGTTTTTACGATGTTTAAGTTCCGGACGATGGTCGCCCATGCTGAACAGGATGGAAAAGCGGTGTGGGCATGCTCGAGCGATCCGCGAGTTACCCGCCTGGGCCGCTTCCTCAGGCAAACACGGCTTGATGAGCTGCCACAGCTAATCAATATATTGATGGGTGATATGAGCTTGATCGGACCTCGCCCAGAAAGACCTGAAATTGCCTCACAGCTTGTCCGTGAATTCCCGGCATTCAACAAGCGGCTTAGAGTTAAAGCTGGGCTTACCGGTCTTGCGCAGGTTCAGAATGGCTATGCTGCATCGACCGAAACATACCGGAAAAAGCTGGCATGGGATATTCTCTATATTAAGAAACGGTCGATTTTCCTGGAAATAAGCATAGCGGCCAAAACTTTCCTTGTCGTTCTCACTGGTGATGGAGCAAGATAAATTGCTCCTTGCGCGTAAGAACGCGGCACACGTTTTTTGAGCTTCAGCCGCGCGGCGCAGCCTCTCAATATTTAATTGAGCATTTGTCGTCTTTGTTGTCTTCGTGTAAAGCTACATCCTGTAAACTATGATTCCACCAGCTTTGCGACTACTTCCTGCACGTCTGCTCTTCACCTTATGGACCTTGTGGTTGGTGATTCCCGCTGCATGTCCGGCTCAAATTCCAGCTTTTCCTGGCGCTGCTGGTTTCGGATCTACGACACCCGGCGGCAGCGGCCGGCACTTGAAGCCTGCAAAGACCTCTCTGATACGTGTAACCACGCTAAAGAATGCCGGACCAGGCTCGCTTCGCGCATGCATCGAATACCCAGCACCGCGTGTCTGTGTATTTGAGATTGCCGGTGAGATAATGCTCGCTGCACCACTGCAAATTCGACGCCCCTATATCACTGTCTCCGGCCAAACCGCACCAGAACCGGGAATCACCGTTAGCGGCGCGGGTATCGAAATCCATACTCATGACGTTGTGGTCCAACATTTAGCGGTGCGTCCCGGGGATCGGATACCCGGCCCTGCACCCGAGAACCGTGACGGAGTGTCTGTCCGGGGAAAGTCGTTCAACGTCCTTCTCGATCATTTATCTGTGAGCTGGGCCCTTGACGAAAATATCAGCACCAGCCAGGAAGGTGTTTATGATGTCACTTTCAGCCACTCTATCATCGCTGAAGGACTTGATCGTTCAATACATCCGAAGGGACCGCATAGCAAAGGAGTGCTAATCGGAGACAACAGCAAAAATATCTCCATTCATCATTGCTTGTTTGCACATAACGTCGACCGCAACCCGCGGTTAAAGGCAGGAGCTAGCGCGGAGTTCATCAACAACTTGGTCTACCATTGGGGTGGGCACGGCGGATCTAACGCAGCGAACGTTTCCGATCCTGGAAAGTCGGGCAGGCCCATTTTGTTGAACTTCGCAGGCAACTTCTATCAACCCGGCCCCGGCAGCCCAAAAGCACCGGTGCTGACCGGAAAATCCTTGGATAAATTTACGCGAATATTCACTGTTAATAATATAGGTCCTTCACTTCGTTCAGTTGAGGACGAGCCCGCGTGGCGTATCTCAAACCTGCCGCAAACGCCCCATCAGACCCTGGATTACGCCCTGCCCCCTTCTGGAATTCAAATCAAGAGGCCGGAAGATACCTATGCTTTCGTCTTGACTCATGCTGGCATGCGCCCCGCCAGACGAAACAGCGTTGACCGCCGGATTATAGACGATGTGCAAAAAAATGGCGGAAGTTTTAAGAATTGCGTATCCGACTGTCTGCTAAATGCCGGCGGCTGGCCCGTGCTTCAAGTTCAGCACAAAAAATTTACGGCTCCGCAGTCGCCAGACAGTGATAATGACCTCGATGGATACACTAATTTGGAGGAAGTCCTCCATGAACTTGCACAACAAGTTCAATCGCACTGATTGACGCACACCATTCTACCCTGCAAGCAACTTAGACAATCCCGTAAGTAACTGCTTTGACAGTCTTTTTATAGACTTGCTGAATTTTGCTAAGCCTTTATTACTGTAGTAAATTAGCGCTTTCTCTCTCAGCAGTGAACAATTGAATTATGCGTACAACTACTTGTGACATTCCTCCGCGCGTCCGGCATTGGAGGAGATCTGCCGCACTTTTATGCTGCGGCCTTTTTATTCTCAATGGATGTCTGCGTTACGTGCCATCCCGTCGTGAGCTAGAGGAGAATTATTCAGCCGGTGCTCAATCGCAAGCGAACGCGGTTGGCGGTCCGGCGCAGTTTTGGGCTTATGAACAAACATTGAACACTCGCTTGTTTGAGTTGGCTCATTCCCGCGCCGCCCTCCTGAAAAACGGAACCGCTGATGACTACCGCATTGGACCAGGCGATGAGCTGCTGCTGCAGGTTTACGGCTTGTCCGAACTGAATACATCGGCTGAAGTAGCTCCTGACGGCACGTTTGCTGTGCCATTGCTCGGACCCACACTGGCGCAAGGCAAGACGTTGGCTGAACTTAGAGAAAGTCTGACCGAATCTCTTCGTCCCTTTGTCCGCAATCCGCGCATAACAGTGGCGATTAAGCAGTATTCTGCAAACCGTGTTTCTGTGATCGGAGCCGTTGCAAAACCGGGAGTTTACTCTTTAAAACGGCAAGGCGACACGGTAATCGACCTGCTCTCGCTTGCCGGCGGACGCACGGATCGGGCGGGCACGAGAATTATCCTTATTCCACCCGCAGCGGCCGATGCGTCTCCTGTCGCCGGGAAGGCTCTGAGCACTAATACCCTAGAGGTTGCCCAGCGAAGCTACGGCGTAGAAATGGATATCAGTGACCTTACCGGGACTCTTGATAAACCTCCGCTCCGCGTGCCCCTCATCGCCGGAGACACAATCGTTGTTCCCGAGGCTGGAACATTCAAGGTAGATGGCGAAGTAAACCGGGCCGGTGCGTTCCCGATGTCCGGCAATACAACCGCTCTCGGCGCCGTGGCTGCCGCTGCCGGGTTTACATATTCCGCAAATGTCCATGAAGTAGAAGTAGTCCGTGATATCGGCCGGGGCCAAAAGGCGTCGGTTGTCATAGATCTCGAACAAGTAGCGCTCAATGGTGCACCTGATGTTCCGCTGCGTGACGGAGACCTGGTACGCGTTCCCAGCGCTCCAGGCCGCTTTAACACACGGCAAGTAGTTGAAGCAGTCAACGGTTTTTTTAGAACATCCGTCGGAGCATCAGTGCGATACTGAACCAGGCAATTAAAAGAGTGACCGGAAATGCAGCATCCAAATAATTATTCGTTAATCGAGCGGACCGCGGGGTCCGATGATCTGGCCGCCGGCGGCTTTACCAGAATCGAGCCACAGAGCGCTGGCGACGCCTCAGCGGCATACTGGGATACGCGCAGCGGCAATCTCTCCGGACTGGTGGTGATGCTGCGCAAACGTGGCAAGCTTATTTTCGGAACCTGCGCTGCCGTCTTTTTGATTGCCGCAGCATACTGCTGGTTTACCGATCCCCTTTACACGGCGCAAACTACACTTGAGATCCGCGGCTACGCACCAATCCTGCAAGAGGCCGAGCTGGAAAACCTGATTGGCCGGGACACCAGGCGCCTTGAATATCCCAAAACCACGATTGCTAAACTGAAACAGCTTGTTATAGCTGACAAGGCGTTAGCAACCGGAAACCTGGCCAACGAAGTGCACAGCTATCTCAAGAGCCGGGCGGCTTTTTGGCGTCCGTGGTTTGCGGCTATTAAAGTTCGCGTGCAGCGGCTTTTCAACACTTCCCGGGAGCAAACAAGGACTCCCGTCCCCCCGTTCAAGCACACAGAACAAGAACTTCGTGCTTACTTAGGACTCATTGACACCAGCCCGGTCAATCAGACGACGCTGGTCGAAATCAGCGTAACCACCGGCAGACCCAAGCTCTCTCAGCAAATCGCCAACACTCATGCCGAAGTTTTCATTGAGCACTTGCGTCAAGAGCGCCAGCAGGAGCTTCAAGAAAATCTTCAGGCACTTGAACAGCATGCCGCGGAGTTGCGCCAAAAGCTGGTTGTTACAGAGGAGGCTCTCGCCAAGTATGCTCGTGAACAGCAGCTCGTCGCACTGCCGAACTCAAGAGACGAGAGCTTAACGGCAAAAAATATCAGCGACTTAAAAGCGCTGCTTGCGGAAGCCACCGCGCGGCGCATTAAATCCGAGACCATGCTTAATGAAGTAAAGTCGGCGAATAACCGTGAATCAACGCTGCTTGATGATGAAGGAATACGTGATCTAAAGTCGCGCCTCGATGAGACACAAGCACAGTATTCAGTGCTACTGGAAAAGACAACTCCATTGTATCCGCCGCTTATTGAACTCAAGACCCGCATCGCCAGCCTGCAGCGCTCAATCCGGGAAGGCCGGGATCAGCGGCGTAAAGCGCTGGAAGCGCAGCATAGCAGCGACGTTGCGGCAGAAGCAAAACTCGCTGAACAAGTGGAAAAAGAGCGCGCGGCAGCAAACGAGATGTCGGGCAGACTGGTCCAGTATAATCTCCTTCTGCGCGAAGCAGAGTCGCTTCGTACCCTGACTGATGCTGTGGCAAAGGAGCTGAAGCAGACGCAGATCAGCGCCGCAAGCAGTAAGAGCAACATTTACGTCAGTGACTACGCAGCCTTGCCGCGCCGGCCTTCGGCACCGAAAGTAAAGTTTATTCTGACGGTAAGCTTGGTGCTTGGTCTGGGCCTTGGTCTTGCGCTCGCTTTATTCGCGGAAATGCTGAATAACAAGATCACCTGCTCGGAAGATGCGCAACAGTGCTTGGGGCTTTCCGCGTTGGGCAGCTTACCCTCATTTACATACAAGGAGGCTGCTAATAGCGGCAAAAGCCGCTGGAGTATCCCGGCACTCCCCAAGCTTGGCCTGGCTTTACCCTCGCGCAGAGAGCAGACGCAGGATAATCAGTCTGCTGCACAGAACGAGGCGAACCGCGCTCTTTCAACTTCCACCATGCATAGAGCCAAACCCATTCGTCCTCTTGTGACCGTTACCGCACCCCAAGCCGCTGTCTCAGAAGCTCTGCGCACCATTCGTGCCGGAATATTGTTTTCCTCGGCTGACCATCCAGCACGAGTGATTCTTGTGACCAGCGCAGGAAAAGGTGACGGCAAAACCACAGTCGCTGCCAATTTAGCGGTAAGCCTGGCCCAGGCCGCCTATCGCACTTTGTTAATTGACGGCGATTTGCGCGCGCCGAATGCCTCATGGTACTTTGGCATTCCGCCCTGTTCTCCCGGCTTGGTCAATTTTCTAACGGGCCACACTGAAATAGATGATATTGTGCTGGCCACGGGCGTACCCTCCCTTTCCATCATTCCCGCGGGCGCGGCAACGCCAAACCCAGCCGAACTTGCTGGTTCGGTTAAATTTGCAGAAATGTTAAAGACCCTAGCCTCGCGTTTTGATTTTGTCATTCTAGACAGCCCGCCGATCATTCCAGTAGCCGACGGATTGATGCTTTCACGGGCAGTTGACGGCGTATTGTTTGTCGTCCGCACCGAACGCACCGAACGTCCTCGCGCCCAGGAAGCAGTCCGGCGTCTGCGTCGTGTCGGCGCGCATTTGCTTGGCGTGGTCGTTAATGATGTCGCAAGAAATGGCAACATTTATTCCGTCGACCGCGATTTGTACTCGTACGAAAAAATGTTTAACACCGATAACAACGCACTCAATAAGGATAACCGGAAAGCTTGCGGCTAGCAGGACAGTGATATAATCACGCAACGCTGCGCGTTGCGTGACTGATTATGCCGGCACTAGTTTCGCAACGCGCAGCAGATTATATGCTGCACAATTGAAATGTGCGGCAAGCTCAGTTTTCTCAGGTCCAATAAAGC
>JAKPSH010000272.1 GCA_029555385.1 Pseudomonadota bacterium
ACCAGTGAAGTAGCCGATAATCTCATTGGCAAAACGATGAGCGATTTTCGAATACTCTCCCGCCTCCGCTTCATAGCGCTTGCCGATTACTGGACGCTGCTGGAGCACATCATGCAGATACATTTCCGCGCGGAGCACTCCTCCGGCATTCACCACTTCGCCGCGAACCAAGCCTTCCGCGCCGATAACCGACCAGTCCGAATACGCCACGTTCTGTGCGCCGCCGCACTTCCCCGGCGTCTCAACAAAGGTGGCGGGATTAAGCACTTTAAAGAGCCCTGAAATCTGTAGATCCTTGGCAATAAGCTCGGGAATCTTCTTGGCCGGGTCACCTACTCCGCCGCTGTCGCAAAGCTGAGGAACCGCGACCGGAAAACCAGCTTGAGCGCCGGTAATGTGGATGTCGGTTTGGGCGACCGCCAAACCGCTGTGCATCAGGACCAATGACAAACCGCCATAAATTCCCGCGAATAAGCAGTTTGCCAAGAAAGAACGTATTTTAGTCATCATCATCTTCGTCCACATGAAACGATGAAAAATTATGCCAACAGCGTGCTCTTGCAAACACGGTGCTCACCTTAACAAAAAAGTCCCGTGCCGCACAGCATATCAAACTTAACTAGTTCTTTACTGCTGTTCGTGCGAATCAAAAAAGAAGCGCACGTCGCTGAAATCATCGACAAACTTCTCCGGCGGCGGCGGCACGGGCGAAGCCTTCATCACCGCGCGCACCACTGAGTCATCGAAATTGCCGTTGCCCGAGGAATTTTCAATCCGCACATCCTGGATCACACCGGACGGCAGAATGCGCACACGCACCTCCGCCTGCAAGCGCGCGGAGCCGGGCAGCCAATGCCAGCCGGATTTCACGTGCTGCTGCAGCGTATCGGCATAAGCAATCTTCTCCGCCGGAGCGAGTGTTCCGCCGCCCATGCCTGTGCCGCCGAGGCGCGCCGCGCCGAAGCCGACGCCGCCCGCGTTTGCGGACTCCCCGTCATAGCGCACGCGCATGCGGTTTGTCGCGGCAGCAAGCTGGCGATCGCGCGCTTTGCGCTCGTCGTCAAGCTTCTTCTTGTCCGCCGCCGCCTGTTTCGCGGCTTCTTCGGCCTTGGCTTTCGCATCTTGGGCTTTTTTCTTTTCCAGCTCCTCTTTCTTCTTTTTTTCGTCCGCCGCTTTGCGCTCCGCTGCCTTCTTCTTCTCCGCTTCTTCGAGCTTGCGTTTCTCGGCGAGAATCTTTTCCGGGTCGTCTACCGCGGACGGCGCCTCAAGCTTCTTCTCCGCCGCTTTTGCTTCGCCGGCATCTTCATCTTTCGCCCCGCCTTTTTTGGGCTCTTCGTAGGGCAGTGCATCAACATCAACCAGCGGTTTGCGATTGCGCCCGCCCTCTTTCGGCACTTGTGTAATGCCGCCCAGTTTCTCGCCGCCTTCCAGCGTCACCGAAAAAATCTCCGCCGGACGCGAGGCGCTTGCCGCATTGTGCTCCCAAATGACAATGGCAATGACGGCGCCAAGAATATGGAGCACCGCCGAGCACAGAATGCCGAGCATGTAATGAAAGTTCTCGCGCGAACGCAGGCGCATGTAATTAACTGGGCTCAGTAATCAGACCCACCTTATCAATGCCGGCGCGGCGGATTCGGCCCATCGCCGCCATGACCACACCGTATGAAACATTCCGGTCGGCGCGGATAAATACGCGCTTATCCTTGCGCGTGCTGAGAATCGCCTTGAGCCGGTCGCCGAGCTTGTTAATCTCCACGACGTTGTCTTTGCCGATGTACACCGTGCCGCCTTTATCAATAGACACGACAAGCTGCTCCCCTTCGCCCTCGATGGGGGTGATTGTTTCTTTCGGCAGCTCCAGGTCAACGCCTTGCTGCAGAATGGGTGCCGTGACCATAAAGATCACGAGCAGCACGAGCATCACGTCAACGAGCGGTGTGACGTTGATTTGGGAGATTGCCCCGCCCGAGCTTTCAAGATCATCGAAAGCCATAATGCTTACTCCACCATTCCCGCCGGGCTACTTTAAGAAGTGACGCCGGGCAATATTCAAAAATTCAGCGGAAAATATATCCATGCTCCGCGAAAGCACCCGCACCTGCTGCATAAAATAATTGTAAAAAATTGCCGCTGGAATAGCCGCAGCCAGGCCGATTGCCGTGGCAATAAGTGCCTCGGAAATGCCCGGTGCTACGGCCTGAATCGAGGAACTCTTTACCTGGCTCAGCCCGATAAACGCGTTCATTATACCCCAGACCGTGCCGAACAGCCCGATAAACGGCGCGGCAGAAGCCGTGGTGGCAAGAAATGTTGTCCCCGCTTCAAGCCGCGTCACTTCTTCTGCTTTAGCTTTCTTCAGCGCGCGGTCGATGTTTTCGATATCTCCGAAATCCGCGGAAGACTTGGCTCCTGCGGCATGCGATGCGCTGATGACGGCGGTCAGTTCGCGGTGGCCGGCGTTAAACACTGTAGCTACCGGGCTGTAGCTCATTTCTTTGGCTGATTCGTTAATCTGGGCCAAATTCTTGCTCGTCCAGAAGACAGTTTCAAAACGCTCGCTTTGTTTTTTCGCTGTGCGAATGGAAATAAACTTTGTAATAACAATGCCCCAGGTCACCACGGACATGATGAGCAGCAGGAAAAGCACCCCTTGTACAACCAGCGTGCTGCCCATGACCAAATCAAGCACTGTCGGGGCGCCGACATGGGGCGGCGGTGCTGCCGGCGGCGTAATGTTGCCTAACGGCGTAACATCTTCGATAACCGCAAAAGGAAGTATCATCAAATTATACGGATTAAACATATAACTGCTTCTCACAATTAAAAAGATAACTAGGAACAACCTGAGTGGCGTTGCACGCCTTGGTTTACACAGTTTTGTGGCATCTGGGAATATGCTAGATACGCAGCGCGCATTTGGGTATATGGAAAAAACTCACACACTAAAATAGTCGGACATTAATATGGCCATTCAGCCCTTATTTCTCGGCAACTGGAAGATGAACATGTTGAAGAGCGAACTCGCTGCGTTTGCTGAAGAGTTCTTGAAACTCTACACCCCGGCAGTAAAGGCGGACACAGGTTTTGCGCCGCCGTATACACTTTGCGGGGCCGCGGCGGAGAGTTTCAAGCGCGCACCGGGAATCCTGGTTGGGGCGCAGAACGCGCATTGGCTGGCAAGCGGCGCGCACACGGGTGAGGTGTCGGTGCCG
>JAKPSH010000019.1 GCA_029555385.1 Pseudomonadota bacterium
GATCCTTCAGCCCCTGGTGAAGCTGCAAGAAGGGAGAGATTATTTCTGCTGTCGGCGCTGAGACAGCAGACGCTCTGCGCTCACGCTCCCCGTTCCTTGCTGCCGCCACTGACTCAGGCCGCCAGCTACCTTGAATGAAACTCTCCAATGCCTGCTTAAATTCCGCTGCTGTTTGAAAACGGCGCGCTGGATCACTCGCCAATGCCTGGCTCATCAGCTCTTCCAGCATGGGAGGCGTATGCTTAATATATCTCTCCAGCGGAATAATCCGGCTTTCCATCTTGTTGGCAATCTGTTCGGTAAAAGAGAGGCCGGCAAACGGCATGTGGCCTGTGAGGAGCTGATAACAGGTGACAGCAGCCGAATAAACATCAGTCGCCTGATTGCTCACACCATCTTCCAGACACTCTGGTGCAAGATAATCAAATGTTCCAACCCCCCGGTTCGCTTCCTCCGGCGCAATTTTCTCCGAAGGCAGACAAGAAATGCCGAAGTCTGCGATTTTAATGGTGCAGTCGCGAGTTAGCAGCAAGTTCTCCGGCTTGAGGTCACGATGGATGATGCCGACACTGTGAATTTTCTCCAGCCCGCTCAAAACTTGAACCATCAAGCGCAAAACTAAATCGGGCGTAAAGACATCGTGCTGCACCTCCAGCATCTGCCGCAAGTCGCCGCGCTCAGCGAACTCCATTGCCAAATAGCAAAGCTCTCCGGCAGAACGATAATCGAGCAGCTTAATCACATTGCGGTTAACGCAAGAGAGCATCGCCAGCGCCTCACGTTTCATGCGCTTGACATGCATCTCCGGGTCCTTCGCGTTTCCGACGAGTACTTTCAGCGCAACAAGAGAAGCGGCTGATTGCTTGCCGGATGAATTCAAGCACCGGGCCTGGTAAACGACGCTGTTCCGCCCCCGCCCGACAGGAGAGATTATTTCGTACAGATCATCAAAGATCGTCGGTCCGACGGAAGAAGGTGAAGATATTGTCGAACTCCGCGCCATTATGAAACCTTTACGGCAGTCAAAGCCTCTCTCTGAAACATCACGGGCCGACAAACACCCGCACGCGAGAAAAGCCTGGTCTTATCGGGAAATTAAGCCCGTCGCCGATCGCACCCATCAAGTCCAAGGCGTAAAACACCACATCGCCAACCACTGTTATGGCGAAGATGCAGCTACCCGTAACCTAATATCCGCGTCCAGCCTGAAAATGCTTCAGATCTTTGAAGCAATTAGGCATAAACTTCTATCATTACAGGGTGTTAGATGTGCACATGCTTATATCACATAGTGGATGGAAGCGCATCCTGCCCGGTTCACCCAAACGAGCCGCGAACTCGATATGTTTTGTTCGGATTTGCTTTCCTAGGGGCTTGCTAATGAAACAGAAGACGAGCAAAATAGCCCACTGATGGTATGGCGGATCATCAAAAGATTTTTTCTTAGCTCCTTGGTGCGTTTCACCGGTGGAGCCACACAGCAGGAGGAACAGTTATGAAACGCGGCTTAGCATTTGTTTGCTGGGTGATTATTTTGTCAGCACAGGCAGCCAATGCCGTTCCCGTGACGATAAATGATACTTTTATCGGCGGGCGACCCAATTTTGTCGCCGGTGCAGGAGCGGTCATTCCACCCAATTATCTTGACACTGTTCGTGCCAACTATGGAAGCAGTGACATCATCGGACACGCCGATAGCTTTGATGTGACCTCAATGTCAGTCGATCTTATCGGCTCCAACACGCTTTCCGTCGTTATTCACTCGACGTTCTTCGACAACATTGGTGAGCTGGGCATCGGCCTTGGAGATCTTTTTATCAGCACTGACGGATGGAACCCCGTAGCGGACACGACCCAGGATTACATTGGCAATGGCGAAGACTGGGAGATCGCGGTTTCTTTGGACAACTATAACGCGCTAGCGGGCAATCTTAATGCCTACAATGTCGTTGCGAACAATATCGTACAATCGTGGGTAGATCCTCCGGCACCGGGGCTTGCGCGTTTATACCGCGGCGAACAGGAAGTTCGTTACGCAGCAAATGGCGAGCAGTCAATCGGCGGCGGGAACTGGGTCGTCGATACAGTAGCCAACACCCTCACTCTAAATGTTGTGTTTGGTCAGGACTTTGCCGATATCGGCGGGGCAGTTTGGGGCTTCCACTGGGTGATGACCTGCGGAAACGATGTGATCGAGGGCGCCACATCGATACCAGAACCGGGCACGTTCGCTCTGCTGCTTGCCGGACTTGGTGCTGCTGCAGCCCGCCGCCGCCGGCGCACAGCTTAAGCAGCGGACACCGTTTTACAGTTGTGTGAGCAAGGCGTTCTTGCTCGCGGCGAAGCTCAAGGTCTCGAGCGGAAGCTCCTCAATGTTATTGCGCTAAATACGCGGGACACTTATTTCAGTTGGTGCTCCGCCCCGTAAATCGCTCCAGGCGGCACGCTATCAGCTTCAGTCTTCTTCTTCTTCCGTATCCTCGCGCTTAGCCGCGGCAATCACTTTTTCAGCAATATGCGCGGGAACCTCGTCGTACCGGATAAATTCCATGATATACGACCCGCGATCAGCCGTCATTGACCGGAGCGATGGTGCATAGGTCAACATTTCCGCAAGCGGAACTTCAGCCTTAATCACTTGCGAGTGGCCTTTTGCCTCCATGTTCAGCACCTTACCCCGGCGCGAATTAAGGTCACCGATAATATCACCGGTAACATCATCCGGCGCGGCAACCTCCACAAGCATCACCGGCTCAAGGAGCACGGGGCCTGCTTTTTCGAGAGCGAGCTTAAAGCCTTTGGCTGCCGCAAGTTTGAACGCCAAATCACTGGAATCAACCGCATGATAGGAGCCGTCGTAAACAGAACATTCTAGATCTACAATCGGATAGCCCGCAAGCCACCCCTTCGCCATTGTTTCCACAACGCCTTTTTCCACAGCAGGGATGTAGTTTCGCGGAATCGAACCTCCGAAAATGTCATTTACGAAACTGAAACCGGCGCTGCGCGGCAGCGGTTTGATGCGCAGCCAGCAATCGCCGAACTGGCCGCGCCCGCCGGTCTGCTTTTTATGCCTTCCCTGGGCCTCGGCGGATTTCGTAATTGTCTCACGGTAAGGCACTTTCGGCGCCTTAAGCAGCACCTCAACTTTGAACTTGCGCGCAATGCGCTGCAGGGTGATCTCAATATGGTTCTGCCCCGTGCCCGAAATGAGCATTTCATGCGTCGCCGGGTCGCGCTGGAAAGTAATCGAGGGATCTTCCACTGCCATCTTATTGACCGAGCTGACGATCTTTTCCTCGTCGCCTTTGCTCTTCGGCTCAATCGCATAACTAATCGCCGACGGCGCAAATGCAAAACCGGCAAGCTTCACTGGCGAAGCCTTGCTGCACAAAGTGTGCCCAGTGCGCGTGTCTTTCAATTTCACAATTGCCACGACTTCACCCGGGCCGGCAGCATCAACCGCTTTTTGCTCTTTGCCTTGCTGCAAATGAATTTTCCCGACCCTTTCATCAGTCTCGGAACACGCATTAAACACAGTATCATCACTGTGCAGGGTCCCGCGCACCACACGCACCAAACTCACCTGACCGGTGAATGGGTCCGCGAACGTCTTAAAAACAATCGCGGCCAGCGGGCCGTCCGCATCGGGAGCTATGCTCTCGCCGTTTTGATCGAGATAAGGCGCTCGCTCGAGCGGAGAAGGGAAGTATTGATCAAAAGCATCGACCAGCGCGTTTGCGCCCACAAGCGTTTCAGCAGACCCGCAGAAAAGCGGAATGATCGCGCCCTTGGCAAACGCCGCCTTGAACGCCGCAACGAGCTGTTCGTCACTTATCTCCTCGCCTTCAAGGTATTTCTCGACAAGAACATCGTCCGTTTCAGCAACGCTTTCCACGAGCTTAGTCCGGGCCTCCATGGCCTCATCTTTTGCCTCAGCGGGAATATCCGCCACCGTGGTCTTTCCCGCATTCGTCAAATAGGCCTTCATTGACAGCAAGTCGACAACGCCCTGCAGTTCTGCCTCCGCGCCGATGGGAATTTGCGCCACGACCGGATTAACATCCAGCGCTGATTTTACGGCTTCGATCGCATTGTTGAAACTTGCGCGCTCCCGATCAAGTTCATTGACAAAAATCGCACGAACAATATTCTCCTTCTGCGCCAGATCCCAGCCCTTTTCACCCTGCACCTTTATTCCGCTGGCCGCACCGACCAAAAGCAGCGCAACATCAGCAGCCCGCAATGCGCATTGCGTATCCGCGATAAAACTGGAGTCTCCGGGGGTATCGATGATGGTATGTGAATGACTCTTGTTGGAAAAATCAAACACCGCGGTCTTCATTGTCGCGCCGCGCTTAATCTCTTCCGGCTCGAAATCAAAATGGGAGGACCCTTCCTGAGTCTTGCCAACCCGGGTTGTCACCCCTTGAGCAAAAAGGATCGCTTCGGCAAGAGCAGTTTTCCCCACGCCTCCGTGACCAATTAACCCAACATTCCTCCGCAGCGCGCAATTTGTTGATGACATACCAGCTAGGTTCCTTTGATGAGTTAACAAAAGGCATCCAGCACAGCGCACACTTCCATCGCCGTGTCGGACACCCGCCAAACAACCGGTCCAGAAACTTTATCCCCTACTGTTAGCAAAGCGATAGTAAGAAAATCAAACTTCGCAGCGGGTATTTTAGAGCATTTTTCAGAACCTTGTAGCGCTTTTTGGCGCTGCAAGTTCTAGAAAAAGCTCTATCCTCCGTAGCTTTAGCAAAGGAGGATCTCGAATCGGCAGATACGAGGACTCGTAAACAGCTCTAGCCCCTTAAACGACACGGAATGTTGCTTTGCGGCGCCCGTTTCAAGCTGAACACCTGAAACCTACGGGAACAACATCCTACGTCTTTTCAGTATGTTAGCCACGCACGAGAACTGTCGCCCTGGCGGCAAATATCAGCAGCCCCATGTTTCGTCATAACATAGGTGGGGATTGTGGTAGTTGTTGAGGCATGTGATGGAAATGCATTTTGCTCCCTCGTGGGCTCTCCTTAGGAAATGTCATTTTGCTGGCCTGCGCTGTATGTTCGTGCCGGCTGTTTTTTGTTGTTTCGCTCTATGCCTGTGCGCGTGCAGCTGGGGCACAAACCGCCCGCGCCCGTCTGGGACGTCACTTTGCGCCGATAAAGCACGCGAACTTGCCAATCAGCTCGAAGCACGGCGCGACAAGAAGGCTTGGCAGCGGTTGGCCACTGGCCTTTATGATGCCCTGCAAAGCTACGATTCGTCCCACCGTCAAAGCACGTCAGTCTCTCCATCTGCCGGCGGCACGGCGATCAGCGTACCCAGCATCGCGTCTTCCGGCAAAGTGGATTCTGGGCAGCGATATAAAGACATTCACACTGATTTCCTGTCGCAGATTCGCTCCTTCCGGAAACGATCGAAAATTACCGAATTCACCCAAGCCGCACCCGACAGAGCTGCTTCCCGATTGGGACTGCCTGCTGTTGAAGCACAACCTAAGGCAGCGGCACCTTCAAACAACGGGAACCGGGCAGTTTCAAAAACGAGGAATGCCGCACCAGAAAGCAAGCCGACATCGGCAAGCCCTCCGGTTTCTCCGGCTCCCGCCGCATCTCCGGTCAAGGCTAAGGAAAAAGAGCGCGAACCTGTGGTCGTTGTCAAAGAAGATGATACGGCAATGAAAGACCATTCCCGGGCGATGCTGAGCCAGACACCGCCTTCTGCCAGCACAGCGCAAACACCGCAGGGTAAGCCGGATCACAGCTCCATCAGGCTGGAGGCGCTGATTATATTTGTCCTATGCGCTTTCTTCTTTATCGCCGCTATTTTCCGGATTGATCGGGATTACCGGAAATCACGCTGACGCGAATTGGGCAAAGATTTCCAGAACCAATGCCAGTGTGCCCAACACACTGTCGCCGCGAATTTCCTTACTGCGCTCGAAATTCGCCAAGGCCATCCAGCCGTTCGACTGGCTAAAATAACCGAATAAATAATGTCTCTGCTGTTCTCCATTGTCTTCGCCCAGAGCGATGCTGCCGGGCGCTGAAGGCTTAACCTGATGCGCCGGGGCGGGGGTGGAGCGGGCCCGCCGCAGACTATATGTATTGACCCTTCCAGAGCTCGACGGTTCTTGGGTTATAGTCAAAATAAAGAATGTTGACGTAAAGAGCCA
>JAKPSH010000035.1 GCA_029555385.1 Pseudomonadota bacterium
GGCTCACCGCCGGCAGTACTATTCTCGGTAATGCTCAACCCATGGTAAGTTATAGCTTTTACTTCGCAAACTGGAGCCGACTGCGTTTGGTCGATGGGTCTAAAAATGGCGCAAAGGGCCAGCTCGGACTCCGTGTATTTGACGTTTGTTACTGAGCCAAGTACTTTTGATTTGGCGCTGAAGTAAAAAAGCAGTTCCGACAAGAAGTCGTGAAGGAGCGCTGCCCGATCGGCGGCACTAAACGCGAGTTCCACCACTTCCTCTTCGTGCTCTTGTGCCGACAAGCCGCCGATAATCGCATAAAGCCCGTGCGCGGCTTGTTCAAGCAACTCTTGATAAGTGCTGGCACTTGCGCATATCCCCATATCCGCCGTGTGCTGAAAGAGCTTAAAAGAGGGGTTGGTCATAGCGGTGATGCATTCTCATTTCTTAGCAATTCACGCATAATTGCCCGTAAATTATGGATTTTGTAATCTTTACGCTACCCTCTTGCATCTAAGATAGTCAAAGCGATTGATGGAAGGTTTTTTAGTATGGAGAATGTTGAATACATTCAGCAAAGTGCCTCGCCCAGACCTGTGGTTTCCCTCTATTCAGTTCCTTCCATGATAAAAGGGGAGCGGCGCCAGCTCCCGGTTTTTCGCCAGCGGCTTGCCGCGTTGTCCCTCGCGGCATTCTGGGCTGCAGAGCTGTTCGTTTGTGGACAGTATGCTGCGGCGCCGGCGCGTATGGGGAACTTTTACCGGCAGCTCGAATATGTGCTGATGCGGAACACCACGATGCTGGTGCTGCATATCATTGCCGTTTGCGCGGCGATCATTATTCTGCCCAGGGTGGCGCTTTGGTTGCTGTTTTGCCTCAATGCAGTCTTCTTCGTTGTGATCATCGAATATGGGCAGGTGTTCAATCGCCCGCTTTCTTGGGGAATCATTACGCATCAAGCGCAGGATCTCTGGGGAGTCCTCACCCCGGACGTTCAATGGATTAATCAAAAAACATTTTTGCTCGTTGTGGCCGGGGTGCTGATCAAGTTCCTGCTTTCGCGTTTTTATGCGCCTGGCGCGCTCTTTTCTAAAAAACAGCGGCTGGTATTCGGCGTCCTTTGCTGCGTTTCTTGGGCGATATTGGTCGTTTGGACAGCCACGGTTTATGGTTTTCACAAAGATCCTACCGCAAAAAACAGAAACCTGCCGCCGGAAAAACTCGCGCCGATCATCGGCTACCTTCCCGCATGGCTTTTGGATGCTGTTACCATCAGAAACGAGCAGCATCTGGCAGAAGCTGTCGCGCATGCAGATACAGGCGAAAGCCGGTTGATCGGCGCCGAAGCGATGTTTCCCGTGCCGCCTCGCATCGCGGCGATCCAGGTCGAAAGTTTAGATTGGGATTCCCTGAGTCTCGTTTATGAGGGGCAGGAAGTTGTGCCCAATTTCCGTAAGATTTCCCAGGAAGCCATGCTCTATAAAGTTGTGTCGCTGCACCACAACGGCTCAGTGGATATGGATTTTGCTTTCTTGACGCGGCGTGAGCCCAGCCGGAACGTTGTGAACTACCGCATTATCGGCTTCCCCTATGATAACTCAACAGTAGAGCTTGCTGAGCAAATGGGTTACGAAACGGTTGCGCTGCACAACCACTCCGGCGAGTCCTTCCATCGCCGTTATGCTTTTTCTAAAATGGGTTTTGACAATATGGTGTTCGCGGAGGAGATGCGCCGGCTTTTCCCTGTGCATCGCGTGAGAATGGTCGATGAAGTGTTATTCAGAGTCTCTTCGGCCGTATTCACAATGAAGCCGGGTCCACAGTTTCAACTGCTGATAACGATGACTTCGCATCCGCCGTTCCGGCAGTATCCTCCTGGTTTTGATGACTTGGTTCTGCGCCCGCAGACCCGTCTTGATGATTACATTAATTCAATCAATTACGTGGACCGGCAATTTGGCCGTTATCTGGCGGCGATTCCGGACGGAACGCTGATCCTGCTTTGGGGAGACCATTGCTGGGACCGCCGGGCGCAGTATCACAAGCGGCATAACCCGGAAAAGGAGTATGTGCCTTTCATGATCTATCAAAAGGGCCAGGATCTTTCCTCACGGCAAAAAACAAAAGACACCGGACTGGCGCTAGGCGGGGAGCTGGACTTTTTGGATATGGCGCGGTTCGTTTATGCTGTGCTTGACGATTACCGGCGCGAGGCGCAGGGACTGCAAAATCCCGCAGCACCAGCCGGTGTTGATGGTCCAGTGATCGATTCTCGGCTTGTCAAGCAAGCTTCTACAGCGAAGCTGGTAAATTAGATGTCATCAAACGCAGCGGCGCTCCGCGCTCGAGATGGCCAATTCGTGCGATTCCAGCCAAGAGACACGACACGTGCGCATGGCATGGCTGTTGTTTGTCCTTGCGACCCATTGGAACAACACCTGCGCTATGGATAGGATGTATAAGACGGGCTTGGCGTTGGCGAAGACCATGCCGATGGCGCCGGCGAGTACGTCGGACTTGGTGTCGGTGATATCGCCGGCGAAAACACGAGAGACGCCGTGGGGGTCGGGGACACTGTGGGAGAACTGGAAGGAATGATGGTCGGGTATGTCCAGCTCGGTGTTGGAACGGGAGAGTAAGAGCTTGTTGGACTTGCCGAGTCGCTGGGAGCGGGTGTTGGCCAAGTAGTCGGGGCTGGTGATTCATGGGGAGCAGGGGATTCGCTGGGCGTGGGAGATTCGCTGGGCAGCGGAGTCTCGCTCGGCGTTGGCGTCGGAGTGGTTATTTTTACGCAGGATGCATGCATGTCTTTATATTCGCATTGTTCATCAGCAGCGCAGCACTCGTCAAAGCAGCACTTTTCGTCTTTATCGCAGACAGTTTCTTGACAGCACTGCTTATCCGGACCGATGCATTCAATTTGCAGAGGACCAGGCAGCGCTTTCTGGACAACACAGCAGGTGCTGCCCGCGGGGCATGCCTTATTTCCATCGCCGGTGGCATCACAGCACGGTACGGGAGCTTCGTCCGGAAGCGGGGGGATAGGAAGTGAGGGAAGCGACTTCAGCATAATACTATTGGCGAAGTTCTGCGGATCCGTTTCTTCTGGTTTATGGCAGGAGGACCTTTCTTCACCAGGCACCCACGGACGGCCCGGACAGCACACAGAGTCTGCTGCGCAGATTGTGCCGTCGGTGCACTCGTTGACGGGTCCGCACTGGAACCTTACAGGTCCGCATTGAGTATTGGTCGGGCAGATCCATTCTTCTCCGTCGTTGCAGCACTGTTCGCCTTCTTTTAGACTGTTGCCAGCACATTTTTCTAGATCGGGACAGCCGCCGTCATCTTCAAGCGCACTTTCATCAACGCATTGGGCTGTGGCCAGCTTGCCATCGGCGCAGCATTTTTGATGTGCGCGGCAATATAGTGAACCTCCAATCGGCGCAGCGCACGGTATGGGGCACTCTCCATCTGGGGCATCTTCTTTTGCCACGCAGGCATGTTCACCTTGCTTAGCTTGACAGCATGTCTCTTCTCCCGTGCAGTACACCGGCATCGAAGCGCTGCCCTGGTTGCCCGGGAGCTCGGCGCTTTGTGTGGTGCAGACGGCAGGGCAAGAGCCGTTTTCGAGGTTTTCGTTTGCTACACAGGCACCAATCCCGTTATGGATGCAGCAAGTTTCGTCTTCGCGGCAACTTGCAGGAAAGTCGCAGGGGTTGCTGCGGCATTCGCCATTATCATCCAAATCATTGCCGGTCATACAGCGTTGAGTTCCGTATTTATCGGTGCAGCACTCGGCGTTTAGATTGCAGAATACCGGGCTTCCATTGCTGTTTGTCCCGCAGGAGGTTTCCGGGCATTCGCCGTTTTCTCCGATGTATCCTTCCGTGTCGATACACCATTTGCGAACTGAGCCGTTGATGCTTGTGTTGCAGCAAGTCTGGTCTTCGTAGCAGCGAACATCGCGTCCATTCTCTTGATAGCACACTTCCTCCTGCAGCGGACGGTCAACCGTACCGATGTCGGCTAGTGCCGCACCGCATAACAAAAAGTTAATCAGAAAAGAAATGGCAACCAATGCCAGGCATTGCCTTGAATATTGCGCAGTATCCAGCCACTTCATAGTTCAATCTCCGGTTCTTTTTACTAACTGTGGGCACCCTCTTACTCCAGTTAATGCCAATAGCTGCTTCAATTCGCCGGAAGATGCTGGAAGCAGCGGCAGTGACGGCTTTTCGTGAGATGTCGCGGATATAGCGGCGGCGCAGACTGGAACCGGGCTTCTAGTTGCAGGAACTTCACATAGACTTTAGGAGTTGTTAATCAATGGCGCAGATGGCGTGGTGTTAGGCTTACGCTTTTCCTTGGTGGGAAAGAAGAGCATACCTTATTTCCTCAAAGTCGCCGGGGAGAGATTCGGCGAACGCATCAGAGGGATCCCGGCGGGCAGAGCCCGCGGCGAGCAGGGTGATTAGATCTAGCAATACGTCCTGCTGTGTTTCAGAAAAAGCGCAAGGGCCCCGATGCGATATAATTCCACGTACCGCGCAAAGCACAAAACTTACAAATTCAAGATCAGGCGCGTCGTCAGTCTCGTCATTGACCATCTGCATTAAATAGGGTGCCAGATAATATTGGTAACCCGCGGGCTCCATCACGCTGAGAACTTCAATATACGAAAGGGATTTGTAGCGGCTTTGCTGCTTTGCCAGTTCACGCGCAATCTCGTCTGCTGTTTTTTCAAGAAAAGTGTCCAGGGCATAGCGCTTATCCAGTTCGTCGAAGCCGTCAAATTTTACGAGTTCCATTCGCCCCGGGGGAGAACCTTGGCCGAAACTGTCTTTGATGCGTCTGAGCAGCGTCATCATAAACTCTCCGCAGATCCCATCACGAGCATTTGATCAACCCTTGCTCAGGATGCACGGGGGGGGTAATTGCCGTGTCATATCCCCACTTGCCGGTATTGAATCCGTAGTCAAGATAAAGCCTGGTCATATCGTCTCGCAGCTTATCATGTATAAACGCTCGTTCTTCAGGGCTCAATGAACGTGCGGCAGGGGAGCCTCGACTAAAGATCCGGGACCGTTGCGGGGTCTGGTTCAAAACTTCAAATTTCTTTGGCAAGTAATCAGCCGATATGCCGAGAAAGGCGTAAATTGTTTGCAGCAAGGCTGCGGGGCGGCAGCGCAGTTCGTCAAAATCGAGAATAAGAAAATCCTCGCGGGCAAAATATGGACGGTATTGCTCCAACTGCAGATAATAGTTGCTGACTGAAAGCATGTGCATGTCTTTGGGGCTTGGCTTTTTAGACTTGCCGGACTGGACGAAGTTCAAATGAGACAAGAGCCTGTCGAAAGGATGGCGGATGATGTAGATAAACTTTGGGCGGATGCCATAAGCGCGAATATTGGCGGGGACATTCTTTTCCATCGGAAACTTCGTATATCCCGTTGATGCCTCCAGAGCATATCGATGCACACGGCGGTCAAAATTCCACAGCTCGTTGTAGTTGCGCACATGCACGCCGTGTTTCTGTCGATCCGAGAAAAATTCCGGTTCCTTGGTCTTGCAGGGACAGATCTCAGGATGGTCTTTCAAATAACTGTAAAGCGATGACGTGCCGCATCGCATTGCGCCGATGATCATCACATGTGCATCTTTGGGAATAGCGGAGGCCACTCGCGGAGCGTAGCAAAAGTGGCGGAGTTTTTCCACGACTTTCAGCTTGTCTTGCAGGCAGAGCTGCCGCAAATTGTATGCCAGCCCGAAGACTTCATCACGAAATCATCCGCGATGGGTACAATTTTAAAACCTCAGGGCCAAACGATGATTTATTCTCATTTATGTGGCTGCGCCCGGAGTTGCATGGTGGTAAGATCGAAGAATGTTTTGACGATGCCAGATGACGGTTTGTCTTTGGAGCGTGAAGATGAGGTTTTTGAGTACGCATGCATCAGTAAGAGACGAAAGCGGCGCAACAATGGCCGAGTTCATATTCGTTGCACTCTTCTTGCTGATCTTCATTCTAGTTTCTGTCTGGATGCTCTATGTGTGCTATGCCGCAGTGAGTGTTCAGTTTATCGCCACTGCCGGTCTGCGTAGAGTTACCGTGGGGCCGATACCAGGAACCAGTTCATTTGCAAAGACGCAGATTAAATGGATCACCGATCTGGCAAAGGAGCTTCAGGTCGGTTTGGATATTGATCAGCATGATCAGGTGAATATATGTCCGCTGAGCGGCCCTATTGACTGTGGACAGCTTGAGGATAGCGCATTTAACGCCGGAGAGCTAATCGCGGTCCGTGTGCGTAAAAGGCTAACGATGCCGATGTTTGACTATGTTCCCGCAACAATAGTCTTAGAAGGGCTGGCCATCGGCAAAAACGAGCCGTTTAAGGCATTAAGCGATTGATGGTTTCTGCGAATATGAAAAGCACGAAGGGGGTGGCGATACTTGAGTTAGTAATCATCCTGCCGCTCCTGGTTCTCGTCGTCTTGGTTGGCATAGATTACAGCCGTGCGTTGCAGCGAATGCAGATCGCTGCAGCATTGAGCCGCGAAGCAGCAAGTATCGGTTACCGGGAATTTGTTGCTGACCCAGCCGGTGACCCGACGCGCAGTTTACAGATGGATCCGGCAGCGGGTAACGCAACGACGTATTGGGATGAACTCGACGCCAAGGTAAAAAATGCCCAGGCGCTTATCGACTTGCGCAACTCTACACGACGAATCCGAGGGTTAGAGTGCGTGGAGCTGCGCATTAATGTGTTGCGCTCAGACCGCGATAATAATGTTCTTCTGTGGAAAACGTTGTCAGCAAAGGATTTAGATCTGAATGATTGTACCAGCGATTACATAGAAACGCTGGCCAAAGATAATCCTAAAGATCTGTCATCGGAGGTGAGATACACGCCCCCCGGAGCGGATGGTCCGCTGGATAGTGGTGTGGAAAATTCGCCGCTTCTGCCACCGGACCAGTTTACCTACATGGTGATAGGCGAAGCGCACGTTCCGTTTTCGTCATTAGCTTATATTCCTTGGATGAGAATACCTGAGTTTTACGATGCTTCAGTTTTGTTTCAAATTGATGAGTAGCGGTTTGCTCCGGCCGCGCAAGAGAAAACAGCTGCAGGGCGCAGCGGAGAAGGGAGCTGTCATAATTATCGGCGTATTCGCCTTCGTCTTGCTTCTAGCTTTCGCTGCTTTGGCAATCGATGCCGGTAATGTCTACCGGGCGCAAGTGCAACTGCAAAAGGCAGTCGATCTTGCCGCGATTGAGGGACCGGCGGCAACCGTGCTGACAGCCCGCAGATATGATCCGGCAACTTTGGGCCGCGAACCAGTACCTGACGACGAGGTCGTGGAGCGGATGAAAGCAGTCTTGCAGCATAATGCGGTGACGATCGGTGGTTTGACGCTGGTTAACCCCGAACTGCCTGGTGTCAGGTTTTTGCGCATCCCCGCATCCGCACTAAACCCTGCCAATCATGCGATTGTCGAAGCTCAGGTGAGGGTGACGCTCCTGCTGATGCACGTTGTGCCGTTTACGATGTTTGGGATCCGCAACGACTCGGGACATAGCGTTGTTTTGACTGCGCGGGCTGAAGCACAGCGGCCATCGGCAAATGTTGCTCTCGTGCTTGATACATCGGACTCGATGAGATGTCCGTCAGGCTGTGCGTGCCTCTGCCAAACGCACGCGGGGCATCCCCTTCATAAGCACAACTGCGCGGCGGAAGCTGCCGGCTGTGCGACAGCTACCGGCTATCAGAAATACCAAGACTTGCAGGATGCGGTGCAAAAGTTTCTCGAGTTTTTTGATGAAGACTACGATCGGATCAGTCTCGTTCCCTACAACTTGGCTGGTGAAGTCCGGGCCAATATCCGAACGAAGACCGCCACGCCCAATCAGGGCTTTGATCGCGCAGATCTGTTTTGTAAGCTCGGGATTAGAAATCCCAAGAGTCCTGACGGCAGCACCGCGACTCCGAACCCCAAGTGCAGCGGCGGGCCCCGGGCAGACGATTTCATGGTTCCTGCCTTAATGGGCAGCAGTACCAACCCTTCGTCGGCACTTTTTCATGCTTATGCAGACATGAGAACTGCGGGTATCATTGATACTCCGCCAAGTCAGTTTGATGAACAGGCTTTTTATATTCTCTTCACCGATGGTGCGCCTGATGCAGGACAATTTCTTTTCGATGCTGCCTCCAATAATCCTGCCGTGCGCGGCAGCTTGCCGCCGGTGACGGTTTCGGACTTTAACTCAGACTACGACTACTCGCACTATGCTCTGGAATGGGTCTATGCACCAACGGCCCCCGGTGGGACAGGCGGGCACTTTCCGGCACCGGGCAGGCTCGTTCAATCTTCGCAACTCCATCTTGGCGGAAAGGCAGTGTACAACAACGGTCTGATCATTGACGGTACAGGAAGTTCGATCACTGCTAATCCGAGTTGTTCCGAGGATTACTTCCCACGTTTTTGTACCGATGCAAGCTGCAGCAATGCGACCAAAACATCCCAGATCATCATGCCGCCCGCTGCCGGTGCATTTCCGTTTAACACGGTTTTCGATGCTTGCCTGAATAACTTCGGTTTCCGTATGCCGTTTGACGGGAGCGCAACAGTCTATGGCGGCAATTATCTTGCTATTGGGGGTAAACAGTGGAAAGACTACCGTGAGCAGTATTTCAATGTTACGGTGGCGGCAAGCGATTATCTTCGGCAGCACAGCGGCATAGTGTACGTGATCGGGCTTGGACCAGCGGATACCAGCACGGCGAATCTCCCATATCAGAATCTTGATGACATGCTGAGCCGCAAGGACCGTTTTTTAACCCGTGTGGCTGCCGATTATTCCCGGCATCAAGCAGATGGGGATTTTCATTTCGAAAAACGATCCGCGCTCTCGGGCGCAGCCGGTGAGGTGCTGCAGTGGAGCGACATCGCGGGTATGCGGAAGACTCAGGGAGAATACCTGGCCACAAGAGACGCTCAGGATTTAACAAATCTCTTCATGCACATGGCCCTGAAAATCCGCATGCGTCTGATTAGGTAGGGGAGCAGGGCAGGACAATCTGCAGCGCGGTTTCAGCCGTACCAAATCCACGGCTGCCAAGGCGTTCGTCATACTGCTTGACCAACCGTACCAAGTTTTTTGCGCGCTCGCGTTTTTCTTTCCCGGATAATTGCTCCAACGCAGGATTGCGAATAATCGCGTATTCTGCCGCGCGATAGAGACCGCGATAAGCCGCTTCCGTGTTCGGTCGGTAATCAAGCACATAGACACTGTCTCCATCGATCAGCAGGTAAGCGAAAAACAAATTTGCTCCGGCGCTGCCTAGACGGGGGTTTGTAATGCTCAGTGTCTCTTTACCGGCACAAGCAGAGTCTTTCTCGCGGGCGGCGCAGAGAAACAGGCCGTAGTGGATCGGGCTATCTGAGGCCGGCACGAGCAGCGTAATGTCAAATCCCTTGAGGAACTCAGTAGTATCAAGCCGGGCGCGGATACGTTTTGATTGGGGCGGAAGCGGGTCCCAAGGCTCAAGCGAGAAAAAAATCTTTTGGTCTTTATTATTGCTGAGCTCTGTTTTTAACGCGGCAACGAAATTCTGCGTGATTGTATGGTTCCAGCTAAGCAAAAAATGCAGAAGCAGCCCATTTTTGCGCAAACTGCCGCGGCGATGAATAAGTCCGTAATTACCCGGGTCCGAACGCAGCTCATGGGCGAAGCTTGTTGGCTTAGCAAGCTCAGGTTGCACCGGGCCGGACGGCGTAGTTAATGAGTCGTTGGGTAAAACGGGAGACTCCTCTGGCTTAAATCCCTTCAGAGTGATTGTCAGCGGCTTAGGCGTCTGATCTTTGCTTTTCTGGTTGGTGTTCAGAGCTGCAAGCACTGCGGCAATACAGACAAGCACCAGCAGCAAATCGCGGTACTTGCGCAAAAACTTTAGAACTGTGCTGTTCTTCTGGAGTGAATAACGGTGCTTGTCGAGCTTCTTTTGCGACATATCGCCTGCTAGGTTGCTGAAAAAGTCCCATCTAGCGCCCGCCTAGTCCTTCAAAAAGGTAGTCTTCTTTCGATGTAATCGCAAGCGATTATCGCATCGGGAAACACTGAAAAAAACGGGAAGCACCAACTCCTTACCGGATAGTATAGTTTCGATTTCGCACAATTCCGGCACATTTATGCCAGGCTATCAAGGTGCAGAAAATTGGTTTTTCAGCACCCTGATTGCATTGTTTGCTGCCCAAGCCCCGACTATTTGTCCTGGACAGCTCACGACATATCACAAGGCGGACATTTTTAAATACCAAAACTGTACAGTTAGATAGGAGAATCCACGCCGCCTCATAACTCTCTCTAGAGATAATTCGTATTAGCAGAGAGGAGCCTCCGCATGAGCGTTTCGAATATTCTTTTCAAGTCTTGTCTTATCATCGGCACGGTCACCGTTCTTGCTTGTTGTGAGGAATTTCGCGTAGGTCCTCTTGCGGCACAAGCCGAAGATCCAAAACCCTTTAGTCCGGAGTGTCTTGGTGGCTATTTTGACTGCAAAGGGATCCCTGATGGTAATGCCCAGGACTTGGGTTGTGGCTGTGATGAGCCGGCGCCCGGCCCGTGCGGCTGCGAGCCGTGTTCAGACCCAGTCGACTGCTTAGGTGTGCCGAATGGCACTGCGCAGGACTTGGGATGTGGCTGCGGTAAGCCAGCACCAGGTGAGTGCGGCTGCGAAGCATGTCCGGTCGACTGCTTTGGTGTAACGAATGGGACAGCAGAGGACTTGGGATGCGGATGCGGACAGCCTGCGCCAGGCAAATGTGGCTGCAAACCGTGTCAAGAGTGCCTCTGGGTTGCCGCTTGGGCCAATTTCACCGATGATCCCGGGCGCGGAATGACTAAATATTCTCTTGAATACCTAGAGAAGCAGTTCAAGTATAAGGGCAATAAGGCGGTTCCTGGCTGCTTTGTGAAAAAGTGGAGTGGAAAACGTGCCGATTGCGGGATTCACCGCAAAGACACGAAAAGCGGCAGCAAGCAGCGTTGGGGGCTCTGCGGTGTAGCCGCGGACTACACTACACCGGACGATCTCGGGACCTTCCTTGGAGACCCAGATATGGACGAGGCTGTGCACAAGGTTTCTAAGGATTCTGATGCCCTTGAAACCTACACCTGGTATATGGACAAGAATTGTCACTGGACAAATTTGACGCCGGACAAGAAGATTTGCGGCTTTGCCGGAGTGTCGTGGAGTCCGATTTCACTTATCTGGGATGATGGCGTATCGCTTGAGGAAGGAATGACGGTGGCGTCGTTCTCAATTAACGCCGCTGAGCCGGAGTCCTATAGCCTCTGGAAGGCATCGGATAAGGCCCCGCTCTTGGTCTATGACCCGCAGAAGGGCGGCCGGGTTACTTCAGCGAAGCAGCTTTTTGGCGCCTATTCCTTCGGCGGACAAACTACGCGGGTAACCGACTATCAAGCGGACGAACTGCGCGCACCGTGGACCAATGGCTACGAAGCATTAGCTCTGCTTGATGCCAACCGTGACAACAAAATTAGCGGCAGTGAGCTTGACGATCTTGCCTTATGGTTTGATGCCAACCGGGACGGTATATCTCAGCCGGGCGAAGTAAAATCCCTTGCCACAGTTCAGGTCACGGCATTGTACTATAAGCCAACGGCAGTTGACACGCAAAACGGCGACATCCGCGCGGCCTTGGGCTATGAGCGGTTGCTCCAAGGCAAACTGGTGCAGGGCGCTTCGGTTGACTGGTTCGCCCAGACTTTCGCCACAAAGCAGGAGGCCGTAGTCGCCCTGAGTGCAATTTTCGCGCAAGCGAAAAAGACCATAGCCGCGGCGCAGGCGCCAGAAAAATCTGCTGTTGCGCAGCTTCCGCCGGACTGGGTGGATAATCCGCTCCGGTTCGCACCGCATCAAGCGCAGAGCGACAGCGAGGACTTAAGCGGCTATTGGCGTTGGACGCTAAACGAAGCAGGCGGCGAGAACCGTCCCGGAATTTTCGCCTTTGAACAGTTCGACGGCACGCAGCTTGCAGGCTTCAGTGTTGTGGAAGCACAGCTTGCGCCCAGTGAGAGCAACTTACGTTCAGCAGTTTCCGCACTTCCGGTTCGCGGTACAGTTAGCCGCAGTGCGGACGGCAAGCTCCAGCTCAGTATGAAAATAACCGATCGCCAAAGCGGAGGGGAAGCGCAAAGCATCGCGGTCCTCTCCGAAGACGGCAGCACGTTAAGCGGACAGACTGTGCAGCATTTGGTGACTGAAGCTGACGGCAAGCGCCGCTCAGCGACTTTCCGCTACGCGTGGACAGCGCAGAAGTTCGTTTTCGTAGCACCGGCGGAAACACCGCACCGCGCAAAATTTCTGCTCAATACAACGCTTGGAATCTCAGACGGCAAGCGCCTTACGGCAGGTGGCTGACCGGGGCAGCGGTTCTTACTGCCGGAGCAAATGTTTCTCCGGGTGAATAGGGCAAACCCAGTGATTTGCCGACTGGCGGTTTCTATCCGGTGCTGATTCGGTGTTTAGGTGCTCGGCGTAGATGCGGGGCGGCTATTTTGATATTGACGGGTGTCTTTCGCCGGGCATATGTGACACTTAATCGTAATGTTTCTCTGCCCGCTCGCTATGTGATATTACGGCAAACAGGTTGCTGAAAAAGTCCCTCCGTGGACTTTTTCAG